>DASTWO010000153.1:0-43812 GCA_035776675.1 Caryophanales bacterium
ACCGACATAATATCCTGAATAATCGCATCCGGAGGATTCCCTGCGGCTACTGCAGCCAGTTCTTTAGTCCAAACATCTCCCCACGGAAGATAAGTATATTTGACATGGATCTTATCTTGAGATTTGTTGAATGCATCGACCATATGTTGAATAACCGGCCTGCGTTGGTCCGATCCCCAGAATGACCAGAAGTCCAGTTGGATCTTCCCTTCCGCACTGCTTCCATCACTTCCACCATCTGTACCTCCGCTACCGCCGGTTCCTGAGGCAGAGTCTGATCCGCCTCCACTACAACCTGCCAACAACCCCATCATGACCATAAGCAATACCAAAAACAGAGATAGAGTTTTCTTCATATTTTCACTCCTCCTTATTTTCTAACTATTATTGGTAAAAACAGTGGTTAACGCCGATCATGGAAGCAAGCCTTCTTTAATAGTCGTTCAATGACTATGTATTTTTGTTATGACCGTTTTTGTGGGTTTTCGTGGTTTTGGAGTTATACTAATATAGTTTTCATTTGATGTCAATAAAATATTTTCTAAATTTCTATTTCTCTGTTTTGTCCCATCCCCACGACTCTCCATATAATTGGCCAGTTTATGCCAGCAGCTTTCTTGATCTTCGTTTAACCTTTTTGAGTGGTTTGAAACACCTTTCTTAGATCGCCTCCTTTTATCAAAACCTTTCCGATTTCAAGCATCACCTCCTTAGTTAAATTTACTTATTGGACATTCTTATGTTTTCTAGCTGTTCCAGGCTAACGACCTTTTCTTCTTCTAAAGCCTTAACGGCACCAAGAGCAGCAGAAAGTGACTTGACACTATCGCTATAGTTGGAATGAATCAGATCCTGGCGATTGCTCGATATAGCTTCAGCAAACACTTCCAATTCCTTTCGATAAAGATGGTCTTCGTTTTCAAAATCTATAGGCTCTCCGTCTATATGGCCGCTTAACCTTCCTCGTGCCAGATCCAGGGTCAGGTGCATCTCATCGGAGATGAACTCCATTTCGGCCACAAACCCGGGATAAACCCAGGAATGTGTATGATTTTGCAAGGGCCCGTCTTTGTAACGGAGAGAAAGGCTGAAACTATCTTCAACAGTGAAATCTCCTTCTTTGGGAATAACCAAATTGTCTTGAAAGCCACTGATTTGACTCATTTCGCCTAACATAAAACGCGAAAGATCCAACATATGAACGGCTTGGTCAAATATTGGACCGCCGGATCGCTCCTTGTCGAAGAACCAACGTGGCCAATTTTCCCGTAAAGCCAAACCATCAAGCATTGCACTACGAACCAGCGCTATCCTCCGGCCTTGAATGAGTTCCCGGCACCGATTCGCAGCCTGGCTGTAGCGAAACATAAAGCCTACACTGTTAATCACACCGGTTCGATCCAGAACTTCAATCACCTCTTCTGCCATATGTAAATGCTTGGCAGGCGGCTTTTCAATAAAACAATGAATTCCTCGTTCAGCTGCTTCGCGAACAGGTTGGAGCCGCACTTCCGGAGGCGTACAAATGATCACTCCTTCGGGTTTCGTCTCTTTAAGCATTTCCACATAATCTGAAAAGGCCGGTATGCCAAACTTCTTCTCCGCCCTGGTAAGCGCTTCCCTATTAAGGTCACACATACCTACGAGTTCGATCTCTGGAATTTCCTTTATCGTATTGAGGTGGCCTTGTCCTTGAAATCCTGTCCCCAGCAAAGCGATTCGAACCATACTCATCCCCCTCGGATTTAATTTGTAATGATGGCTTTCAACCCAAATCTATATCCGTAACCAATCTTCCACCTGCATTCTTCCATGTCTAACATCCTTTGTCGGGTCGTGATCCTCAGATTCATGTTCAATGGAAACACGGTCATCATACCCTAATTCTTTTAACGTTCGAATACACCGCTCCATATCAACAACTCCGCTTCCTAATGCTGTTGGATGATGAGCTCCTGCCTCTTTCACATCCTTCAAATGAACATTCAGCAAATAATCTTTCAGCGAAATCAAAGCTTCATGAGCAGGGAATCCTTGAGTTCCAAACCATCCGGTATCTACACCCGCACCAAGACGATCACCATAATCACCGATAACAGTTCGAATCTCATTCGGATGCTTTTCAGGATGATTTTCAACAGCGACTTTCATGTCGTACTCTTCACAATAACGGTAAATCTTAGAGGCACCTTCTTGACTGACACCGCTTGTAATTAACTTGACATCAAACATTTGGCAAGTTTCAAAGCAGAGTTCCGTCCACCGCGGAGCATTTATTGGATCGCCTAAATGACACGTATATCCGATAATCTCCAATTGATAATGAGCCAGAATCTTTTTCATCTCTTCTGCAAAATATGGGGTCATGAACTTCGGAAAAGCATGACCCATCCACAACTCTATGTATCGAAAACCGGCGTTCGAAATAGCTGAACAAATGGAATTGAATTCCTTCAGGCTGAAACTCTCAATGACACGCCGTTCGGCGTTTGTCCAATCATCCATGCTCGTTTGGTAGTTTGATGCTTTTGCAAAATAACTTGCAGTCGCAAGCCCGATTTTCATCTCCCCAACACCTCGCTTTTTCATATTTATTAGCTTTTGAATTTCCAGCCTTGAAACGACAAACCGCAATGACACCGCTTACATACCGACTTTTAATATGTAAGTACACATCAATGCCTTTAAACTACTCTCGCCGTCATGAAAACTGAGATCATTGTTGATTAAATATTCCGAAATATTATGTATAAAAAATTACATCCTCGCTAACCTGATATGCAGAATTATTGATCAAGTCATTTCCTCTCAAAGGACTGGGATGCACTGTACCAAAACATTGTAGAAAGCGTCATTCATGAATAATGGTTTTTGACTGTTTTGTGTGGGTTATTGTTGCTTGTTGAAATGATAGTAATATAGAAAAGCAAATATGTCAACAAAATTTTAAAATATAAGACTTTAGTCCTTAACAACAACTATTTCCTCCACATTAATGGTCAGTATTACAACAAATCCGTCACTTGTCTTATTGACATCTTTAAAATCATGCTTATATAATTGTGAAAAGATTTAAACCCTTTCCAAAACAATGGGATTCTGATGGACAGTTTCGTACTTGGATACGCCCAGGAAGTCGGATTCTTCACTTATTCGTCAGGTCCAGGTTCAATGCATTGGAGGAAATGAAATGGCGAGAATCAAAATGGCTTATATCGGCGGTGGCAGCACACGAGCTGCAGGAACACTGGCTAGTCTAATCGACCAGGGTGAGAACTTTAACGGATCAGAAATAGTGTTAATAGATTTAAATGAAGAACGATTAAAGATCGTGAAAACCATAGCTGAGAAGATGGCCCATTCCAAACAACTCGATCTTACTTTTACAATGACAACGAATCGCAGAAATGGATTGAAAGACTGTCATGCTGTCCTCACAAGCTATCGACCGGGTGGATTTGAAGCACGTTATATTGATGAACAAGTCCCTTTAAAAAACGGGGTCATTGGACAGGAAACCCAGGGGCCGGGTGGTTTCTTTATGGCTTTACGTTCCATTCATGTGATCAAGGGAATCATTAAGGACATGGAAGAAATCTGCCCGTCGGCAAAGCTTTTCAATTATACAAACCCGATCAACATCGTTTCAGAGGCTATTACCCATAACACCGATATTCCTACAGTTTCCCTTTGCGAGGGACCGATTCTATTTCCAAAATGGATGGCTGAATCTGCAAGCTTGGACCCTCAATATTTGGATACCACCATGATCGGATTAAATCATAATTGCTGGAGTAATCGTCACCTGTACAAGGGAGAAGACATCATGCCCCTGCTCTCAAAAGCACTGGAACGTGAAAAGGTTAATCAGACTATAAGCACACATAAATTTCGTATGTTAAATCTCGCTGTAGAAATGAACGCCATTCCAGCCGATTACTTTCAATATTATTACTATAAAGATGAAGTTCTGGAAGAATTACAAGCCAAACCTACTACCCGATCACAAGATATTATGGCCTCGGTTCCGGACTACTGGGAGCACTATCAAGAACAAGCTCAAAGTGATCATCCGAGACTGGACCCGAATCGCTCCCGCGGTGGGATTCATGAACTGGAATTGGCATTTGACGTGATGGATGCCGTTTTCAATGATCGGAAAGAGGTTTGGACAGCTAACGTTCCCAATACTGGCGCAATAGCTGATTTTTCAGATGATCTGGTCGTTGAGGCACCTTGTTATGTAGACCGGAATGGAGTTGTCCCTCTTACACAAGGTGCCCTGCCTCAACACGTGTCCGGGCTTTTGAAAATGCTGGGGGAATATCAGGCGTTGACGGCCAAAGCAGCCTGGAACGGCAATCGTATTGATGCGGTTCGCGCTTTGGCAAGCAATCCATTGGTTTTTTCCATAAACAAAGCCGAGAAAATCTATGATGAAATGGCTGCTGCTTTAAAGGATTATTTGCCCGATCGTTTATTATTCTAGGAAGGCTGTGAGTTCGTGAAATTAATTGTGAAAAATAATTACGATGAAATGAGTACAGCCGCAGCACAATTCACGACAAGAATAGTTAGAAATAACCACAAGGCGGCCATAGTGCCGGCAATGGGCAATACACCCATTGGCACCTATCGGGAATTAGCTGAAATGACCAACAGCTATCACTTTAATCCATCCGGCCTGAAAATTTTCCAACTGGACGGCTATCTGGGGCTTTCCCCTAATGATCCGCGTTCCCTGGAAAGATGGCTGAGACATTCTGTTCTTACCCCATGGGGAATTAAAGAGGAACAAGTGACTTTGTTGAAAGAAAACAGTGAAGACCCGCAAGCATTGTGTGAAAGTTATACGGAAAACGTGAAAATGTCAGGCGGATTTGATTTGGCAATACTTGGCCTTGGCCCTAACGGACATCTCGGATTTAATGAACCCCCTTCAGATTCAAATCTTCCAACCAGGGTGGTGTCTCTCACTGATGAGAGTATTCGCAGCAACGCTGTTTATTGGGGCGGAGAATCCAAAGTTCCACGAAAAGGTATCACAGCCGGAATGGATCTTCTCGTGTCAGCGCGGCAAATTCTATTATTAGTCAGCGGTGAACACAAAAGGGGAATTCTTGCAAAGACGTTAAAAGGTCCCGTAACAAAAGAAGTTCCTGCGTCCTTTCTTCAACAACATCCGAATACCACCATTATTACCGATAAAGCGGCTTACCCTGAAGGGAGAGCGGATATTTGACAGATCAAGCAGAAAAAAAGGATTTCATTCTAGGAGTTGATGCCGGGAACACAAAGACATTAGCGGTATTGGCCACTCAAAAAGGGGAAATTTTGGGAATCGGTCGAGGCGTTTGCGGTGACATTTATGGGGCTCTATCAGCTGAGGCGGCCATCTCTGAGGTGAAAAATGCGGTTGACGTCGCTTTGGCAAAAGCAGATGCGAACAAGCAAGACATACATACAGCAGCTTTTAGTATGGCTGGTGCAGACTGGCCCGAGGACTATGAATTTTTAAAGAACACTATGAAAAACCATTCACTTGGCAAGGAAATTGTTATCACGAACGATGCCATGGGGGGATTGCGTGCTGGATCACAAGTTGGATACGGAGTTTCGGTCATTTTAGGTACAGGTGTGGCTATTGGGGCAAAGGGATACAATGAATCTTCGTGGCACGGCAGCCATTGGATTCGCGGACTCGATAGCAATCATCTTATTGAGGAAATCATTAACGTTGTTTTACTTTCAGAATTAAGAATTGGCCCCTCTACTTCCCTGACAAATCGAGTGCTTCATCTTTTCAGCAAAGAAAAGATAGAGGATTTTCTCCACGCCATTACCCAACGCGGCAACAAAGAGAACAAAAGGAAAACTAAAATGATGCGTGCCCTCCTGGAGGAAGCGGATAACAGTGATGAAGTCGCACAGGAAATTGTTCAATGTTTTGCGGAACGATGCGGAGACTTTGCATTAACAGCAGCACGCAAAGCGAATTTTCAACAGAACCATTCCTTTCATCTCGTATTTTCAGGTGGAATGTTCCGTCATTCATCCCGTTTAATCACGAATATTGTGACCGCTAGAGTTCATACAAAATTCCCGGGTGCCGTACCGGTATTAAGTCAGTTTGAGCCTGTGATAGGAGCTTTGTTTCTGGGATTTGATGCGGCAAACATACGTATTTCCGAAAAAATCAAAGGAAATTTGAAAGAAAGTATGCCCGTTCATTATTGATCTTTCCATCCCGAAAGGAGAACATCATGCCTGCTAAATCTAATAAAGACTCTCTTCATCTGCAATCCATCTCAAAGGCGGAGGAAGCCATGGCTTCTCTGCGAAGAAACGCGGACATGGGTCCGCATCATTTGAATTATCATTTTACGGCCCCGATCTCATGGATGAACGATCCTAACGGATTGATCTACTACCGGGGAGAATACCACATGTTTTATCAAATCCACCCTTTCAGTCCGGAAAATGGCCCAAAGCATTGGGGCCACGCGAAAAGCAAAGATCTCGTTTTCTGGGAACATCTTCCGATTGCTCTTGCTCCCAGCGAGGATCATGATATGCACGGCTGTTTTTCTGGAACAGCTGTTGAAAACAATGGGCTGCTGATCCTAATTTATACGGGTAATGTCCATAGCCCACAAAAGAAACAGGTACAGTGCATTGCCACAAGCGAAGATGGCCTCATCTTTACCAAACATCCCGGAAATCCGGTCATTAATCAATTTCCCGAAGACGGAACGGTTGATTTTCGTGATCCGAAGGTTTGGAAGCACGAAGGTGTTTGGTATATGGCGATCGGATCCGGAAAAGCAGGAATGGCCAGTGCCCTCCTCTACCAATCTACTGATCTGTTCAACTGGGAATACACCGGCAAAATGGCGGAAAGCAACGGGTCACAGGGCAAGATATGGAATTGCCCTGACTTTTTTGAATTAGATGGAAAGGATGTTTTGCTTGCCTCCCCTGCGGTGCCTTATGGTGTGAAAAACACTAGAAAAAGCATTTACATGATCGGGAAGATGAATTACGAAAACGGCAAATTCACACAAGAAATAGACGGAGACGTGGACCACGGTCCCGATTTTTATGCGCCGCAGACGTGGATAGACCATCAAGGGCGAGTTATTCTTATCGGATGGATGGACATGTGGTGGAACCCTATGCCGACTCAAGATTATGGATGGACCGGCGCCATGACCCTTCCCCGCCTGGTAACAATGTCGCGGAACGGAAAGCTTCTGTTTGAGCCTGTCCCTGAGTTACAAACCCTTCGGAAAAATCACAGATCCTTGCCGCCTGTAAAATGGAGCGAAAATCATTCCGGCATATTCAAGAATATCTGTGGTGACTCTCTGGAAATCATCGTTGAATTTGACCTTCAATCGTGTACTGCAGAAGAATTTGGACTCAAAGTCCGTTGTTCGCACGATGACAAACAAAAGACATTGATCACTTACAAACCTGATCTTCACGAAGTCACAATAGATCGTCAGAACTCAGGGACGACTAACGGAGAAAGGAATGTCAGAAATTTACCTCCACGTCCGAACCATACAGTCAAATGGCATTTATTCCTGGACCGATCCTCTATCGAGTTATTCATCAATGATGGAGAGCTTGTCATGACGAATCGAATCTATCCCGACCCTTCAAGCCTCGGATTAGATCTTTTCGCAAAAGGGGGTTCTGTTAAAGTTTCATCACTTGATTTATGGGATCTATCCTCTATTTGGTGAACTCTCAAATAATCTTTGCTGTGATGAATTTTTTAATAATACATCATTGAAATTAAAGTTGCCGCCTTAAGGTTTACATAATAAAATTATTGAATACTACTTCATGTTCATAAACTTTCCCATGATTTTTTCCATAGGCCCGGGAAACATTTGATACAATCGACTTCCCGCGCTCATGGAAAATGGCACATTGATTTCCCGCTTCGGCTTTTCCATTGCACGAACGACCTTGCGTGCCACTAAATCCGGTTCTAACATGAACCGGGCAACATTTTTGACATAGTCACCTGTTTCATCAGCGATATTGAAGAAATTTGTGTTGACCGGTCCAGGGTTCACTGTAGTCACATGAATGTCTTGATCAGCCAATTCCATCCGCAATCCGTTAGAGAAGCCCAAAACAGCATGTTTCGTTGCCGAATACACAGTCGATTTCGGTGTAGATATCTTCCCTGCCAGCGATGCCACATTAATAATGTGACCGCTGTTTCGATCAACCATCTGCGGTAACACTTTTCTTGTACAAGCCATCAATCCATACACATTGACATCCAGCATATTTTTCAAGTCTTCCAAGTTCGCTTCATGGAAAAAATCAAAAACGCCAAACCCTGCATTGTTGACCAACACATCGACTTGTTTGACCTTGAGAATTTTATTAAACACATTCTGAATAGCCTCGGGATCACTCACATCAAGCTGATAAATAAGCGGCTTGACTCCTGTATATTCATAAATCATATCACGCGCCTCTTCCAATTTATCGAATGAACGAGCCAGCAATATCGGAACGGCTCCTTTATTCGCGGCATAAAGACCAATCCGAGCCCCGATCCCGCTTGATCCACCTGTGATCACAACTGTTTTCCCTTTCAAATCCACCATTCGTTTCCCTCCAAATATCTGTTAATTCTAGCATTCTCTATTCCCGGTACGAAATCAAACCAAACAGAATCCCGAAAGCCCCGCCTTCGGGATTCTCCATTTTATATTTGTTCCTGGACCTCCCGAACCAGTTCCCATTGTCCGTTTTGCTTCCGCCAGTTTTCGATCGTGAACAACCTTGCCAGCTCCACACCGTTATTTTTTATAACTTGTTCGAAAAAAACAACGACGTTTCCTTCACCCCTCACCCGTATCACTCGATTTTCAAAATATTTAGTCTCTCCATTATGTGCAGATACGGACTGGCGCATCCCTTCCACAGCTTCCGTATGGTCAAAAAAGGTCGGTTTTTCATGATTTCGGATGAAAAAGGTCACGTAATAGTCAGCTGGCATGAGTTTTTCCAGCTCGGAAGGGTCTCCGATTTTCAGCGCATGCTTCCATTTCTCAAAATATTGATCGTGCATCTCAGTGAATTCCTTATGTATGTCCATTATTCCGTTCCCCTGTCTGGATCGTATTTTTCCATATACTGACGAACTAATTTCCAGACACCCTCCTCTTTTCGATAAATTTCGGTGCAAAACGCCATTTTAATTAAACGTTTGTTTAAATAAAAGTCGATCTGCGAAGAAATAATGATTTCGTTGTCGGATCGTACGCCAGACCCGAGATTTTTATATTCCCAGAAAGGACTTCTTCCTTCATAGGCCTTACCGGCCTCCAAGTTTCCTTCCCGATACTGCTCTGCGTTAAAGGTTTCGAAAGAAGAATCATCGCCCATAGAAAATACCGCAAAAAAATCGTCAGTGATCCGGCGATTGTGTTCAGAGATGTTCCCTTCATTCATCAAGCCGCGAAAAGTTTTCACGCTTTCCAATGCTTGTTGTAACATGATTACCTCCCTGGCCCGCGTGGATGGGCAATGACACGACAACCCAATTGTTTTTCTTCGCCACCGCGTAAGATATTTAATTTAATCATTTGATCGGGTTGGACCGCCAATACGACATTTTCCAAATCTTCATAGGATCCGACTGGCTGACCGTTAGCTGATGTAATCACATCTCCTGGCAACATTCCGCTATCCTTTGCCGGGGAATCATCGGACACGTTTAACACCAATGTTCCATAAGTTGTCCCATACTGTTCATCGTGATCCGGCCTTATTGCAGTATTAAACGCGCCAATCCAAGTCGGCCAAAGTGTTGGGCGAAGGTCAACCCCATTTTCCAAAACACTTTTAACATTTCTGAGGAATTGGTACGTTCCGAACGCCATATTTTCCGACATTCCCATACCTTCATCTCCCACAAAAGGCATCTTGTATTCAACAGAAACCTTAATTCCTTTATCCGCTGGCGTAAGTGTTATAATCGTCCACGCGTCATCACCGGTCTGAAACACAAATTTTTCATGCTCAACAATTTCGGTGATTGTTCCGGAAGACCAAGCTCCCCATCCGTGAACCATCTTGACATGGCCGCCGACACGAAAATCGATTTCACACTCTTCGGTGTACCATCGATTCAACTCCTCCGGAACCGTCAATGCCTTCCACACCTTTTCCACCGGAGCTTCAATCACAATCTCTCTCTTGACCGAATCCTTCTTAATCATCCTCTTCCCCCTTGTTCTCCACATAATGTTTCAAATCGTCCAATGTTCTTCCAAGCATTGTGTCGATTTCTTGCACCATCTCCTGGTAAGCCGATTCGAAGGCCGATTGATCTAATCCGTAAATGCGGTATCTTCCGCAATGAGCCTCCGAAATCAAACCTTCTTCTTTTAAAATCCGCAAGTGCTTCGTTATGGCCGGCTGCGAAATGTCGAACTCACGCACGATTTCGCTTTGTGTCCGTTCTGCCTTGGCCAGCTTGCTGAGAATTTTCCTTCGAACCGGATCCGACATCGCTCGGTAAATGTTTGTCATCCATCTCACTACCCGCTTATATAACCTAATGGTTATATAATAACTTTTATAAATTCAATTGTCAATCTCAAATCTCAAACATTTTTCCTTTTCTCCAATTACCGCGACAGTATGAAACTCCCTCGAATCAGGTCCTTTCAACAATTCAACATTTTTAAAGCCAGTTAGTTTCAGCATCGGAAGCATTTTCTGCTCTATGCCGTTCCATGCCTCCCCGTTTTTGCCATTACAAAAGACGACTATGATCTTCCCGCCTGGCATTAGAACCCTGTAAATCTCTGATAAGGGGGCAGATAGGTCATTCCAAAAATACACAGAATGGATGCTGAACACCTTTGTAAAAGATCCATCTTGAAAGGCTAATTGATTTACATGACCTTGTACCAACTTTGCGCGACCTTTGTTTATTTCCTTGCGATTTCTCATCTTTGCTGACTGAAGTACAGTTTGGGATAGATCCAAACCCACAACCTGCTCAACAATGGATTTTTTCAACAATTGTTTCATAGCATAACCAGCGCCACACCCTAGTTCTAATACTCGGTCGTTTTGTTGGGGATTTAATAATTTGAGGGTCCAACATGTTTCAGGTCTATGCTGACGTACCATCTTTTCTCCTATGTACAGTCCAAGAAATCCTTTTGGTTTTCCGTGTTGACTGTCGATACGCTCGGAAAAGCGCTTTTTAAAACCCATAATGAAAACCTTCTTTCCAAGGATATTGACCTATATAAATCATATAGATGCTGGACTGATTAAACAATATAATATAAGTTATAGTTACTATTTAATTTTTTTTATGAATGTGATGTGAGTTCTATGGAAATCAATCAATTAAAGGCATTTGATCATGTGGCTCGATTGGGATCTTTCAGTAAGGCAGCTCGCTATCTGAATTTATCTCAACCGACGATCAGCATCAGAATCAAAGAACTTGAAAAGAGTGTTGGAGGGGCTTTATTTCATCGGGTAGGAAAAAACATGGAGCTTACCGACCTTGGAAAAGGGTTTCTTCCCTATGCACGGCAAGCATTAGAGACCTTGATAAAAGGTGTGGATCGGGCAGAATCTATTAAGAAAGGAAAAGTTGGGGAAATCAGAATAGGAACATTACCTACCTTTACAACCGGGATATTCAGCTCAACGATCGCAGATGTTCATGACAGTTATCCCGATATCAACCTAGCTATCCATACTGGCCATAATCAGCAAATCATAGAGATGCTTTACGATGGTTTTGTCAAAATAGGATTTATGACGTACCCGTTTTTTAACAGCGATATCAAGAAACTTTATCAGATCAAAGAGCCTCTTATATTGGTGGCTCACAAAACGCACAGGTTGAGTAAATGGAAAAGTATGTCCTTTACCGTAAAAGAGGCATTTGCTGAAAGCAAACCGTATATTCTTGTAGATTGGAGCGATGAAAGTACACATTGGCAAAAGACTTTAATAAACTTTGGAATGGATGTCCTGGAACTCCCCCCTGCAACAGCTTTGGATTTGGTGGTCTCTGGAAATGGTGTGGCTTTACTGACAGAATCCCTTGCCAGGAATTTCATAAATGATGGCACTCTCGTTAAACTTCATCCCATTGATTTTCCAGAATTATTTAGGGAAGTTGCGACGGTAGCTTTAGAAAGCGAGAAATCTCTTACGCCGGCTGTCCAATGTTTCCTTAGGGCTTTAAGGAATAATAAAAGTTAACCCTTCATTCATTTTCTAATTTCCGGAAATACCTGACCTGCCAGAACCTGGCCGCACAGAATGTTTCTTGAACCCTTTTGTTTCGTAAAAAAGAATCCCTTTTTTTCGCCTTTTTCGACGGAAACCCATTGCTTTGTGTTGTACTGGCTCCTGACAGGCGAAGGGAATGGATTGGCACATTGTCCCTTCATATGTGGCCCAATAGGCAGCTGTACAGACCTATGAAATGCCTTCCTCATTTTTTGATGTTGCCCTCATAACCGAGATCATTCAATCTCTTCCTCATCAACCGAACCTTTTATAGTTTCTCCTGTTGCAAGATCCTTTTTCATCGTCCAAGAGCCACCCTCATCTTCTTCGATTTTCACAAATCCACTCTTTTCATATAATCGCAACGCATGAGAATTACGTGGATCCACACTTAACGACAATGCTGCAAAGCCGAATTCACGGGATGCTGCAAACATTTTGTATAACAACTGACGCCCCAAACCCTTTCCCCGATATAAAGGCAGGATAGCCATTCCCAATTCAGGTGTCTTTTCATCTATGAATCCATATCCTGCTGATTCTTTGTTAAATGTCCGAATCCATATAGCCCCAATCGGATCGCCTTCTTGGTCAGCAGCTACTAACGCATGATCCGTTTTCTTGCCCCAATCCTTTAGATATTTTTCAATATCGGGGTTTTTAAGGATCTCCCTGCCCGGCGTTTCCTTCCCTTCAGGTATGTGAATGGATTGATATAACATCTCCCACAGAAATGGGATGTCTTCTTTCTCATATGGCCTTATGAAGTAGTCCATGTCCCTATCTCCTTTAATCTAAGTTCATTGAGTCAACCGATTTCATACCGCAAAAAATCCTTCATTTTCAAGGTCGCTGTTCCCACGGTTCCACCTTCCCTACAACCGAATCTTTCAGATCTTGTTTAATAGCTTTGATGACCCCGCCCGAAATTTCCTGACGGGATAGCCAGCGAGACTGCCCGTTTTCAATAATAAAGCCAAGCACAACTTGTCGATAGCGGCAATGCTCAGGAACGTGGATCGGAGTATTTGAAAGAGCGGCCGAGCTTCCTCTAACATGAAACAAGCGCCAAGTATCGTCCGCTTTGTCATTAACCACATCGTTTAAAATATCGAATGCACGCGGTGCAGATGAGTGGATCCAACTTACGACCAATTCAACCGGACCGTTAACACGTTTAACTTCGTCAATTTTCCGAAAGAAACCGTTATCGTCATGATAATCTACTGCCACTGGAATAATAGTTCCAGGCTGCCCTTCGTTCACTACGTTTTTCAACTTTCGTTCGTTTCTTCCAATTACAAACACCCGATAACCTTGCCTAGAGAGCCACAATGTTACCTCTCTCAGCATTCCTGTTCCACCAACGACAATGGCGCTTTTCTTCATTTTTCACCGCTCCTCGTTCGTTTCCCTAGAGTTTAACAATAAACCAGGCACTGATCTTCCGGCAATATCACCAGATTGATCTCCAACTTTTGGCCGAGAACGGTTATTGATCAAGTCATTTATTCCTATGGATCAATTCCAAACGGTTGCCGAATGGGTCGGTCACATAAAATCGGTCTGCCCCTTCCATCATGTTATCTTCGATCACATTGATGCCGTTCACAGTAAGCTTCTCGCGCAACTGATCGAGATTTTCAACGTGGAAAGCAGGGTGTGCCTTTTTCGCAGGATGAAAATCTTCTTGTACTCCAATATGTAGTTGATGAATTCCGCACTTAAACCATACGCCGCCCCGTTTGGCAAGATTAGAGGGTTTTGGCATTTCCTCCATACCCAGAATGTCATCGAAAAACCTGCGTGCCTCCTTTTCGCATCCTTTCGGTGCAGCCAGCTGTACGTGATCAATTCCAGTGAATGTATGCCCCACCTTACATCAGCTCCTTTAATACTAGTTCAACTAAAGTATACTTGGATCTGGTAATAATGAAAATAGCACATTTTTTATGTAAGATGATAAGCAATTGTTATGATGGATTAGGATGAATTTGTTGATAGGTAAAGGTTGTTATAAAGCAATTTATTTCAGTCAACCGGTTTCTTTATCCTGTCTTTCAAAGTTCCCCGTTTTCTTATCGACCGCCGTTGTAAGGCAAATGAAGCTATGCAAAATCAATCCCAGAAGCATAAATGCCCCTAAACAGACAAAACCAATACCAGTGTAGTATCGATCAACGACCAACCCGATTCCCGAAGAAAATAGCGTTTGCATCAACAGTGAAATCGCCATCCAAACCGACATTGCCCTTCCCATAAAGGATGTAGACACTTTCTTCATGATCGTGGTATTCATCAATATTCTTAATGAAGAATTACATAAGCCAAACAAAAGGCTGCCTAAGTACAAAAACCAAACATATTGATTCAATGAAAAAACAAACAAGATACTGACAGCAACTAGAAAGAATAGGGCTACTGTTATATTATTGGATAGTTTCTTCGCAATTGCTGCTGCAATAAATCCGGACAATAGACCTCCGATTCCATAAGCCATATCTGTTAAACCGAAAACGATGGAACCGCCATTAACGGCATCTTCCACATATTCGGGGAGAACAACATTATAAATCATTGTCGTAACCAAGGGTATGATTGCTGCAACGCCTAAAAAGAATACTTTAGGCCGATCCATTAAATACTTGATTCCATTTTTAAAGCTGAGAATATAAGACTCTTCTTTGTCTCTGATTGGCATCGAAGTGTAACGAATTCGTGATAAAAAAATGCTGCTGGTCATAAAAGCAGCTGAATTCACAATTAATATAAATGGAAAGCCAAAAAACTTATATAAAATTCCTGATGCCGCACCTGCCATGAACATTCCAACCTGCAAACTGATTTCGGTCAATGAATTTCCATTAATTAAATCCTTTTCCGGCAGAAGCTCTTGTACCAAACTTCTTGATGTGGACATGTAGATCGTCCAACCCATCCCATTAACCATTGCAAAAAGGAAAAGATACCAGATGTGAAAACCAGCCCAAAGAAACAAGCTGGTAATCCCGATAAGAACAGCGGCTTGAACGAGATAAGCCCAAAGTATCATGGCTTTTCTGTTGAATTTGTCTGTCAGAATGCCAATAAACGGGGAAATCAAAAAGCCTGAGATCACGTTCACAGAAAGCATTATTCCAATCAGTTTTGAGGAATCGGTCTCATCCAGCAGAAACCAATTTGCCCCTACTGTACTCATCCCTACGCCAAATCCGGAAATTATTTCGGAAAGAAAAAAATAACGAAAATGACTCGTTCTCAATACCCTAAAGACCATTTTCCCACCTCCAACTGGATCTATTTCTCACCTTGAAATCGTGCCTTTAAATATTGTTGTAGTTTGTCAGCCGCGAACAATGCCTCCTCGTCCTGATCAATATCTCCCGGCTTGTTCCCTTTTCCTATAATGTAGCCCGCAAAAGGCAGTGTCACAAAGTCAAAGATGTATTGAAATTGTTGAATCAATGGCAGGCCTTTCAAAAATGGTTGATCTCCCCCAACCGTGATTACATACGCTTGTTTTCCAGACATTTGGTTTCTGAAATCTGAATATTTCGGTTCCCTCATGATCTGTGACCAACGATCGATGAAATTTTTCATAATTCCTGACATGCCATACCAATAGATCGGAGTAGAAAAGACTAGAATATCATGTGCAAGCATACGATCAATGGCTGCCTGATGATCATCGTTGATTTCCTGAAAGCCTTCTTTGGCGTGACGCCTATCCTCAATAGGTTGGATATTATAATTCTTCAAACACACCTGATCCGCGCCTAATCCTTCAACTACCCGGTTAGTTAATATCTCCGTATTCCCGTCCGCACGCGTTCCTCCACAAATCACTGCTAAACTCATCATTAATGTCCTCCCTGCTTTTTTCATTACTTGTTGCCTTCTTATTTATATCTTATAATGAGATTATTAATCAGTAAAACGGATGATTTCGATTATATTGATCAGTAATTTCGATTTATAAAGGGGAGTCTATGGATACCAAACATCTCATTACCTTTAAAGCAGCGGCGGAAAGTCTGAACTTCACCCAAACGGCCAAGATGCTGAACTTTGCACAATCAAGTGTAACGGCCCAGATCAAAACCCTTGAAGCGGAACTGGAGAAACCTTTGTTTGAACGTCTCGGGAAACGCTTGACTTTGACGGAAGCAGGGCGCCAATTCAAAGAATACGCCGATCAAATGATCAAGCTTAATGAAGAAGCAAAGATGGCCCTGAGCGGTGATAAAGAACCCACAGGAACTCTTGTCATCGGCGCACAAGAAAGCCAGTGTACATACCGACTCCCGCCAATACTGAAAGAGTTCAAGCATCAGTACCCTAATGTTAAACTCATCTTTAAACCCGCTCATTCAGACGAAATGGCCAGAGAACAATTGCTAAATGGTAAGCTCGACATTGCTTTCATCATGGATACATCTAAGCCCGGAGATGCCCTAACACTAGAACCCCTTGTCCAAGAAGAAATCAAAATGGTTGCTGCTCCGGATCATCCACTGTTGGCTCAAACGGAAATTTCTCCGGGAGACCTGGAAGATGAGACGCTTTTGCTTACTGAAACCGGATGCTCTTACCGTACCTTGCTGGAAGATACCTTTCGTTCAGCAGACGTATACCCATTAAATAAATTTGAATTTGTCAGCATAGAAGCGATTAAACAATGTGTGATTGCTGGCCTTGGTATTGCGGCACTACCAGAGATGGTTGTGAAGAAAGATATTCATGCGGGAAGAATGGAGGAACTGGCTTGGGCAAATACTGCGTCTCCTATTATCACCCAAATTGCATGGCATAAAGATAAATGGATGAGCCCTCCACTGAAGGCTTTTATCTCAGTAACTCGCGAAACTTTCAGAACACAAATCGACGGAATGACCCCATTACAATTACCATAAGAAGAATTCGAATAAGCGAAAGGATTGTCTTTTATGCATTCGAGAAGAATTGGAGAGAGCGTGTAATGAACCACATAGAAAATAATAGCTACGTCCACTTGCTTCGGGACGTCTACCCTGAACTTAAAATCCAATCAACCCAATCTAATGAGATTGGTCAGAACAACGATGTACTCATCGTTAATGACCAGCTGATTTTCCGTTTTGCAAAATATCGCGATGGCGCAGATCGCCTTGAAGAGGAGACGACACTTCTGGAAAGGATTCGCGAATACGTTTCCTTGCCAATTCCTGAACCGATCTATCAACATTTCGATGCTAAAGAACCCAGCAAAACCTTCATCGGTTACCAGATGATTGAGGGAAAACCTTTATGGAAAGAAACGTTGAATCAATTAAAGATGGACCCGTTGCAAACTATCGCCTCTCAGCTTGCCAAGTTTCTAAGAGAACTCCATCGAATTCCATTTCGAGAGGTCATTCCTGAATTACCCGCTGATTATGTAGGACCTTATGAGGAATATAAGGATATATATGAGCGATTTCAGGAACAACTGTTTCCTTTTATGAGAGAAGACGCTAAGAAAGCGGTCAGTAAAAATTTTGATGCCTTTCTAGCGGATGAATCCCATTTCCAATTTGAACCGTGTTTGATTCATGGAGATTACGGCCCTTCGAATATTTTGTTCGACTCTTATGAAAATCGCGTGAGTGGCATCATTGATTTCGGCGGTTCGGGAATAGGGGATCCCGCTCATGATTTTGCAGGAATTCTTTCAGGATACGGAGAAAGCTTTTTGAACCTGTTCGCCTGCGAATACCCCGGAATGAACGGGATTCTTGAACGAATGCACTTCTACAAAAGCACATTCGCCTTGCAGGAAGCTCTTTTCGGAATCGAAAATCAGGATAAAGAAACTTTCCAAAATGGTATAAAAGATTATTTGTAAAAGATTTGGGGCCATATAAAAGCCAACCCGTCCAGATGAATGAATCCGAACGGGTCGTAAAATATGCTGGTAATCTCGTTATTTGACTCCTAATATTTCCTTAAGGCGATTGCGATCAAACCCTTTTACAATTTGATCATCCATCACAATGGTGGGAATCACCTTTCTCCCGCCGTTGATTTCCATCATTTTGTCGATGACCCCAGTCTCCATGACACTGTAGTCTTCGTATACAAAACCATTTTCCGAGAGAAACTCTCTCGCCCCACGACAAGAGCTTCATGGAGGGGCGTGATAAACGGTTATGTCGGGAATCTTCTTCGAAGAATCCCGTAAAGTTACGCTGAGCTTTTCCCCTGACCCAGGTAAGGTCAACGAAATTTCATAGCAATAAAATGTTGTTTCAGACACTTTCAAATCCGGGAATAAGACATCACGAATGGTTTGTGTATCGCCGGATGTCGCCTGCAAGTCAATCACAGTATAACCTGCTGACCGCTTTTGTGAATTTAATGTTAGATGGAAATCTGCAGTTTCGGAAACATCAATTTCATAGTCTCCTGTGACAGTAACAACGTACGAAAATTCCACTTTCTTTTCCGCCAATGCCCGATTTAATTCCTTCTGGAGGTTATCACTTTTATTAAACAGCATTAACCCGTGGTCGTTTTGTTCGAATACATGTAGGACCCCTGCTGTCCTACTCGTTTCCATTTCGGCTAACCATCGATTATGTTGAAACAAACGATTTAACAATGTTCCCTTTTCTGATGCCTCTCTCGGGTGAACCCTTATCCCCTGTGGTTTCTTAACAGCCATAACGGACGGTCCCTCATACCAAACATCTACCGGCGTTTCATCGATCGAAACTAAAGGCTTTTTCTCCATTTCTCTGTCAACCTCCCTTCTTTGTAAAAGATAACTTCTCTTTAAATTAACGGCAAAAATGAACGGAGGTCAATTCATTGAACTTGTCTATGTTATAATGAATATAGTGATAAGGAGGTCATATTCATGGATGTTCAATTTGAAACACAAGAAAACACCACCATTACACTTGAAGAAATGATTCATGGCCAGAAAACGCTCGTTGTGTTTGTTCGTCATCTCGGCTGACCTTTTTGCAGGGAAATTCTCACGCAGTTGCGTGAGCACATTGATGAAATCAATAAATCCGGTGCCCGAGTATATGTGGTGGCCCCTTCAAACGCAAAGTTTATCGGTCAGTTCCTTGAAGCTTTTGGCCCGTTCCCTTTCCCGATTGTCGGAGATCCCAAACGGGAAGCCTATCGACAAATGGGGCATCACACAATGCCGAAATGGAAACTGTTATCAAAGGCTGCTATTGGTTTCACATTCGGATTGGTGAAGAATTTCATTCCAAAAGACCCCGCTCAAAAAAAGATTGTTCTCGAATCAATGAAAACGTCGGATGTTTATATTCTAGGAGGCACATGGCTGTTTTCGGAAGAGGGCAAAGTGATTTGGAAACACATAGATCAATCTTCAGAAAATCATGCACAATTGGACGAAATCATGGAACATCTTTAATACAAATCTCGTAACGGTTCAACTTTCTGTTACGAGATAAAGATAAAGAAACTGCCTTTTGGAAGGGCAGTTTCAACACGGCACTATTGATTTTCGATGACCATCGCGATCCCCTGTCCCCCGCCAATACAAAGGGCCGCCAATCCGTAACGCAGGTTTCGCCTTTTTAATTCGTAGGAAAGTGTGAGCAGCAACCTGGCACCGCTGGCTCCAACAGGATGTCCAAGGGCAATGGCTCCGCCATTCACGTTCGTGATCTCGCGGTTCAAGCCAAGTTCTTTTTCAACAGCAAGATATTGAGCCGCGAACGCCTCGTTGATTTCAATCAAATCCATATCATCCAGACTGAGTCCAGCCCGTTCTAAAGCCATTTTTGAAGCTGGAACCGGTCCGATTCCCATAATGTTCGGGTCAACACCGGAAATCCCCCAAGAGAGAATTCTCGCCAACGGTTGCTTCTTTCCCGCTCTCACGTAATCCTCACTTGCCACAACCAGAGAAGTCGCTCCATCGTTAATTCCACTGGCATTTCCGGCAGTCACGGATCCGTCTTTTTTGAAAGACGGCCGAAGCTCAGCCAGCTTTTCCACAGTCGTCTCTTTCTTCACGTGTTCATCTCGATCAAAGGTTTCGCTCCCTTTACGAGTTTTCAACTCGACAGGCACGATTTCCTCCGCGAATCTTCCCGATTCACTCGCCCTCGCGGCTCGTTGATGGCTTTCGTACGCATACTCATCCTGCGCTTCCCTCGTGATCCCGTATTTCTCCGCCAAATTCTCAGCGGTTACGCCCATACCGCAACCGCTGTATTCATCCGTCAATGTGCTTAAAAGCATGTCTTCCAGCTTCACCGGCCCCATTTTCGCTCCTGCAAACCGGCTTACGAAATCCACATGAGGCGACATCGACATATTTTCCGTCCCGCCGACAAGAGCCGTATCGCCTTCACCAAGACGCAAACCCTGAGCGGCAGAAACAACAGCTTGCAGACCCGATCCGCACAATCGGTTGACTGTGAACGCCGGTATTTCAATAGGTAATCCGGCACGAAGCGTTATATGCCTTGATACATACGCTGCATTCGTGCTCGAATGAATCACATTTCCATAGACGGCCTGTTCTATTTCACCTGCCGCCACATCAGAACGCTTCATTGCCTCTACGGCTGTCAACCGCCCCATTTCTGTCGCAGACACGTTCTTTAACGACTTACCGAAACTGCCGAACGGAGTCCTGGCGCCATCTAATACATAAACGTCTTTCATCGTTTCGCCTCCCGTTATTCTCGCAATCTCGCTCTATAGTTTCAGTTCCTTGGCGAAGGCAATGAAATATTCAAGTGCCTCCGGATTGTTGAGCGCATCCTGATTAGCCGCCTTCTCTAAAGAGACTCCCATCAACAACTTCTTAATCGGCACCTCTAGTTTTTTGCCGTTTAAGGTTCTCGGCACTTCTTTGATTTCATAAATCTCGTTCGGCACATGCCTTGGTGAACAATTTTCTCGAACCCGTTGACTGATTTTCCTTTTCAGGGTATCGTCCAACTTTGCCCCATCCTTCAGCACAACGAAAAGCGGCATGAAAGCTTGCCCTTTTTCATTACTGATGTCGATAACGAGACTGTCAGCCACCTCTTCCACATTTTCGACCGCGCTGTAAATTTCACTGGTCCCCATACGAATACCGCCGCGATTTATCGTCGAATCCGACCTGCCGTAAATTTGACAGCT
This sequence comes from Caryophanales bacterium, assembly GCA_035776675.1. Classification (GTDB taxonomy): domain Bacteria; phylum Bacillota; class Bacilli; order Bacillales; family DASSOY01; genus DASSOY01. The sequence goes on from DASTWO010000153.1 coordinate 21,451, forward strand.
TCCCCGTTCCGTGACTTTAATCCAATCCCCGTGGCGCCAGATCCCTGAATACATATCAAAATAACTATTGAAATAACGTTCTCCGTTTTCATCATTCCAGAAAAACACCGGCATGGACGGCATTGGCTCCGTAATCACCAGTTCGCCAACTTCATCGATAAGTGCATGCCCGCCTTCATCGTAAGCTTCAATATTGGCTCCGAGTGTCCGGCATTGAATTTCACCGGCATAAACTGGCAGATTCGGCGATCCTGCAACAAATGCCGTACAAAGATCAGTACCGCCGCTCGCGGACGCCAGCCACAAGTCTTCTTTTACATTTTCATAGACCCAGGCGAATCCCTCAGGTGGTAGTGGCGACCCCGTAGAAGCAATACTTTGCAGCTCTGAAAGATCGAATTTATCTTTCGGAATCAATTCCTCATTCCGGCACGAAAGCAAGTAACTCGCACTTGTCCCAAATACGTTCATCCCAGTATCCTCAGCAAACTTCCACATTGTATTAAGGTTCGGATACCCCGGACTGCCGTCATAGAGAAGGATAGTAGAGCCAGTCAACAGTCCGCCAACCACCACGTTCCACATCATCCAACCTGTTGTGGTAAACCAGAAGAAACGACTTGCCGGCTTTAAATCCATGTGAAAAGCGGCTAATTTCAAATGCTCAAGCAAGATCCCGCCCTGTCCCTGCACAATGGCTTTCGGTAATCCGGTCGTTCCCGAAGAAAACAACACCCATAGCGGATGGTCAAACGGAACTTGCTCGTAGGTCAATGAAGCGTTTTCATGCCGACCGATAAAAAGATCCCAGGATTCTGCATTTTGCAGGGATTGAATGTCCGGATTCCCGTTCAAATAAGGCAATAAAACCGTTTTTTCCAGTGTTGGGATGGCATCTTGGATCTTTCGCACCGTGGCCATACGATCAAAATCTTTCCCACCATATCGATAACCGTCAACGGCAATTAAAAAGCGTGGTTCAATTTGTTGGAAACGATCAATCACTGTCGGGCTTCCAAAATCGGGGGAACAGCTTGACCAAATCGCCCCTATGCTCGCAGATGCCAGAAAGGCTATCACGCTCTCAGCGATGTTCGGCATGTAGGCTACAACACGATCTCCTTTTCCTATACCTGCCGCCTTCAACCCTGCCGCAAATGAAGCCACACGGTCTTGAAGGGTCTGCCATGTCATTTCCTGCAGGGGTCGAAGTTCCGACTGCTCCTTAATAGCGGTTTCATTCAATTTACCATTTCGGAAGATGTGCTCGGTATAATTTAAGCGTGCGCCTTCAAACCATTTGGCTCCGGGCATCTTTCTTTCTGGTAGAACATTTCGATACGGCGTTGAAGCCTGAATATCGAAATACTCCCATAATGAGCCCCAAAAATCCTCGATTTTCGTAACGGACCATGTCCATAATGCATCATAATCCTCAAAGTGGAGCTGTTTGTGATCTTTCAACCATTCCATATAATAGACGATATTGGATTGCTTTTTAAATTCGGGTTTGGGCTCCCAAAGAAATTCCCCTTCTTTGATTGCTTGTGCCATGCCTTAAATCTCCTTCCCCTCTTTATGCTTGCTTTTGATCCCATTTTAACATATTCACATTCATTTTAACTCGAGGCGTTCCACAAGACGAAAGCGTTTTCAATCAATTGTCCTTTTGTTAGAATGAAATGGATCAGTGTATCGGGAGGAGAAACCATGAATCTACCTGAAGAAGCAACGATCATTGAAGTTGGTCCGCGTGACGGCTTGCAAAATGAAAAAAACGTTGTATCCACAAAAGACAAAATCGCTTTTATCAAAAAATTGAAAGATGCCGGCATCCGCGAGATGGAATTGACATCGTTTGTGTCGCCAAAGTGGGTCCCGCAAATGAAAGACGCCAGGGAAGTCATCGAGAATTGTCTAGACAGTAACGGAAGAAATTACGTGTTAACCCCGAACAAGAAAGGAATCGATCGGCTATACGATACAGACTGTAAGAACGCTGCCGTGTTCGTCGGGGTAAGCTCAACATTCAATAAGAAAAATATCAATAAAACGACGCGCGAAAGCATGGAAGAATTGAAACCGTTGATCGCTGAGCTGAAGGAAAATGATTACTTCGTACGCGCTTGTATTTCTACCTCCTTTCATTGTCCATATGAAGGGAAGATTGCGCCAGAAAATACAATCGCCTTATGCAAGGAATTTGAGAAATTGGGAGTCGATGAATTGAGTGTCGCCGACACAATCGGAATGGCCAATCCGAAAGAGGTATATCGCCTTTTTGAAGGCTTACACAAAGAAATCTCTCAAAAAGTGCTTATTGCCGGCCACTTCCATGACACAAGAGGAACGGCGCTAGCCAATATCTTCGCTGCTTTGCAAACAGGCGTAAATCGATTCGATGCCTCAGCCGGCGGACTCGGCGGATGTCCGTTTGCCCCCGGGGCGACCGGAAATGTCGCCACCGAAGATGTGGTTTTCATGTTATATGAGATGGGAATCGACACCGGTATCGATCTTAAAAAATTGAAACCAGCCATTGATATCGTGGAACCGTTAATTTCACGGAACTTGGAGAGTAAAATGTATAAATTCCTATAAAAAATGATTGCCGGTTCCTGTGTAGCACCGCTTTTGACAATTTCGGTAACCAAACGCCCTTTCCGGTTACCGAAATCCCCTCGTTCCACCCTTTCTGGCGTACCAAAACAAAAGCTGAGGCCCAAACAGCCTCAGCTTCTTTCCGTTATTCTTCCCGCAAACGCTACGATTTTCGCAAAACTTCAATGGCCCAATCACACCAATCCATCCACGTTTTCATCGAACGAATGCCAAATTCAAGGGTTAAATACTCGCCGATCTTATTCTGATAACACTGATTTTCAGGCAAATTCTTTTCCTTCCAATACTCCATGCCTTTCAGCATTTCAGCATGTTCCTTTTTGCTTTTCTCAAGAAAATGAACGGCCTGATCTGTTGGAATAAGATGGAACAAAGAAATTTTCAAAAGCTTGCTGTCCTTTAACCTTGGAGGATCAATTTCACTTTCCAAAAGCCAGCTGAGCAATCCTTGAAAGCCTTTGTCTTTAAGCGTATAGATTTTTTTGTCGGGATGGTCCTCCTGGTGAACGACCCGGTAACCGACAAGCTCTTCCTTCTCCATCTTGGCGAGTTCACGGTAAATTTGCGTGTGATGGGCGTACCAGAAATGAATCGTTGTTTCCCTGAAACGTTGCGTTAATTCGTACCCTGTCGCTTCCTGCTTAGACAGCAACCCCAAAATTGCGTATCGTAATGACACAGAAAATCAGTTCCTTTTTGGTTTTTTATCATTTTAACATATTTACCACCTATTCCGTATGAAAAAACTTGGATAACCCCGATTTGACGCGCAATCAATTTATTTCCTTTTCGCCCACCGCTTTCGTTATACTTGTACCAGAATAACAAAAGGGGGAACCAGCAATGGAAAAAATCGATTCCATCCAAACTTTTGAAAGTGTCATTCAACAAGATAAACCGACGATTGTGAAATTCGAGGCCGGATGGTGCCCGGATTGCAAAAGAATGGATATGTTTATTGGTGATATCGTCGAAGAACACAACGATATAGATTGGTATGAACTCAACCGTGATGAATTTCCCGAGTTAGCCGACCAATATGAGGTCATGGGCATTCCGAGTTTGCTCGTTTTCAAAAATGGAGAGAAAACCGCCCACCTTCACAGTGCCCACGCCAAAACATCCGAACAGGTTCAGTCCTTTTTGAAGACTCTTTAACACGAAATGACTCCCTTTCCTTTCAACCGAAGAGAAGAGGGAGTCACTTTATTATTCTGCGTCCTGGAATTTTAAGCGAATTGTTTTCGGCTCAATGGAGTGCCTGTATGCAAGCCGGCTGAAATGAAGGGTTAAATGTTCGGAGTTTTGCACATAAGATTTCCTCAAGACGAGATCAACTGTTGAATATTCGTCGTCTCCATTTGCATTTTTCGTTAGGATGAACCCCGGTCTTTCCCCTTTTTCATTTACTATAGCAATAAGATTCTTAGCATTTCGTTGCATTCTTTGCTTTTCTTTTTCATTTCCAGCATGTTGCAGATTCCTTTCATACCACAAGTACGGACGTGGATAAAACCCAAGAAGCTGATCTCCTTTCTGCATCCTTCTCGGAAGAGGCGTTTCCCATTTCAATCGTAAACTCACCGTTTCTCCTTGACCGTCAATAGAATTCTCCTGTTCTCTGTATCCTTCAAAATAAAAGGATGTGCCGAGAATTTCCCCGGTTTTCTTCTTATCAGCTTCAAGTTTTGCCGGGATCGCCATAGTCGACTTCTTCCCAGTCAAACCAACATCGGTAAGCTTCAAAATTAAGCTTTCAGGAATCTCACTGAATGGCGGAATCCGGACAGAATAAACGCCATCTTCTTTTTGCTCCACGAAAGCCCCGTAGCGCCCAGACATCTCCAGTTTGTAGCCGGGTTGATCACTTTGGAAGAAAAGGCTTTCCACATGTTTTTCTTCTGGTGCGACAGTGAACTGGAGTTGATTGTAGCGGATCCACGACTGAAAGTTTGTGAACCGAATCGTTACACCTGTATCAAGCGAGATCTTTTCATTGAGTGGCACATCAACCAACTTGTAATCCTCGCGATTGTAATCATAAGCTAATTGAAGACCGTTGATCTTGATTTTCTCTTTTTCATTTATAATCAGTTCAGGTTTTTGTAAGATGATTTTCTGAAACTTATTATGAATATCTTGAAAGCTATTTATGACATTGTACTCAGCATTAGCAAAATCCGGATAAAGTAAAATTCCCCGATAAAGCCTGCCGTTGAAAACATAGCTGTGATCATTCAGTCCTGGCGGCCTTCTAATGGTTTTCAAATTCACATGGATGCTTTTCTCATCCTGAATCTGAACCTTCATTGAGGAAAACTGTAGCTTCGGGACACTCTCTTCATCTTGATCTTCTTTATGTAAGTTAATGCTGTATAAAAGATAAATACCTGGGTATCGAAACCAAATTTCATGAACAGTGATTTTCCTGTGCTGATCCGGAAGAACGACTGACTCATCCAATGGTTTTGGTAAACTGATTTTGCGTGCCAACTCCAGATACCGATACATCTTAGTTTGCGCCTGATACACTTCCTCATAACTATCTTTGATTGTAAAAGCTTCCGGATTCACGGAAAAGTGGGTTTCATCCCATTGGGCATAAATGTTGTATCCAATAAATGCGGCCAAAATGACAACAACAATGGCTATTTTGCCGATTAAGTTGTTCTTCACTCCCTAACCCCTTCCCAATATAAAAAACTCTCTCTTATCTAATGGTAATTCTTCATGAAATTCCGATCGATGCGATGTTTGAAATGCCAAACCCATTTTCCGAAAAAAACCTTCCCTTTGAAAAGCAGTAACCCTCTGCGGTTCCCGGTTGAAAGAATGGATAAGGAGGATGGCGACTGGGGTTGATAGAGTCGACCTTCGCCTTTTCCGAAAAATCCTTTAAGATTCTCCCATAATACTGACGCCTGATTCACGTCATGAAATCCTCGCTTACCCATATGAGGAAACCCATTAACGGAAACGCAATCTCCTGCACCGAAAACCGAAGGGAATCGTTTGACTTGCAAGGTTTGCTCAACGAGCAAGTAGCCTTCTTGATCAACCGGTAGCGAGGTAGAAAACATCTGATGTGGGCGCGGTCCCGCCAACCACAAGACTTGATCGAACGGAATCTTTCGATTGGCCGTGGTTGTAATCTTGTTATCTATTATGGCTTCCGCACGGTCATGCAGAAGGAAAGTCACTCCTTTATCACGCGCTAATGCCTCCGCCTTTTCTTCGGCTTTCGATGTCTCCGAATCAAGCAAACCGCCGTCACTGACCATAATAATCGGACCGAGACCATTCTCATTTCGCCATGTTTGAACCGACAGCGCCATTTCCGTTCCAGCCACGCCGCCGCCAACGATTACGGGGGCATTTGACCCGCGAAATCTTTCGATTACATCCGGGAACTTGTGGTTTGGCTTGATGGTTTCCGCATGTTCCAGAACCCCCGGGCGATCCGTCCCAGCGGTCAATGAACCGATGTCGAATGACACAGCATCATAATCCAACATTTCCCCTTGATCCGTCAGCACCATTTTCTGCTCGGGATCAATCGAAACGGCTGCTCCCTTAATCCAGGAAACATCCGCTTTTTCAGCCAAATTCCGAACATCTACACGAATATCATTCAATGGATACAAATCTTCGGCGTAACCTGAAAACATTCCGGAATGATACTGATACTCCGACAAGCTCAATAACGTCACGTCAACGTCAGGCAACTTCTTTCTTTGCAATTGTTTTAACACATAAAGATGGGCATGTCCCGCTCCAACAAGCAACAACTTATTCAACTCAATCAAGTCTCCCTATTTCCGTCAGGTTCGATCAGTCTTTAATTTTATTTCTAAGCAGCAACGGCACAGCAACAACGACCAGCAGCACAACAAAGGCAAGCATGACCATCTGATATTCGCCGGAAGCCACACTGGAACCTAGAAATGTATAGGCAAAAGCACCCGGAACAATACCGAACAGGGTCCCGAAGAAATAATCACGAAATCGCACCTTTGAAACAGCAGCCATATAAGTGATCAGGTCGAAAGTCAGAAAAGGAATTAACCGAAACAAAAGGACGTAGAAAAAACCTCGATGTTCAAGCTGGTTTTGCAGTTTTTTCGAATATCCGCCGGTCCATTCTTTTTTCACCAGGGATTTTCCCAATTTCCTGACGGCCCAGAACGACAGAACCGCCCCGGAGAAAGAACCGATCATTGTGTAAAGAAATCCTTCCCAAACCCCGAATGCCAAACCTGCTGTAATGGCGAGCAGCGAGGACGGAAACAGTGTAAAAGGACGCACGGTAAACATTGCAAGAAAAATAATCGGCGCCCGCCATCCCCATGAAAGGAGCCACCGTTGGATATAGCCGGGATTCACTTCGAGAAACACTTTATTTAGCAGAAAAAACAACAATAACACGCATAAGATCGAGATCATTTTGGTGAAATGACGCTGAATCACACTCATACCATTCTTCCTTTCGACAACAGACCATCAGAGACCTTAAAACAGCATTCCTTTATTATGTAACCGTCTTACAGTGCCAACCGTTTCATTATAACAAGATTCTCAATCCAATGTGTACTCCTCAACCTATGTATGAAAAAAAGACCGGGGCAAACCCGGTCTCAACTATTTCCTTTGGCGGTCACGGGCTTCATCCTTAATTTCCGCCCGCATCCCTTCAATGCTTTCTTCGCGCCGCTCATTTTTCTCGTGAATCTGTTGTTTTTGTTCCTCTGTTAAATCTTCGTTCTGCAAAGTATCGTGAGCGGCTTCTATATTTTCGATTGTATCCTGAACCGCACCTTGAAGGTTTTCTACGTTGTCACTGCGATCGTCGGGATTCGGATTCGGTCTTGAATTGGCCACAATGAATTCCTCCTTGTTCATGGCAAGATATTCTCAAGAAAATTCATTGTTAGTGTGGACCAAATCCTCTGGATTATGTATTCTCCAGCTGAAAAGGGCTGTAATGTTCCCTGCTGCTACGGCACAGTTCTCTAAGGTTCCCCCAATACTCAACTACGTCAGGAGAATCGATCTGTTCCATTGTCATTTCAAGCCAATCCAGTTCCTCAAGGAGGCGAACAGACGAGCCAAACCAGATTTTCTTGCCTTTCATTTCAAGAGCAAAAGGTTCATCGAAACGAAAAGGTAAATAAAACCCGCGATCGTTCGGATGAAAAATCAGATTGCGAAACACTGTATTTTTCGTCCATTTCGCCCAGAACAAAAGGATTCCGTCATTCTTGGCTGCTGTCCTTTTCAATTGCCTTAGCTGTTCATTGTCTCCCAATTGAATCGAATCGATTGTGTTCTGCCAGTTCAATTTCTCTCTATATCCGACAAGATGGCCAAGCCGCTGCATCATAATCTCCAATTCCCTATAAAGCGTATCTCCATCTGAAACCGGAAGTGGTTGAACATTTCCTGCGATTGTCAATTTTTCTCCCCCGCCTTATCCAAAACTCATTACAGCATTCGACAATATTCAGATTTCGTTGGGCGTCACTCTCTGCAAAAAAATACGGCAGCCCGGTAAACTAAACCGAACTGCCTACATCCTTATTTTCTATCTTCTTTATCAATTGTATTCCAGGTCTTTCCCTCTGTTGTGTGTTTCACAACGCTTTCTTCAACAGGATCCAATCCGTCCTCTTCTTCTGTAAGAGCTTCAAGGTGCCCAGGGTAACCCTCGTACTCTGTTTTGATCGTATCGTTCGTCACCGATGAATGGGGATACTTCCCTTTTACATTTTCCAACTGCTCTTCTACGTTATGATCCTTCTTCATTCGGATCTGACTCCTTCCGCTGTTTCGGCAGTTGTTTCTTCTCATCAGCCAATTGATTTAAATAAGTAAGATCCTCCGGCCGTGCCGACAGCGGGATTCTTGGGTCCCGTGCTGCTTCCTCGTTTAACCGTTCGTCCTTCGCCATTTGAAAATCTCCTTTTTTTCAAATAGTGTCGGCTGCTCTTTCAAAAATATGCACCATCTGTTCTTCTGCCAAACCAACTTCTTACCGGTCGGTTGCAGGAGAGAAAGTGAACGATTGATCTACATGAATAAGAAAAGGCAAATTCTGAACCGCAATCCTCAGGCGCTTCAAGCCTTTCAAATAATTCGAATCCAATGTGAAACGGTATGATGAACCGGGACCCGCTTCTGATTTTCCATTAAAAGCATATCGATCGATTTCATTCGTAATCAAAAGCAATAGTGGGCGATCTGCGTCTTGTGTCCAGTTTTCCCTCGGAAAATTCGGTGGGGTGACCGTCAACTTAATGTCATCCGGCTTTTCCCCACTGACAGGGCTATAACGAATTTGAACCTGCAAGCCATTATGATCGTATTTAAGCGAATCCAATACAATATTGGTGCCTTTCTTCCTGGCCAATTGACGATTCACTTGAAGGGCCTGGTCTGATTTCTGTAAATCCGTCAAATCGATCCCGAAGCGGAAATAATCCCGAGACATCATTTTGATTCCTTTGATGTGAATCTTTACTTGCTCAGGAAGTTTATCAAATGGTTCGAACACAAATACATATTGATTCCCTTCTTGGCTTTTGTTCACAAGAGAGAGGGCTTTTCCATTATCCACCGACTGGACGGTTAACTCTATCGCCTCAAGCACTTCATTTTCGACTGGTTTCTCGAAATGGAGAGTCAGTTTATTTTCGGATGTGCCGATTATGAATTGATCAAGCGTTAACCTATAATCTTGAACGGTATAAGTTTGATGAAGTTGGATTTCTTGCATCATGTCTGGATTCGCCTCAAAATTCAAAGGAAGCTTAACTGCCTCGAGAGAATAAGTTTCTCCGTCAATCAGAACATTCAGACGCCTTAGAACAATCGCTTTGATTTTTTGCGATACGTTTGTGTTTGACAAGGAATCAGCTTTAGCCACTCGATAAAGTCGACCGTTATAGAAGATGCCATTGCTCGTTGACAGCCCCGCTTCCGAGTGCATCCCTTGAGGCAACGAAACCGAAAAGGACAGATCAGGTAGGTGTGAAGGTCCAGATGAATCGTTGTGATTTTGTTTTACAGGAAGAAAATTAATGCTGTAAAAGATGTATGCCTTTTTCGGGTTGTACCAGACTTCTTCAATTCTTAACGATCCATTTGTACCTGGAATCGACCGTTCAATCTGATAATCTTTCGTTAAACCGAGGGCTTCCGCCCGTTTCAAACCAGGCACGTGTTGATACTGAAACTGTTTCACTTCTTGCAAACTGTGGGCTTTAGGCACCGGGAATGTTTTGGTTTCTCCGGAGGATTGAAATGCGATAACCATGATAAAGATAAATACTATTGCGATCAGAATAGCCATTTTTCGTTTATTTTTCAGATCCAATGCCCTTCCCTCCTGTAATGATATCTTGACGTTATCATACCACAACAAAATATTCTTCGTCCGGGCAACATTAAGAAACCCGACCACAAAAGCGCGGCCGGGCGATTCATATGACTTATTTCCCCTTCGGAGGGATATATTTCGGTTGATCATCCTCTTTCGATAGCATCTGCCTTTTGTTGGCGTCGGGTTTGCTTGGGTCTTCATCAGGATTGTGGGGCGCGTACCGTTCCGGATGGCGTTTCGGATTACTCATGATACATTCCTCCATCGCATTTTTTTATATCATCCCTCTGTGACCCATTATTTATGTAAAAAAAAACAGAAAGGAAATCGTCCCTTCTGTTCCTTTAAGCTTGATGGGAATGTTTATCTTCAAGCTTGCGTTCGATCTTTTCGATAGCCCCATTGTCGCTTAACAGTTCTTGTTTGTTTTTATCGATTAGATCTTTGAAAGATTGTTTTTTTCGCATCATTCATCCCTGCCTTTTCATCAATTTTCTTTCAATTCAATTCTATCATTTATTATTCCCCAAAACGATCAAAAATATTACAAATGTATGAAAATTTTATTTATGAAATTCACACTTTGGGGCTTCGGTGGATAAAATGATCATAAAAACCGAGAAAGCGAGGGATTCGTATGTCTTCTAAAGAAGATAAGTTTCCAAAGCTTGATAAAAAAGCGCTGAATGAATGGATGGACACCTTCTTCCGTGATCCATTTCAGCGCTTGATGGATACAAAATCCTTCCGAGTTGATATGCTGGAACAAGATTCGTTTTTCATCATCGAAGCTGAATTGCCCGGTTTCCAGCGAGAACAAATCGATATTGAAGCGCTCGATTCCTCCCTCAAAATTACGGCTCATCATAACGAAATCAGTGAGGAATCGAATGACAACAATCACTATTACAGAAAAGAACGTACCTACGGACATGTGGAACGAATTATTCCGATACCATTTCGTATAGAACCCAATCAAACAACGGCCACTTACAAAAACGGGATTCTGCGGATCATCATTCCAAAAAGCGATCAGGATCGAAGAAAAAGAACGATAGACATTCAATAGAAATTAATAGCGTGGCGCTCTGAATCCCGCGGCTTCGGCCGCTTCTTTTGTGCAGAAATACGCTTCCGCTTTTGTTTCTTCATAATAAGGGTCGTCCGGGACATGGTAAATATGCTCTCCGTCAGAGTTAATATTCCCTTTGATCCGGCATTGATCCGTTCTTACAAATCCATGATCCGTAACATAGCCTTCTATACTCCATATTCCCCGGTTGTCTTCTCGCGCGTCTTTTTCGATATTCCTGAATGCCTCAACGTATTTTGTATCAGGTGGATACACATAAGCCACACGCGCTAGACCTTTTCTAAGAAGCAATTCGTTCACCATTTTACCGTCTTTAGTGTAAACATAAGCCAGGAGCCGGTCGTATTTTCCTCTCGGATCTTTCCCTATTTTCAATTTGACCTTTTCACCCTTTAACAAATCCACCATGAATTGGTGAGCTTTTGGTCCAAACGGTTGAATCGGCTTCTGTGGATGGACTGTTTCGGGTGTATCGACGAGCAGGAATCTCACGGTTTCTTCCTTGCCATTGAGTTTGACGTCTATCGTATCGCCATCAACAACATGGGTGACAGGAATATATCCGGTCGTCTGTAATCCGGTATCATTGCATCCGGACAACCCAATGCCTATAAGCAAAAAGGCTAACATCCTGCCTGTCCATTTCAAGAACATCCAATCTTCCTTTCTGGAGAAAAACTAAAAGCGGCAGCCCCGATTTCGGAGCTGCCCTATATCTTACGCCAATGATTTGAAAATGTTACACCTGGCTCGACGCTGTCTTTTGCAGTTTGTCGCGGAGTACCATTTGCAAAATGCCACCGTGGCGATAGTAATCAATTTCAACTTCGCTGTCGAAACGGACAATCGCTTCAAATTCTTTCTTGTTGCCTTCAGGATCCACAGCCGTAACCTTTACCGTTTGACGCGGTTTAAGATTATTGTCAATATCAACCTGAAACTCTTCTTTACCGGTCAAGCCAAGGCTCTCGGCACCTTCGCCGTCTTTAAACTGTAACGGTAATACACCCATCAACGCGAGGTTGGAACGGTGGATCCGTTCGTAGCTTTCAGCAATGACGGTTTTGATACCAAGCAAAATGGTGCCTTTCGCTGCCCAGTCGCGGGAAGATCCCATGCCGTAATCATTACCGGCCAACACAGCGAGTCCCGTTCCGTCCTGTTGATATTTCATTGCCGCATCATAAATCGACATCACTTCTCCGGTCGGCCAATAGGTCGTCCAGCCGCCTTCCGTACCCGGTGCCAGCAGGTTGCGGATGCGGATGTTCGCGAACGTACCGCGCATCATCACTTCGTGATTACCACGCCGTGAACCATAGGAGTTAAAGTCGATCGGGCGGACGCCTTTTTCAATCAGATATTTTCCTGCTGGGCTGTCTTTCGCAATCGCACCTGCCGGAGAAATATGGTCCGTTGTGACAGAATCTCCAAATTTGCCGATCGCCCTCAAACCGGAAAGTGAGCCAATTTCGTCCGGCTCGGCCGAAAGATTTTCAAAGAACGGCGGATTCTGGATGTAAGTGGAATCCTCATCCCAGTCGAACTGAGTTCCTTCACTGGTCTCAAGCTTGTTCCAACGTTCGTTCTCATCGAAAACACGCTCATATTCCTTCTTAAACAGATCCGGACTCAAGTTCTCGCTTAAATATTGCTGAACTTCCTCGCTTGACGGCCAAAGATCATTGAAGTATACATCTTTACCGTCCTTATCCTTGCCGAACGAATCATTTCGAATGTCGAAATTGACGCTTCCAGCTAATGCATAAGCAACAACAAGCGGCGGAGAAGCAAGATAGTTGGCTTTCACAAGCGGATGAATTCGCCCGTCAAAGTTTCGGTTCCCCGACAATACCGAAGTGACTGTCATATCATTATCGGAAATAGCCTTCTCGACCTCTTCCGGAAGCGGGCCGGAATTGCCGATACAGGTTGTACAACCATAACCGACGAGGCTGAAACCAAGTTCATCAAGATACGGCATCAAACCGGAATTATTCAGATAATCTGTAACAACCTTCGAACCTGGAGCCAGACTGGTTTTCACATAACCCGGCACTTTCAGGCCTTTTTCAACTGCTTTCTTTGCAAGCAGACCTGCGCCGAGCATTACGCTTGGATTCGAGGTGTTTGTACAACTCGTAATCGCTGCGACCGCGACCGCACCCGTTTTCAAAACGGAATTCTCAGCGCCAGGGTGATCGATTTCCACCTGTTTGTTGATCTCGTTCTCATCAAGGCCAAGGCCGTGATTCCCGGCTTCCCGAGTGAGCATCCGGTTGAACTCTTCCTTCATATTCGTAAGCTTGATGACGTCCTGCGGGCGTTTCGGACCGGACAGGCTCGGTTCCACTTCAGCAAGATCCAATTCCACGATATTCGTAAATCTAGGATCTTCCGCATCCTCCGTATAGAAGAGACCATTTTCCTTGGAATATTTCTCAACAAGTCGAATTTGCTCTTCGGAACGGCCTGTTAAGCGCATGTAATTAAGCGTTTCGTCGTCTACCGGGAAGAATGTAGCAGTAGCTCCGTTCTCCGGTGACATATTGGAAATCGTCGCGCGGTCGGCAAGCGACATTTGCGATAATCCTTTCCCGAAGAACTCAACGAACTTGCCTACGACGCTCTTCGAACGAAGCAGCTTCGTGACATGCAATGCCAAATCTGTTGCCGTAGTTCCGTCAGGCAGCGAGCCTTTCAGCCGAACACCGATGACTTCAGGTACCGGGAAATAGGACGGCTGGCCGAGCATTCCGGCTTCAGCTTCAATGCCTCCTACACCCCAACCGAGTACGCCAAGTCCATTAATCATGGTGGTATGGGAATCGGTGCCGAGCAAGGTATCAGGATAAGCAATATTTTCCCCATTGCCTTCATCTTTACCGTGAACAACCGAAGCCAAGTATTCAAGGTTAACCTGGTGAACAATACCGGTTGCCGGCGGAACAGCGCTGTAATTATCCAATTCATTCTTTGCCCATTTCAAGAACTTGTAGCGCTCAAGATTCCGCTCAAATTCACGATCCATGTTAAATTTCAGCGCGTCAACCGAACCAAATCTGTCGACTTGCACAGAGTGGTCGACAACGAGATCAACCGGAATTTCCGGATTGATTTCCTTCGGATCACCCTTCATATCGCCCATAGCTTTACGGAGCGAAGCCAAGTCGACAACAGCTGGAACACCGGTAAAGTCCTGCAAAATAATCCGGGAAGGATTGAACGGAACATCTACATCGTCTTTCTGCTCTTCCGTTCCCCATTTCGCAAGATTTTCAACATGTTCTTTTTTAATAGTTTTTCCGTCGTATTGCCTTAATACGGATTCTAGTAAGACCTTAATAGAATAAGGAAGTCTTGAAACGTCCCCGACTTTCGCATCCTCCAGCGCCTGCAAACGGTAGTAATTGTACTTTTTCCCGTCTACCGTAAAGGAAGAACGCGCTTTGAAAATATCATTTTCCCTAGTGGCCATTGTTTCTCCCCCTCGTAAACTTACAAATTTCGTCGTTACCATTTTACTTTCTTTAGACTCATAAGTAAATAACAATCCCGTTATCGTTTTTGATAACTTTCTCTTATGATTGCTTACACCTTCATAATTTCTGCTTTATTTAGTATGGTACATGAAATTATAGGACTTTCCATGAAAAAAGGGCTCCGTCCGGAACCCTTTGCTTCCTTGGACCTGGCTTATTCAGCAGTACTGGCTTGAGGACTCCAGTCGGTAAAAGCTTTCCCTTCCAGGAACCGCTGTGCATCCATAGCGGCCATACAACCGGTTCCGGCTGCTGTCACTGCCTGACGATACGTGAAATCCTGTACGTCTCCACAAGCGAAAACACCTTCCACATTCGTTTCGGTGGTTCCCGGCTTAACGTCGAGATATCCTTTATCATCCATATCAAGGTGCCCTTGCAAGAATCCGGTGTTTGGATCGTGTCCGATAGCGACAAACATACCGTCCGTCTTCATGATCTCTTCTTCACCGCTGTCCTTATTGACAAGTTTCAAAGCGTTCACTTTGCCGTTTTCCGCCAATACCTCTTTCACTTCGGCATTGAACTTCCAACTGATCTTCTCGTTCTCTTCAGCACGATTCTGCATGATTTTCGAGGCGCGAAGCTCTTCGCGGCGATGAATGATTGTAACCTCGGAGGCAAACTTCGTCAGGAACGTCGCTTCTTCCATCGCCGAATCACCGCCGCCGATTACAACGATTTTTTTATCGCGGAAGAAGAAGCCGTCGCATGTCGCACATGTGCTTACCCCTTTACCCATATTCTCACTTTCTCCCGGTACACCGAGAAGCCGCGCGGATGCACCAGTTGAAATCAGCACCGCTTCGCTCTTGATTTCTCCAAGGCTGTCAACCTTCAAGGTAAAAGGGCGTTCGGAGAAATCCACGTCCTTGACCAGGCCATGTTCAAATTTCGCTCCGAAATCCTTCGCTTGCTCACGCATTTTATCCATTAATTCGGGTCCCATAATGCCTCCGGCTGGAAATCCCGGATAGTTCTCTACAGCAGATGTCAAAGTCAACTGACCTCCGGGTTCGGGACCTTCAATTACCAACGGTTCCATATCGGCCCGGGCTAAATAAATCGCCGCCGTCAAGCCAGCCGGCCCGGTTCCAACAACTACAGTTTTGTACATTTACAAACCTCCTCCGTCCTTTAATATTCCCGTGTTCTGTTTATAAAAACCCTTTCCGCAAAATCAATCGGCATATACCATAATCCTACAACTCTCCGGTCCGATAGGGCAAATAGAAGACTCAAGTGACTGTTTATCACATGACTTCGCTCTACTTTCCTTCACAAAGTATAGAGTGCCACCAAAAGAATCACCCTAACAACTAAGCCGAAAGGAGGGACATCCAATGACCGAACGTCACAATGCAAAAGACATCCGTCGCAACAGTCCGAAGAAGGAAAGCGGACAACCTGAACCATTAAGCGGTTCGAAAAAGGTGAAAAACCGTAACCATTCCCGCGCCAATCACGGAGAAGGCTCATAACAACGCCCTTATCGGGCGTTGCGTTTTTCTTATAATTGTAGCTGCCGCAACGATCCGAGCAGTGTTTCCATTTCAGCATCCGATACCGTACGGAAATCAATAAAAACCTGTTCGTCTTTCATGCGGGTAATGACGGGCGGATTGCACGCCCTCAAACTGTCGGAAAGTCTTTGTGGACTAAATTGATCGTGCCCAATCAACACTCCCCATGTCGGAAGCAAAACATCAGGCATTGTGCCCCCGCCAATTTGGGATTCATCTTTTCTTAATTCAGAATGGAAGCCAGGCACCGCTTCCGATGCAAACTCGATGAAACGTTCTGACCTTGCTTTGATTTCCTTCTGCCCCATAAGAATATCCCTAACAGTCGGAACATTCTCGGCAGCACGGTGGCGCACATAATCCTTTAACGTTGCTTCCAAAGCAGCAAATGTCATCTTATCCACCCTCAACACCCGGGCAAGCTGATGTTTCTTCAGGCGATCAATCCACTGTTTCTTCCCGGCAATAATTCCCGCCTGTGGCCCGCCAAGCAACTTATCTCCACTGCATGTAACAAGATCGACACCTTCACCCAGAACTTGCGAAACAAGCGGTTCTTCCCCTATCCCATGAGAGGCGAAATCATAAAAGGCACCGCTTCCAAGATCTTCGTAAAAAACAAGTTCCCGCTGTTTAGCCAAATCAGCAAGTTGGTTTGTCTCCACGGATTCCGTGAATCCACTAATCTTGAAATTGCTCGTATGCACTTTCATGAGCATTGCCGTTTCTTCATTTACGGCTTCCTCATAATCGTAATAATGAGTCTTGTTCGTTGTTCCGACTTCTACAAGCCGAGCACCGCTTTCTTCCATAATGGCGGAAATTCGAAAGGAGCCGCCGATCTCAACGAGTTGGCCTCGAGAAACAATGACTTCGGAATTCTGTGCCAATGCCCGTAATACAAGATATACGGCGGCGGCATTATTGTTGACAACCATCGCCGCCTCTGCCCCGGTAACCTCACACAGCAAAGACTCCACAATATCATGCCGTGAGCCACGCTTCCCTTTTTCAAGATCATACTCCAAATTCGAGTAATGAACAGCCGCCGCCTCGACAGCTCGAACGGCATTTTCTCCCAGACGGGCGCGGCCAAGATTTGTATGTATAACCACTCCGGTCCCATTGATTACCGAACGCAATTTTCTTTTGGAGAAATTTTGAACCCGCTTTCCCAAAGCCTTCAACAAATGGGCCGTAAATACCTGTTCTGAAGGCTTGGCTCCCTGCCATTGTTCATCCAGCAATACCCTCCGAAGCTGATCCGTTTCCTCTTGCAGCCAACTTGTCAATACCTGTTCCGGAATTCCTTCATCTTCCGAAAGCTTTTTAAATACAGGGTCCTGCTGCAAAACGTGAACTGCTGGAATATACCGCATATATGCTTTCAACCAAAACCACCACCCTTCTCCTACTCCGGGCAACCGCGAAGAAACCCCCATTCTTCAAGGCGTTTCTACCCTTACAAAGACTCCATTTTCTCAATAATCAACTGACTTTCAGGGAATTTTCCCGTTTCTAATTTCGAATAAATCTTCTCCCCGTTAACAGTTACTTCAAATGCCCCGCCCGAACTCGGAATGAGCAACACATCTTCAATATTTCCGTCATGTTCCCGAAAATACGTTAACAACGTCTCCGCGAAACTCGCGGCCTTTGGCGCATAGTTTCACTGCATACAAAATTCGATTGACACTTTGTAATTCATAACTCAAATACCTCCCCGTATGAATCGCTCCGTTGTCCAAATCTGCCCTAGCGTCTTTTGCACAGAAGTTATCGCATTTGGCGCCAACTTCCTTGACAATCTATGGCATCCGCCCGCAGGCTTTAACTTCTTCATTTTAGTATACAGGGGCTTTCAGGGCAAAAGAACGGCTTGAAAAGAGGATCTCCACCGTTTAACATCCGCATCGTTCTGCAAACAGTGAGCAAAGGGGCTTCGCTCCTTTAGCTTCCGCTTCGTTCTGCGAGCTGCGTGTACTCAAATTCTCGTTTGTATGCTTAGCAGTGAGCAAAGGGGCTTCGCTCCTTTAGCTTCCTCTTCGTTCTGCGAGCCGCATGTACTCAAATTCTCGCTTGTGTGCTTAGCAGTGAGCAAAGGGACTTCGCTCCTTTAGCATCCGCTTCGTTCTGCGAGCTGCGTGTACTCAAATTCTCGTTTGTGTGCTTAACAGTGAGCAAAGGGACTTCGCTCCTTTAGCTTCCGCTTCGTTCTGCGAGCTGCGTGTACTCAAATTCTCGTTTGTGTGCTTAGCAGTGAGCAATGAATTGGATTATAAACAAGACAAATGAGAAAATAAGAATGTTTGAAGGGACAATGATCCATTCAATAAAAGAATAGGACGGTGAATTCAATGGAAAATATACGTTTAACCTCGTTAAGTTCCAAAGGGGGTTGAGGATGCAAAATCGCGCCAAGCGACTTGACGCAAGTTTTGCGTCATCTACCTAACCAACTACACGACCCGAATCTTCTCGTCGGCACCGACACTCAGGACGATGCCGGTATTTATAAACTGACTGACGATTTGGCACTCATCCAAACCGTCGACTTTTTCACACCGATTGTCGACGATCCATACATGTTCGGGCAAATTGCGGCAGCCAATTCATTGAGTGATGTTTACGCGATGGGTGGGCAGCCGAAGACTGTTCTGAACATTGTTGGTTTCCCAATCGGCACTCTCGGCGGTGAAGTGTTGGCCGAAATCATGAAAGGTTCAGCCGATAAGGTTAAAGAAGCCGGTGCCGTCATTGCCGGCGGCCACTCTATCGATGACAATGAACCGAAATTCGGGCTGTCCGTTACCGGAGTAGTCCATCCCGAGAAATTCTACAAGAATGTAGGAGCTGAACCAGGAGATGCTCTCGTTCTGACCAAACCGATCGGAGTCGGTATTCAAACCACTGCGATCAAACAACAGAAAATAACGGAAGACCAGCTGCAAAGGGTATCGGAAACGATGGCCAGGCTTAATAAAACAGCTGCGGAAACACTGAGTGAATATAGTCCGAACGCGGTTACAGATGTGACTGGCTTTGGTCTGTTGGGACATGCTTCCGAGATCGCAGAGGGCACAGGTGTAAGCCTTTCTATTCATGTCAAAGACGTTCCTGTATTGCCCGGAACACGCGAGCTGGCTGAACAAGGAGTCGTACCGGGAGGAACTAAAGAGAACCACAGTTGGCTGAAAGATGTAGTCAAATACGGTGATGAAGTTAGTGATTTGGAACAACTCATTCTTTGTGATGCTGTCACCTCTGGCGGGCTCCTCATCAGCCTTCCGAAACAGGATGCGGATGAATATGTCCGAGCCATGCATGAGAAGGGGCAAACCGATACTGCCGTAATTGGTGAGGTCACCGATAAAAAAGACCAAACCATTTATGTCGATTAATTAAAAAAAGCTGCCGGAATTCTAACCCGGTAGCTTTTTTCTTCTTTCTGTACAACTACTCAAAAACTTTTATTTTAACGGTTCTTCGTCCCCAGTGCATGGCATCCGAATGACTTGGGATGAAGACATCGATTTTCTTCCCGTCAATCGCGCCACCGGTATCGCCTGCTACCGCGTAACCATAGCCTTCAACCCAAACAGTGGAACCGAGTGGAATCACATCCGGATCTACAGCGATAACTTTGGCGTCCGGATTTTTGATCAAGTTGATGCCCGTTGCCGTAATTCCGGAACAGCCCGGGCAATAGGCAGTGTACGCTGTGCTTTCAACATAAAACGTCCTTACACTCTTATCATCCGTATTCCTATCGACATCAGCTGTTTTTTCTTTTTCCGGTTCAGAGGCTTTGCTTGTGCTTACACTCTTTACCTTTTTTTCAGGTGCCTCGTCTTTGGCAGTTGTCTTTTCTCTGATTACCGCCCTTACAGGGTTATGAATCAACGCTGAGTAGGTCACAGGTCCAGCGATGCCATCTACCGCTATCTCATTAGCCCGCTGGAAGTCTCTGATTGCCTCTTCAGTCAACGGTCCATAATGACCGTCAATCTCCCCGTGATAGTAATTTAAATCCCTTAATTGGGTTTGCAAATCTTTAACAATGGCACCGTGATCCCCTCGGTTCAACAACGGAGCTTTTTCATATGTATGTTTAAGGGCTACAACTCTTTCCAAAGCATCATAAGTGTTCGGTCCTGCAACACCGTCAACCCTTAGCCCATAATCTTTTTGGAATTCCTTTACAGCTTGAAAAGTAATCGGTCCGAAAATACTGTCAACCTTGTAATCATAATAGCGAAACTCTTTCAACTGATTTTGTAACACCTTAACATCCGGATCTATCATTCCCCTTTGAAGGAGGTTATTTCCCGTCTCTGCATTTGCCGTAAACGGGGTCGCAAACATGATTCCCGCAACCGCTGTGAATATGAGAAGAGCCTTCAATTTGCTGTAAAATTTCATGAGTGAATTCCCCCTAAAATGTTGGTGATCTCTTAATACCCATTGTATTAGCCCAAGTTTGCGATAGAATTTAAACAAGTCTACAATCAGATGACGGTTTATTACAAAATGGATTAATTGTGAAATATTTCCTACAAAACTCTACTTTTTCCGACTCTTATAAAGAATATCGGACAACTTTAGCTACAGGCTTGTCGATTTAACTCCATGTAAAAACGGATACTCATCATTGAGCATCCGCTACTTTTTTATCGCATGATTTTTTTATAAAGCCTCATATAACTTTCAATTTCCATCTTGACACTATGGTGTTTTCGAATGTAATTCTTAGCATTTTCCGAGATTTCATCACGCAACCTGCGCGATTCCAACCATTTACGCAGTTTTCACAAGAAGCCTTCTCCGTCTTCGAACAGGAACCCATTCACGTTATCGGTTATCGCGCTGGCGTTACCGGGATTTTCCCTGGCCATCACCAATTTGCCGAGCGCCAAAGCTTCAAGCAACGCCGATGACTGTCCCTCGGATACCGAGGTATTTAATACGATATCCGCCCAATCGTACCAGGCATTCATATCCGTAAACGGTACCTCACCGACAAAATGAAACCAATCATACTGATTTTCCGCCTCAAGAACCCTACGATACACTTTCTGATCCAACACTGAGCCAATCAGAACAAACTGCAATTCCCGATAAGTTCTTTGCAGATCCTCAAGAGCATCCAACAGAAACAAAACATCTTTCACCGGACGGAGGCCGGCAGGCAACAAAAACGCTGGATTTCCTTCTGGAGCGGCCTTCAATAATGTGGGATTGTCCTCATCCGGAACCTTGACACTTTGAGGGACAACATAAACTTTGTCCGGAGGCATACCTAGAGCGGCTATGCTCTTTTCACGAGCATCTTCAGTAAACACAGTCAAAGCCTGGGCATTGTTCACAAAGGTCTTCATCTTCCCCGAACCGTCGTCTTTAAACAATCGGTGGTTTACATCGGTTCCTCCGGAAGTGACCAAATACGGACGCTCTGGCAAATAACCCGTAGCCTCCATCCATTGGGTAAAACGGTAAAAATGTAAAATATGGAAGACCTCGCACGACTCCATTCGTTTTTCGGAAACGGCCGTCCACTTCTCCTCTTCATATGCAAAAATTTCGACCTGAACGCCATTTTCCTTCAGGCCGTGTTCAATTCTTTTGGCTGTGGTCGCGTTGCCGCGATTCTTCCCATAATATGGGGTGAAAAAACCGACGCTAATCGAAGTATCTGTCAATGGTACTGTTCACCCACTTTCGTTCATTGCCGTCACGAACTGTCAGTTTCAAGTGGTCCAACAGTTCCAAAAACGGAATCAAATACTTTCGCGATACGTTTAACACGTCTTTTGCCTGCTTTAAGGCAATTGAGGAGCCTTCCGTTTCTCTTAAAAGACTGTGAACCGACTCCAACAGAGAATCTTTGTGGATGAGGCGTTCTTCGTCCAGTTTATAAGCCTGACCCTGTTGCAGTAAATAATGCTTCAGATCATCACGTAATGACTCAGGTATTTCTTCTGAAAGAACATCCCAGTTCTTAACTTCGAGCCTACATTCTCTTAATTCTGCTATGACCTCTTTCATCTTTTTCGACCATTCTTCCGGGATAGACGGTACGAAATCGAACAGCGCCAAATACTGATCCTGTTGGCGGATTCTTTCATCTTCTTTCAAATGTTCAATGACGGCCTCCATCTGAACTGCGGGTGCCGACGCCGATTGAATCATCTCCGCCTTATCCAA
>DASTWO010000154.1:0-17972 GCA_035776675.1 Caryophanales bacterium
GAAGTGACTATTTTCTCGCGTGCTGCCCTTTCACCGAATACAATCACATTAAGATGGCCGAAATAAAGACTTTCCGGAACAGCCTTTGATAAATTTCCTACCGCTTCATACAAGCTTTTTCCAGTGGTTGTTTCGATAAGAGGATTCTTTGTCTTCTGCCCTCCTGTACTGCCGGTTTCCGTAAAGATCATATTCGGTTTAACAATAACAGCTGTCACTTCCATTTTGCCGGCCTTGTTTTCATCGATGGCCAGTACATTGACAACGGCAAGGTTGTTGATTTCGGAAGCGCTCCAACATCCTGAAAGTGAGATCAGAAAAAAGGAAAGAATCACAACGTAAAGATAGCGTTTCCGCTTATATGAACGATTAGTTTTCATCGTGATCCCCCTTGTTTTCCTTTGGCTGTTTTGCTGCATTCATACCATTTGCGCGGTCGAAGTCTCCGACATCCAATCCAGGTGCGCGAGTCTCCATTGCCCACCAAGGCGCGCGGAGAAATACATCTTTCCATCCTTCTTTCCTGGCAGGGGAGACCGGAGAGAAATAAGGGACACCAAAGGAACGCAAACTCACTAAATGAGTAAGGCCAAACATTAAACCGACGATGATCCCCATAAAGCCGAAGAATCCCGCCAATAAGAGCAAAGGAATGCCGCAAAATCGGATGATCTGATGAAAGGCGTAATTCGGCAAAATGAATGTGATGAGCCCGGTAGCCGAAACAACTGCTGCCATGACCGGTCCAATAATCCCGGCGTGTACACCGATTTGTGCTATTAAGATGAGCCCTAATATCGTTACAACGGCTCCGCCAAAGATTCTTGGCATTCGGATCCCGGCTTCCCGAACGAGTTCATAGGCTAGCAACATGAAGAGGCCTTCAACCAATACCGGGTAAGGAAGAGCCTCACGATTTGCAGCAATCCGAATTAAGAACGGGGTCTGCAGAAGGTCCTGGTGAAAAGTGACCAGTCCTACATAGAAGGCCGGCAGAATCAAGGCGACGAATAGTCCCAAGAAGCGGACCCACCGTAGAGTGGACGCTATTAAAGAACTGTCATAATAATCTTCAGCCGAATGAAGAAATTCGACGAAGGTGGCAGGTGCGGTAAGGGCGAAAGGTGTTCCATCCGTTATGATGGCCACCTTTCCATCAAGCAGTCCTCCACAAACTCGATCAGGCCGTTCCGTGCTGAATAAGGTTGGAAAGGGTGATCCTGGCGCATCCTTTATCATCGAATCAAGATAGTGACTATCCAATACACCATCAATTTCGATTCTGGCTAATCGTTGATGAACCTCCTGAACTATGCCTTCATCGGCCACTCCTTTTATATAAACGACGCTAATCTGTGTATGGGTTCTTTCTCCCAGTGTTAAATGTTCGACCTTTAAAGAAGGGGTTCGGATTTTCTTGCGAATTAAATTCAAGTTTGTATGAATGTCCTCTACAAATCCTTCTTTCGGTCCTCTTACGGTCCGGTCAGTATCAGGCTTGGCTACATCTCGGCCAATGGAATTGCCGGAGCGGACAGAGATCGCATAAGTCAACTGATCAACCAACACAATCATATGGCCGGATAGAATTTCTTTTCCCACAGACTCCAGGTGATTTAACTCGTCAACGTTGCTTAAGGGGAAGCGTTGACGAATAAAAGGCATGAACGGCCAGTTCGGTTCATTGGAATAGGTGGAGAGCCCTTGTTCAATCTGGAACAGGGCTCTGTCATTTATCATTTCATCAAGGTATACAAGACAAGCTTTCTGGTTACCTAATTCAATTGAATGGAAGACGAGATCGTGGCATTCCGAAAAGGTTTCTTGTAACAAAGTCAGGTTTACATCAAGGGATGTGGACAAAGGAACCCGGTTGTTCAATGGATTTTCGTCTTCTTGTTGATGAGTTGAATCATTCATGGGTGACACCTCTTCTCCCGAAAATGAAAAACGGATTGATCATTTTCATATCAGGTACAGTTTTCACTTAAAAGAGTTTTACTATTCCCGTGAGCTTGTTCTCTTTCGGGCAACCAAACGATATACCCCACGATCACTGGATGTGATCCACTCCCTGCTTTGAAAGAGCGGTGCGGTTGGGGGCTCTTGGAGGTTCCTCGAACCAACGGTTTTCAATCATGAGGGTCAGCGCTTTATCTCCGAATTTCCCCAGTTCCGTGGTTAATTTGGTGTACATTGGAATCAGGTCATGCCTCAAACTCATAGACATAGCTCCTCCATAATTAGCTATTCCGGCTTGAGCCAAAACTCTTGAATGGTACATCATCAACTTGTCTGAAAAAGGAGCAACCGTCGACTCCGTCACCTCTGAATCCCAGGTTGGAGGAGCGGACAAGTCGCTCTCATGTAGAAATCCGCTTAAGACTTCGATCTGTTTAGAGGCAATATTGGAACCCTTGAACATGTACTTTCGCACTTCTTCAACCTTGGCAACCTGAGCATAGCCAGTCAGCAACACCTTGCTGAATACGTTGGTTAACAAACTCAAGAATATGCTTGTCATTTCCTGTGTGGTTAATGGGCGCTGCTTACCGAGCCAACCGGCTTTGAAGTGTTGTTTGTTTACAAAAGAGACCTTATCCGGGACGGATAAGGTCTCTTTTGTAAACCCCTTTTTTCAACATTAATTTTGTAAGCTTCACATTCAAGTCGGCTGAAGAAGCGACACATTTATGATAGTAATCTCGAACGTCTTCTCGAGCTATCGCCGGCAGAGCAATGCTGTATATACCGAGCCCCATTCTCGACATGTTCTGCAAATACACCAGAAAAAAGGTATCTGAGAACAACCTCGGGGCGTTCAAGTTCATGTCCTTTTCCTCGAACCCAACCGGAATGGGGCAGTTCTCCCGCCGAAATATATCTTTCAATACTTGAATGTGTTTCTTTGACAGATCAAGCGCGTATTTTAATATATTTTGGACCTCCGGGTCTTCAGCCGTTTCCGAGAATCGGGTAAGCACACAAACCGCCATGCTATCGCTCATATAAGAGGTCCAAATGTTTCCAAGCTCCGCGCCGGACAACCGAACAATCTCTTTCTTGCTCATTTTGACTCCTCCGATTCCGTTATTGTTTGTTGGCTATTTCTTTACGGTCATCGGCTTGGGGCGGCTCTTCCATCCACCCGTTATCGATCATAATATTTGCCCCGTCAGCCGCATAATCTCCAACCTCGGCAGCTAGTCTGGCATACGTAGTAGACAGGTCGTGTCTTGGACTGACGGCCATCGCCATTCCATAGTTACCCATTCCAGCAGAAACCAACAAGGTAATATGGAAAATCATCAGTTTGTCTGAAAATGGAGCTTCCGTTGAATCTGTTACCTCATCCTCAGCGTTTGGAGCGGAATGAAGATGATCTTCCCGCAGTTTATCCGTGAAAATGTTCAGATGTTTCTTGGCAATTTCCATACCCCGCCACGTGTATTTTCGGATTCTTTGATCACCGGCAACCTGACTGAATCCAAGTAGTAAAGCGTTTCCGACTGAATTGGTCTGTGCGTTCAGAAACAGATAGGTGGCTTCCATCGCAATCAGAGGTCGACGGCCGCCAATAAAGCCGGCGAGAAAATTTTGTTTGTTAACAAAAGAGACTTTGTCGGTAATTGTAATATACGGCGCTCGTGTATAAAGACCCTTAGCCAGTAGGAGTTGGGTTGCCATTTCATCTAGTTTCGTGATTTTCTGCACGCATCCTTTGTAGAAATTACGAATATCTGAGCGACTTGCCATGGTGTAGTTAGTTCCGATAGCTGTCATTCCGAATTGGGACATATTCTTGACGTAATGAAGGAAGAAATTGTCCGAATACAGCCGTCTCGCGTTAATATTTACATCGTCTTCTGTAAATCCGTGTGGGATTGGTTGTCCTTCAGCGTTAAAAATGTTGATCACAGTTTCGTTCTCCTGTTGCGCTGACTCTAAGGCAAACTTGAGGACTTCGTGGATTTCCTTGTCTTCCACTTTATTTAGGAAGTAAGTAAGAACTTGAATCGACATTGAATTGTTCATATAAACCGTCCACAAGGATCCGAGCTCTGTAGATGTCAATTGAATATCTTGAACGTCATGGGCTGGTTTCATTGAAGATTCCTCCACCTCTGGTTTGGCCATTATTGTTTGTTGCTCATTGTATATATTCATTTCTTTTGTCTCACGAGTTCTTTCCGGTCGACTACCTGAGGAGGCTCTTCCATCCAACCGTTTTCAATCATCAGTTTTGCTCCTTCACCGGAATACTTCGCAATTTCTGCAGTCAAACGGGCATAATCCGCGATAAGGTCACTTCGGAAGGCAGTAGCCATGCTTGCTCCGTAATAACCCATTCCAATCGCAATCAAGGCAGTGGTGTGAAACATCATCAGTTTGTCAGAGAAAGGGGGGACCGTTGAATCTGTGACTTCCATAGCCCATGTCATCGGAACATTGAGGTTATCCTTTCGCAATTCGGACCCAAAGATTTCGACATGTTTCTCGGCGATCGCTTGTCCTTGAACAAAGTATTTAGCCACCTTTTTCGACCTCGCGACCTGGGCAAATCCCATTACGGTGGAAGCACCAAGAGCATTTCTTTGGATATTGTCAAAGAGATTCGTGACTTCTAGTGACACCAAAGGCCTTTTGTCACCGAATCCGGAAAGAAAACTTTTGTCCTTTACAAAATCCACGCCTCTTGGGGTCGGGAGATGCGGAGAACGGATATACAGACCTTTGGATAAAAGCAAGTCGGTTGTTGTCTTGTGGAGATGAACATACTCAGACAGACATTCATCAAAGAACGAATATATATCGTGGCGCGTGGATAAAGCCACAGCCACACTCATCGCATTAATTCCCAACTTGGCTGACTGATGTAAGTAATATAGAATAAAGGTATCAGAATACAGGCGTGGGGCGTTTATGTCTACATCTCTGTCGGTAAATCCAACAGGACGCGGATAATCCTCTTTATCGAAAATCGTAACAAGTTTCTCAATCTGAGCCATCGATAAATTAAGAGCGTCTTCTACAATAAGTTGAATATCGGGGTCCTCAACCGTTTCCCGAAAGTATTGCAGGACACATCTCAACATTGTGTCATTTTGATAGCCCGCCCAAATTTGAGAAAGTTCCGCGGCTGTAAGTTTCACGTGTTTTTCAGTTTCCATTTCAGTTAATCCCTCCGATACCAACGGGATGGTGCTATGGTATTCCGTTGGTGTTTGTAAGCTATTGTTCATCTGTGGTTCGAGAAATATTCATTCGGGCAAATGTGGGTGTATTGTTGTGGATTTAAGTTATCATTTTGGAGAAAGGGAGGGATGGCATTGAATGTCATGCAGTTTACAAGGGAAAAAGGAAAGTCCATTGACCGG
This sequence comes from Caryophanales bacterium, assembly GCA_035776675.1. Taxonomy (GTDB): domain Bacteria; phylum Bacillota; class Bacilli; order Bacillales; family DASSOY01; genus DASSOY01. Next base: position 5,379 of record DASTWO010000154.1, read on the forward strand.
TTCGGGTCTGATTTCGTAATGTCTCGGATTCTGGAACATCACGGAGATGTTCATATTGCCTGTATACATTTGGAAGCGAAGGAGAGAATCGGTTACCACGATGCGGTGGTGAGCCAATTGTTTCTTGTGGCGGAAGGTGAAGGTTGGGTATGCGGGGAAAATGATGTGAGGGTTCCCATTCAAGCCGGTCAGGCGGCTTTCTGGGAGAAAGGAGAAGGGCACGGAGCGGGTACGGGAAGCAAGATGACCGCGATTGTAATTGAGTCGGATGGATTGGATCCGGAGATGATTATGGCGGAGAAGCTCTCTTAACGCCGAGGAGCAGCGGGGCTGCTCTTTATGGGGTTTTCAGTTTTGGACCAGGTCTCGCCACGTTCTTTGTAAGTATTTCTGGTCTTTGTCTTCAAGAACCTCATGATCGAATCCCTCAATGATGTATTCGGCGAAGGAATGAACCGTTTGCCGAGTAGATGGATCGGACGTTTCTGCGATTAATTTAAGAGCTTGCAGGATGCCGACAGTGACTGAAAGATCCTCCCTGGCATAATGGCGAATTTGGTATAAGCCTTTGTACAAGTAATGATCGAGATCACGCTGCCTGATGATCAGTCGGATGTCTCCGTTATTGTCGCACAAAGTTGAATTTCTCCGGGGCTGCTTGCTCAATTCACTGAGGATTGTCCCGATCCGATTGATGCAATTGATGGCTGTGTGCGGATCGTTGATTGCGGGGGAAATGGCCCGTAGCGCAATCTCTACAAGCTTCTGGATGCCAAATTCGATGTCCTGGACAGAAGTTCTTTCTGGCTCCAGCTTAATCGTTTGCCGAAATTGATTTTCTGTAGTTTCAGGGTGTCTTGAGTCGGCCTGGTAGCTCAACAGTTCAGTGTCTTTGAGTACATAATCCCCTATGTGAATATGAAAATGGATGATGGTGTTGTTCTGGGCGGCCAGTGAAATCAATTTTTGAAAATCAAACATGGCAACGTATCCCGCATTCTCTGCTCTGATCACATAACGATCCTGTCTGTCGATTTCCAATTCTGTCTTTTCTGTTGAGGAGAAGCGGCTTTGTTCCTTATAGACTCGATTGATGGTGGATAAGGTTTCCCGGGTGATTTTGTTAATTAATTGATTGACCTGGACCCAGCCCGCGACATGATGGATGAAAAAGACAAAGAAAGCCGCGCACAATATCCCCGACAACACACTAAGTGCCGGAGTGACCAACAAGCTTTTGTTGCCCGAACCTTCCATTAGAAGAAGAGTTACCAGGTTGTACAGAAAACCTGCTATGAATACAGCCAGAACCCGTTGAGTGGCTCGGTCTGCCACGAAATTTTGCAGGGTTCTCGGAGAAAACTGGCCAGAGAACGTCGTCAGCACAATCATGATGGTTGAAAAGGTTATAGTCGTAATCGTCAAGATCGACTGAGTCAGTGTGCTTAACATGGTTACAGCCAGTTTGGAGTTGGCCACCAAAAGATCCGGAAAGACGGACTCCAGTTGCTCCGTTGAGAAATGGAAGTCTACATTTACGGAAGCAATTGCGGCAATAAATGCGAAAAAGCCGTAGAGAGACGGCAGAAACCAGAAACTTTCTCTTATTTGCAAAGCGAGTTTTGTTCTTTTCATTTGGTGCCTCCAGCCGGGGATCTTCGTATTAGTTAACACTCCCCTTAAATACAGTACGTCAAACGCGGAAATTTGACAAAGGGAGAGCTGCGGGTTATGATTATCTTGAATTCGAGATAAAAAGGTGACTTACAGTTGCGGGAATCTGACGAAAATCGTCTTATGCGAACTCAGTTATATTAATTGATCGTGTCCGCCAGAGTCGTGATATAAGATATTCTAGTATTGAAAAGGAATTGATGGCAATGGGGTCTCAAGGAAATCTCGGTGAAAGCGAACTGGCCTTGAAATTGTTTGTCGTATTGGCAAGGGCCAATCGTGCCGTAACAGACCGGATTAAAGAAGATATCAAAAGCCATGGCCTGAATCCGACGGAATTCGGAGTTCTTGAACTATTGTTTCACAAGGGCGATCAGCCGATCCAGCAAATCGGTGAAAAGGTCTTATTGTCCAGCGGGAGCATGACCTACGTGATTGATAAGCTGGAAGAGAAGAAATTCCTGCGGCGCAAACCGTGTCCGAGCGACCGGCGTATTACGTATGCGACGATTACGGATGAGGGACGCGAGTTAATGGAAGAAATCTTTCCGAAGCATCGTGAAGCGGTTCGCGAGATGTTTAGCGGATTGGATTCCGTTGAACAACAGACGATGATTGAACTGCTGAAGAAACTCGGATTTTCGGTAGAGAAGGAGTAAGAAGAGGAATAAAAAAAATTTTCCTATTATCTCGCATTCAAGATATATGAAACAAGGATAACTAGATGAAAAGCTTGTTTTAGTAGGAAAAGGCATAGAAACAGCTCGAAAGAAGAAAATACAAAGAGGTTCCCAATAAGGTGAATCCGGTAATGGAAGGTGATCGATCTTGAAACATATTTTCCGAAAAGGGAAGAATGACCGTACATTATTGTTGTTACACGGAACCGGCGGAACTGAGGAAGATCTGCTCCCGATCGCGGAAATGATCGATCCAGAAGCTTCGGTGTTAAGTGTAAGAGGCAATGTGAGTGAGAACGGAATGCCGAGGTTCTTTCGGCGTGTTGCCGAGGGAGTCTTTGATGAAGAAGATCTAGTCTTTCGCACCGGTGAATTGCATGATTACCTGGAGGAAGCCGCTGCAGAATATGGATTTCGCCGTGATCGGTTAATCGCCGTAGGTTATTCCAACGGAGCGAATATTGCGGCAAGCCTGCTTTTTCATTATCAAAATGCTTTGGCCGGGGCGGCTTTATTGCATCCTATGGTCCCTCGCCGGGGAATTGACCTTCCGGATTTGTCAGAGGTTCCTGTGCTGATCAGCGCGGGCCGCAATGATCCGATTTGTCCACCTGAGGAAACAGAGGTATTGTCGGAGATTTTGCAAGGAGCTCATGCGGGCGTAACTTTGGAATGGCAGGATTTCGGCCATCAGCTAACGCGTCCCGAAATTGAGAAAGCGGCTGATTGGTATCAACTGAAATTCATGTAATCTCCTCGAAGTTCGAGGTGAAATGATACATCCAGAGAAAAGGAGAATGCACAATGTCTGTTAAATTAGCTGTCATTTATTACAGCTCCACTGGCGGTAATGTTAAATTAGCTCAAACGGCCGCCGAGGGTGCGAAAGAAGTTGGCGCGGAGGTTAAAGTTGTCAAGATTCCTGAATTGGCGCCAATGGAGGCAATCGAATCCAATCCAGCATGGAAGAGAAACCATGAAGCCACGCAGGATATTCCTGAAGCTACATTGGATGATCTTGAATGGGCGGATGCCTATATCTTCAGCATTCCGACGCGTTTCGGCAACTTGCCGGCACAAATGAAGCAGTTTCTGGACACTGCCGGAGGACTCTGGTTCCAGGGTAAACTTGTGAACAAAGTGGCAAGCGCGATGTCTTCCGCACAAAATCCGCATGGGGGTCAGGAGCAAACCATTATGGCCCTTTACACAACAATGATGCATTGGGGTACGATTATCGCGGCACCGGGCTATACGGATGATTCCATCTATGCAGCCGGCGGGAACCCGTATGGAACGAGTGTGACAATTGACGGGGAAGGCAATTGGCAGCAGGATGTTTCGGATGCCGTGAAGCACCAGGCGAAACGCACTGTGCAAGTGGCTGAATGGGTGAAAAACGGTCAGCAGTAAAAAGATTTTTAGATGATAGGAATGGAATGGAGCGGGAAGGCTGTTAATGATCCGACTTAAAAGGAATTGGAAGGTCCCGGGAATGAATCTCCCGGGACCTGAAAGTTTTTCATCGGGATGGATCGGCGACCTTCACCAATTGTTTGCCTATGTTATCTCCGTGGAACAGGCCGAAGAAGGCTTCCAGGGTGTGTCCGAAACCATCAATGATGTTTTCTCGGTATGTGATTTTGCCTTCTGTTATCCATTTGCCAAGAGCGGTAGCGGCTTCTTTCTGACGATCCTGATAATCTCCGACGGTGAAGCCTTTCATTAGCGCGCTTTTTTGGATTAATTGGACCTGTACGCGTGGCCCCAAATCAGGTTTTTCAAGATTGTACAGGGCGATTTGGCCGCAAATCACGATACGGGCGAACTTGTTAATTCGTCTCATTACAGCGTCGGATATTTCTCCGCCAACGTTATCGTAATAGATATCGATCCCGTCCGGGCAGGTGTTTTTTAACGTCTGGTTCAGATCATCAGTCGTTTTATAATTAATGCCCGCGTCAAATCCGAGTTCATCTGTAATATAAGCTATTTTCTCCTCGCTTCCGGCAATGCCGACCACACGGCAGCCCTTCAATTTGGCGATCTGCCCGACGACTGTACCGACAGCTCCGGCAGCTCCTGACACGACAACGGTTTCACCTTCCTTTGGTTTTCCGATGTCGAGCAGTCCAAAGTAGGCGGTTATGCCAGGCATACCGGCGGCTCCTAAAGATGCAGTTACGGGCGCGGTCTCAGGATCAACTTTTCTCAAATGGTCTCCATGGGCTTTAGAATAACGTTGCCAGCTCAAATTCCCCAACACCTTATCACCTTTGCTGAAATCAGGATGTCTCGATTCAGCGACTTCGGCAATGGCTCCTCCGGAAATCACCTTGCCTACCTCAAATGGAGCAACATATGATTTTCCGGCGTTCATCCGTCCTCTCATGTATGGATCGACAGACAAATACAACGTGCGAAGCGAAACTTCTCCGTCTTCCGGTTCGGGTACAGGAATTTCTTCGAATTGAAAGTTCCTTTCATCCGGCATTTCTTTCGGGCGTTCCTTCAATAGAATTCGCTCATTTTTCATAATGTCACGCTCCTTTCCTCCTTATTTTAACAAAACCATTTTCTCCTAACGATGTGAAACGATTTAGGCACTGAATTCGTCTAATTTATAGGGGATTTTTTCAACTTTTGGTCCTGATTCCTTACTTGTGGAAAGTATAGGTTTTCGGGAATGGAATAGATGGTTTTTTCGAAAAAAAAGAGGGGGCTCCAGGATGAAAAAAATGTACGTTGTGGTAATGATTCTGTTCTTTGTTATGGTGGGTTGTGTTTTGTATTTAAGTGTGACGCATCAAAATCGGCCGGTTGTCGGGAAACCGGGTTCCCAACAGGAAATCAATGCTTTCGGATTGCTTGATTCAGAGGCGAACGGGGTGTAAAATCAATAACAACTTGATTTACGGGGGCGCCCCGATGGATTTGAAGAATATTTCGGGCAATTGTTATTACTTTCACGGTGCCGTGAATATCGGATATGTGAGAAAAGGAGATAAAGGTCTTCTTATCGACTCCGGCATCGACAAATCAACAGCTAATAAAGTGTTGCGGCAGTTACAAGAGAATGAGCTGCCTGTAACGCATTTATTCATTACTCATGCCCATTCCGACCATTTTGGAGGGGCGGCACAACTTAAAAAGAAGAGCGGTTTGTACACGTTGGCTCCTTATTTCGAGGAAGCGATCATGCGCTACCCGAAGCTGGAGCCGATGTATTTATTCCAGGGAAACAATCCGCCCGGGGAAATGCGAAATAAATTTCTTGAGGGACCGCCGATCAGAATTGATCAGGTTTGCCGAGAAGGAACATTGGATTTCGACGGTTTTCATCTTGAGTTATTTTATCTGCCGGGCCATAGTGATTATCAGTTGGCAGTGAAAACAGATGGTGTTTTGTTCGCGGCGGACAGTTACTTCTCACGGGAACAGTTGGAGAAGCACAAGATTCCGTTCATGATTGATATCGGAGAGGCGCTTGAATCACTGGAAAAAGTGAAGGGAATTGAATGTATAGGTGCGGTTCCGGGTCATGGCATTTTTGAATCCGACTTCCGGGAGACCGTATCCTATAATATCGACTATCATCAGACAATTCTGGATGATCTGTCAGAAATGCTACACAAACAACCGGATGGCCTGAGCCATGAGGAAATTGTTCGGCTGATGTGCCGCGATTATTCCGTACCGGCAGTGAATGTTGCCTCTTGGACTCTGTTTCGAACGGCAGTGACGGCATATTTGAAGAAATTAGTTGATGATGGTGTGGTCAGCATGGAACTGAATGATTATCGATTGTGGTACAGGGTTGAAGTGGAATCGTAATCTGGATGGTCTTGAGCCGTTTATGGTTTGTGTTTTGCAGCTCATTTCTGAGGCCATTTAAAGTTTGAATCTGAACTAAACCCGTTCATCTGAAATCGGGGTGTGCGGCCTTCAATATTCTATTCCGGCATAGAAATGCCAAGGAGAGGATAGCATGTGGAGAGAAAATCGGTTGATCGAGCTTTTGGATATTGAATACCCGATCATTCAAGCTGGCATGGCAGGAGGTCCGACGACTCCGGAATTGGTTGCGGCGGTCTCCAATTCCGGCGGGCTCGGCACGCTCGGGGCCGGCTATATGGCGCCCGAAGCGGTACGTGAAGCGATTCATGCGATTCGGAAGCTGACCGATCGGCCGTTTGGCGTCAATCTGTTCATTCCAGAACCGATTGACGTGGACGAGGCGAAGATTGAGCAGACGAACAAGCGGCTCGACCGCTATCGTGAGGAATTGGGCGCGCAGCAAGAACGGCCGGAGGCGGTTTCGACGGAAGGACCGCCATTCTGGGAGCAGCTGAACGTTCTGGTCGAGGAACGAGTACCGGTGTTCAGCTGCACGTTTGGCGTGCCGCCCGCGGAAGCGGTGGAGCGCCTTCGGAGCGCCGGAGTCGTCGTGCTCGGCACGGCGACGACTGTGCGCGAAGGCGGAGAGCTTGAGGCGGCCGGAGTGGACGCCGTGGTGGCGCAAGGCAGCGAGGCCGGAGGCCATCGGGGGACGTTTGCCGGCGGAGCTGGAGCTGGTGATGGTAGCGATGGTGCCAGGTTCGACGCCGGCATGGTTGGGACGATGGCGCTTGTGCCGCAGCTCGCCGATAAGGTGAGCGTGCCGGTGGTGGCAGCCGGAGGCGTGATGGACGGCCGCGGGCTGGCGGCGGCGCTTGCGCTGGGAGCCGAAGGCGCGCAGATGGGAACGGCGTTCCTGACGTGCGAGGAAAGCGGGGCGCATGAGAAGCACCGCGAAGCGGTGATTGGGAGTACGGATGAGAGCACGGTGGTGACGCGGGCGTTTTCGGGGAAGCCCGCGCGCGGGATTCGAAATCGGATGATCGATGAATTGGAGCCTTATGCCGATGAATTTCCCGATTATCCGATTCACAACAGCTTGACGAAAGGCATTCGAAGTGCCGCGAAGCGGCAGAATAAGCCGGAATATATGTCCTTGTGGGCGGGTCAGGCTGCCGGATTGAGCAAAAGACAATCAGCGGCGGAGTTGGTGCAGGATGTTGTCGATGAAACGGAGCACATTCTTTCGAACTTGGCCGTAAGATAAATGGGGTGTGGGAATGGCATTTAATTTAGACGATGTGTTGGACCGGGAAGGGACCAATTCGGTAAAATGGAATTACCGCGAAGATGTATTTGGAACAGAGGATGTTCTGCCGTTATGGGTGGCCGATATGGATTTCCCGTGCCCCCCGAGTGTGACGGAGGCTTTAGTTGAGAGAGCCAAGCATCCTGTATACGGTTATCCGGGAAAGCCGAAAGGATTTTACCAGTCGCTGGTTGATTGGACAGAGCGCCGATTTCATGTAGAGGTGGATGCGAAGCGAATGACCCCGATTCCCGGTGTAGTGACGGGGCTTCATGTGGCTATTGACGCTTTTACAAAGCCCGGTGATAAGATTGTCGTTCAACCGCCGGTCTATCATCCGTTTTTCAGCGCGGTAAAGAATCGTGGCCGTCATGTTGTGGAAAATCCTTTGATTGAGAAGAACGGCCGATATGAAATGGATCTGGCTGATCTTAAGGATAAAATCGATGATCGCACAAGAATGATTATCTTGTGCAGTCCCCATAATCCGGTTGGCCGGGTATGGACGAAAGAGGAACTGCAGGAACTTGCAGATCTTTGTATTGAGAACGATATTTTTATGATTTCCGATGAAATTCATTCTGATTTGGTGTTCGAAAAGGGAACGCATACCCCGTTCTATTCCTTATCGAAGGAGGCTGCTGACCATTCTCTGACTTTCGTGGCGCCGAGCAAAACCTTCAATTTGGCGGGGTTGGCTACTTCGGTTGGCATCGCGGGAAGCGAAAGGATTCACCGTGAATTCAGCACGGCAGCCGCAAAAGCCGGACTCTTTCATATTAATATATTTGGAATTGAAGCCTTGCAGGCTGCTTATAATAAGGGAGAAGCATGGCTGGAAGAGGTACTTTCCTATTTGCAAAACAATGCCGAGTACATCCATAGGTATTTGCGGGATCACATTCCTCAAGTTAAAATGGAGGTACCGGAAGCCACTTATCTAGGCTGGATGGATTTTCGGGAACTGAATTTATACGGTGAAGAGCTAAATGATTTCATTGTGAAGAAAGCTAGACTGGGGTTCAATGCCGGAGCCATGTTCGGACAACAGGGTGACGGTTTTCAACGGATAAATTTTGCCTGTCCGCGTTCGATTCTTACCGAAGCGATGGAACGCCTGGAACAAGCAGTCAAAGAGGTGTCGAACAATGAGTGAACGTCTTGAAGTTGCTACATTTGCCGGAGGTTGTTTCTGGTGCATGGTGACACCGTTCGATGAAATGCCTGGCATTCATGAGGTGGTTTCCGGGTATACGGGCGGACATACAGAAAATCCAACATACAAAGAAGTATGTTTCGGCAATACAGGCCACCGGGAGGCTGTACAAATCACCTATGACCCAGAGGTTTTCCCTTATGAGAAATTGCTGAGTATTTACTGGCCGCAGATTGACCCTACTGATGACGGCGGTCAATTTGCCGATAGGGGAGAATCTTATAGAGCCGCGATCTATTACCATAATGAGGAACAAAAGCAGATGGCCGAGAAGTCGAAACAGGAAATTGAGGAAAGTGGCCGTTTCACGAAGCCGATTGTTACGGAAATCTTACCGGCGGAGCGATTTTATCAAGCCGAAGACTATCACCAGGATTACCCGAAGAAAAATCCGTATCATTACAAGAGGTATCGTGAAGCTTCAGGACGGGATCCATTTATTCGCGAAAATTGGAATGATAAACCGTCTAACGAAGAATTAAAAAAAAAGTTATCGGCTTCCCAATATAATGTAACGCAGGAAAACGGGACGGAAACCCCTTTTCAAAATGAATATTGGGATAATGAGAGTGAAGGTATTTATGTGGATGTCGTGTCCGGAGAACCGTTGTTCAGTTCGAAGGATCAGTACGATGCGGGTTGCGGCTGGCCGAGCTTTACGAGGCCGCTTCGTTCATACGGCGTGAAGGAAAATGAAGATTTGAGCCATGGAATGATTCGTACGGAAGTCCGAAGCAAGAATGCCGATTCCCACCTTGGCCATTTGTTCAATGATGGTCCCAAAAAAGAGGGCGGAATGCGTTATTGCATTAATTCCGCAGCTTTGCGTTTTGTCCCGAAAGAAGATCTGAAAGAAGAAGGATATGCTGAATACGAGGTATTGTTTGACAAAGTGAAAAAATAACAGGTTGACCCCGAGGACGGGGTCTTTCTTGCGTTAGGAGGAGAATCGTTATGGAGACACCTTTGTATGAATGGGGAAGCAGGGAAAAGCCGACACTGCTTTGTTTGCATGGGATGGGAAGTTCAGGTCTGAGCTTCGGTGAATTCGCTCATTTTCTAACGGACCAATTTCATGTTCTGGCTGTTGATCTTCCTGGTCATGGGAAGAATCAATATGGTGAGGAGGATGAAGCCTTTTTACCAAGCCGTCTGGCAAAACGAATTCGTAAGACCATTGATAGCGCAGGAAAGCCGATTTATTTGGCAGGACATTCCTGGGGCGCTCATATCACCCTTTATGCTGCACATGCTTATCCGGAGCTTTTGAAAGGAATGATTTTGTTAGACGGGGGGTATTTGCAACAAACTGATCTTCCGGAAGGAGGATCTTTGCAAAAGGAATTGGAAAATGCCGAGGCTTTCTACGAGGCCGTTCGTTTTCCTTCCTGGGATTCATTTATCGAGTCGGAAAAAGCAGAATGGCCGAGGTGGTCAGAAGAACTTGAGGTTGCTTCAAAGGCGCAAGTTAAGGAAAAGGATGGGGAAATTCGCCTCGCTGCTGAACCGCCTGCTATTCGAGCCGTTTTGAAAGGTGTTTACGCTGAACCGATCACGGAAGGATTATCGGATATGAAAATTCCATTATTACTTCTTCGCAGCACGTTACCGGTTGATTTGGAGGGAATTCGGCAAACGGCTTCCGCTCGCTTGCAAACAGAGGTTCCAGAGGCAACGGTGCATGCTGTCAAAGATACAACCCACGATATTTATCGTGACGCGCCAAAAGAAACAGCTGAATATATAAAAAAATGGGTCCGACAACTGGAAAGTTGAGCCGGACCCTTCGCTTTTTGGGCGATATTTTTTTTACCCTTGAATGACTTCAATGTCCTCCGGTTTAAATCCGGCGGCCTTTAAGGAATTGGCAATCCACGAAGCTTTCATGATATTGGAGTTAAAAGTCACGCGAACAATGTCTTTAGCGGGGTTGATGTGTGAAGCTTGAATCCCGATTATTTTGGACAATGCACCGGAGACTTCACTTTTACACTGCTTACAGGATGTATCAATTCCTTTGAAGGCAACGGTCACTTTCCCATTGGTGACTTCGTCCCCGTTGAACATTTGATAGGCTCCGAATACAGCAATGGCCAGCGCCAATGCAATCACGATTTTCCTAAGCATGGTTTTCCTCCTCAGCTTATTTTGTTTTATTTTTTGCAGGATTTTTGAAATCTATTCAGCAAGAGAAAAATCGCATGTAAGTCTTGACTTGCTTTATATTTATATATCTATAGTGAAAGTAAGCGAATTAACAAGGTGGAGGATAAAGATGAGGGAAGAGGCAGGTTTGCAGCCGGCCAATCCATTACAAAGGGAATGGCTGTTAGACCCTTTTGACAGTATTTTGTTGGCCCAATCGATTTCTCACCGGAAGATTATATTGAGGAATGCCTTAGTAACTAATCACGTTTCCTCATTTTTCACTTCGGGTTTTGTCTAACCTTTTTTCAAATGAATCGCGAAGGCTGTCAGCAAGTTCGTCGACTTCAAGTATTGTGCGGATAGCCCGTTCGTTCCACTGATCTTGGTATAGAACCTTATTGACAAAGGTGATTGAGACCTTCTTCGGATGAATCGAAATTCTTTTCAACCCCGCTGCTCTGGAAACCATGCCTTCATTAAGCACACGGAAGTAATATCCGCTGAACCCGTTTTCCCGGACCTTCATGATCATGTCTGGCCTGTTTAATTTTCCCGCCAATTTGAAACACGGTTGGCGAGGTTGAGTTACTTGTACAAGGGCTTCCCCGAATTCAAAGGTATCTCCGATATGGACGTGATCTTCAGTAAGCCCTTGAATGGTCAGGTTCTCTCCAAAAGTAGCCGGGTTCAGTTGGCGATCCAGCTCATTCTCCCAATAGCCATAGTGATCATAAGCATAAGCGCAAAGCGCTTTATCAGGGCCGCCATGCACTTTCAAATTTCCCTGGGCGTCCCCGGAAAGATTGACTTTCGAAAGGGGAACAGCATCATCGATCGGCTGTTTGTATATCGCCGTCCTCACTTCTTTGTTATTGAAAGTGGCAGGCACGGGTTTTCCTGCGTTAAGTGATACGATTTGAAAAATGGCATTCATTTTTTTGGCAATCTCCTTTTTTTACCGGTCAAACCAACCTTTGCGTTTGAAATAAATATACATCACCAGGCCGATCGCGGCCATCAAGCCGAGCACGAAAAAGTAACCATAATGCCAGGCCAGCTCGGGCATGTATCGAAAGTTCATTCCGTAAATGCCGGCAATGAAGGTCAACGGCATAAAAATGGTCGTAATCACTGTCAGCGTCATCATGACTGTGTTCATTCGGTTGGCATTGAGAGACAGATAGCTGTCGCGGATATCGGCGGTAATTTCACGGTTTGATTCAATGAGTTCCGCCAGCTTCAACAAATGATCGTACACATCTGTGTAATAAGCTCGTCGTTCCTGAATTTCCTTCATTCGCTGAGAACTTAGAATCCGATAGAGGAGATCCCGTACCGGTAATACGGTATGACGTAACTTCAACAGGTCGCTTCTTGTTTCAAACAGCTGGTCCATCAATACTCTCATCGGCTGGCCTCTTGTGTTGTTCTCCATTTCGTTCAGTTCATCTTCAATTTGATAGACAGGCGCGAAGTAGGCATCGACCAAGTTGTCCATTAACAGGTGGGCTACATCATAGGGACCGTGGCTTCCCAATTCTTCTTCATTAAGTTCATTCCTCCACACATCGTCAACCTCTTTCAACGAATCAAAGTGGAAGGAGACTATGAAGTTCGACCCGACAAACAGATCCATCTCCATGGCCGACAGTGTCCTTTGGTCAAGCGCGTGAAGAACGAAAAAGGAATAACCGTCGTAAAAGTCGACTTTCGGCCGTTGCAGCAAATGC
>DASTWO010000155.1:0-25589 GCA_035776675.1 Caryophanales bacterium
CAACACTACCTAACGCGTTCTCCAACAATGTTGACACATTCTCGTAATCATCCATCTGCCCGTAGCTCTCTTTTAATGTTTTCAGAAGGCGATCTCTTTCCCTGCCAAAGTTCTTTGAAAAATACCTCTCATTAATGTTCAGGGATGATGATGCCTTTTTCAGGCTTAAAGTAAACATAAAATCCTTTTGATTGACCAGAATTCTGTTCCTATTGATCCAACCACTTTTGATATACTGGACATCATCATAAATAACAAACTGATCGACAGAATGAATCAGTTGGAAATAGCCTATATAAGGGAATAGGTAGGTTTGCATGATGCCTGTTTTCATGAAATTTACCACCTGTTTTTAATACTCATTCAACCAATCGGGATGTTTCAAATACCACTCAATGGTTTTCTTGATTCCACGTTCAAAGGTGTATGAAGGAGACCAACCTAATTCTTTCGTGATTTTGTTATTATCGATCGCGTATCTTCGGTCATGACCCGGGCGGTCTTTTACGAACTCAATAAGCCTTTCACTTTTGCCCAGTGAGCGAAGAATGAGTTTAACGAGATCAATATTTTCCTTTTCATTGTTTCCGCCTATATTATAGACTTCTCCTGCTTTCCCTTTGTGAAGGACGCTATCAATGGCGCTGCAATGGTCGTCCACGTAAAGCCAGTCCCGAATTTGTTTTCCGTCCCCGTACACCGGGAGAGGCCTTCCTTTCATAGCATGATGAATCATAAGCGGAATCAATTTCTCGGGATGCTGGTAAGGGCCGTAGTTGTTGGAACATCTCGTTACTATCACAGGTAATCCATATGTTTGGCAATAAGCCCTGGCCAGCAAATCAGAAGATGCCTTTGAAGCTGAGTATGGACTATTGGGGGCGAGGTTTGTTTCTTCCGTAAAATAGCCTTCCTCTCCTAAAGTTCCGTACACTTCATCCGTGGAAATTTGAATGTATTTCACGTCGTCCTTATACCTTCTGCTATATTTATCAGACGGATCGATCTTCCACTGACTATTCGCGACATCCAATAAAGCTTGGGTTCCCAACACATTGGTATTCAGAAAAATTTCAGGGTCGTTTATACTTCGATCCACATGGGACTCGGCGGCAAAATTTATAATGATCTGAATGTCATAACGCTGAATAAGACCCTTTAATAAATCGCGGTCACGGATATCCCCTTTCACAAAGTGATAGCGATCATTTTGTGAACACTCTTCTAGGTTCTTCAGGTTTCCCGCATAGGTAAGCAAGTCCAAATTCACGATTCTATAATCATACCTTGACAGCATATATTTAATGAAATTTGACCCGATGAAGCCCGCGCCGCCAGTCACTAATATGTTCATGAATAACTCCTTACACAATAGCTTAATCTACACATTCATAGCATCCCTGTTTTGTGTGCCTTGTGCAACTTCGATAAGATATTTGCCATACTCTGTTTTCATAAATGGTTCAGCTAACTTTATTAATTGTGCTTTTGAGATATAGCCTTTTCTGAATGAAATTTCCTCAATACATGAGATATACAAACCCTGACGTTTTTGTATCGCCTCGACAAAATTAGAAGCCTCCAGTAGAGACTCATGAGTACCGGTATCCAACCATGCCAAACCTCTTCCGGCTAGCTCAACCTTAAGCTCTCCTCTTTGTAAATATTCATCAAGGATTGAAGTGATTTCTAATTCACCGCGAGACGATGGAGTTACAGTTTTCGCAATTTCAACGACCTTATTGTCAAAGAAATACAACCCCGGAATCGCAAAAGATGATTTAGGGTTTTCAGGTTTTTCTTCAATAGACAACGGGTTCCGTCTTTCATCGATTTCGACAACGCCATAAGCGCTCGGATCTTTCACATAACAACCGAAAATAAGCCCACCGGCTGTTAAAGATGCGGCCCTTTGTACCTTATGGCCAAAATTCGTTCCGTAAAAGACATTATCCCCCAAAACCAATGCAACAGGTGAATCACCTATAAATTCTTCTCCGATCATAAAAGCTTCTGCAAGACCGTTCGGGTCATCTTGGATCGCATATTCAAATTTCATTCCCAGCTTGCTTCCGTCTTCCAAAAGATCTTTAAACCACTCGATATCTCTTGGCGTGGAAATGATTAGAACTTCCCTTATTCCCGCCAACATGAGGACAGATAATGGGTAGTAAATCATCGGCTTATCATAGACGGGCAACATTTGTTTTGAGAAAGATTTCGTCAAAGGGTAAAGACGAGTCGCTGAACCGCCTGCTAATATGATTCCTTTCATCTCACATCACCTGTTTTCTCATTAGTTGAGGACCGGTGTTCGCATATTCATTTCTTTCAAGATAGCACAAATCTTTTCGACGGAAGCCAGCTCCAGCTCTCCGTAAAAAGGCATTGAAAGAACCTGTTTTACCGCTTTTTGAGCTTGCGGAAGATTCTCGGGTCGAGCGGAATCAAGATTTTGGTACCATGAAAAATCGCTGCATAAAGGATAAAAATATTTTCTTGTAAATACATTGTATTTCTTGAGTTCCTCATGAACCCTATCTCTTGAATTCCCAAATGTATTCTCGTCGATTTCAATCACAAAGTTTTGATAACTGCTACATTCGTCTTCCAAATGAGTAATGATCCGGATCCCGGGTGAGTTGGCTAAATGGCGTTCGTAAATTCTCTTGATTTTAAGTCTCTTTTCTCTCTCTCCATCTACCAACTTCAATACTTCCAGCCCCATACCCGCCTGTACTTCATTCATTTTCGCATTGATCCCGGACAACACAACTTTTTCCGGACCATTGATTCCGAAATTCTTTAACAACTTCAGCTTTTTGATTAATGCTTGATTGCCAAAGGTCAACGCACCGCCCTCTATCGTATTGAAAAGTTTTGTAGCATGAAAACTAAACATCGTCATATCGCCAAAACTTCCAATTGGTTTCCCGTCTATCTTAGCCCCAAAAGCATGAGCCCCGTCATAGATGACCTTCAACCCATACTTATCCGCGATTTGTTGTATTTCCTCAACTTTGCAGGGATTTCCGAAGACATGCACTCCGAGTATGGCACATGTCTTTTCCGTTATGAGCGATTCAATTTTATCGGTATCTATATTTAAAGTGACGGGATCAATATCACAAAAAACCGGCGTTAACCCGTTCCAATCGAGAGCCTGTACAGTCGCAGGAAATGTAAACGGAGTTGTGATAACCTCGCCCCTTAAATCAAGCGACTTTAAACCGAGTAATAAAGCAAGAGTACCATTGTTAAATAAAGAAATGTGGTCAACATTTAAATGTTCTTGTAACGATTTCTCCAACCGATTATGTTGCTGTCCATTATTCGTGATCCACTGACTTTCCCATATTTCATTGATCCTCCGATTGTATTCATGGACATCCGGAAGCAATGGCCTTGTGACGTATATAGGTTTTTCGAATGGATTGTTCATAACCAAAACCTTCTTTTTGAGAGATTCAAGATACCACAACAATCGAATGGATATTTGTCAATTCGTCAAATGAATGGAACCTGCTTAGGCTCGTGATTGGATCATACAGATGAATCCCACAATTAAGCGTTATGTTTCCGTTTACTCCTTGAAGTCTGTCAATATGCCTATGTTCACTTTGTCCAATAAAATAATATTTCCCGTCGAAAGCGAGCCCGCGTAAAAAACCATTGATTTCAACTAGACTTTTATTACTTGTTTTATATACCTTGCCATTCATACTGTCTATAACGGATATTTCCCCATTGATAAAATCCACAGAATGCGGCATCCAGATATCTCGAATGGGGTAACCGGTTATTTTGTTCGACCGTGTATCAAATGAGGCAACCCCGCCGTCAAAACAGCCTTCTTTCCATAATCCGCTGAATGAAAACATAGATATGTATAAATTCCCTTTAAAGGAACACAGATCATTGATATGGTGCTGGTCAGATTCATCATTATGATGATCAGCCCGAATGGAAAGTTCTTCAATGTGTGAACCATCTTTTATATCAATAACAGAAATTGAATCTCTCCCAGTATTTGCGGTATAAAGCACTTCATGAACCGGATCATAGGTAAGACCATGCAGAATCGACCCTGGCAAACTCTCTATCGTCTTGACAAATTCAAGATTTTTATTAAAAACCTGGACACCTTGAGAAGCATCAGCTACATAATAAAAATCGTTCGTTTTCGCAATTTGACGGAGCCGACCAGAAAAGTGTTTCTCAAGCTTTCGAGTTTTAATATCAAAAGTGTAAAGGCCTCCTCCGCAATCCGAGGAATGATCCTCCGGGGCATCAGAACAAGAAAAAAGCAAGGTTTGATCGTGACTTTTGATGTCATGAGCTTTTTTCTCGCTGTATAATACCGGAGAACAAAAGAAATCCACGCCTTTTGTTAAACCCATTTCACTTAACTGCTGAGAAACGCTTTGATAAAGAGTTGTGGTGATCAGAATTATAAAATTCCGCGAAAATTGAACGCCTTCATTCGGAGGAACGACTTCTACACCATTCACAGTTGAATTTTGCATATTCTTACTGTTATCTAATATACACAGAGGTTGTTTGGGAATCTTTGAAATCGTCTTTTCCACCAGTTCTACTCCTGCCCCAAATAACAAAACCTCTTTATCTTTCAATTGTTGATTAAGCTCGTCCCACGTAAGCCAAATACTGCTCATGCCTACCTCCTGTGGTTCAAAATAAACTCACACACTTCTCTTACGGCTCCATTTCCGCCGTTCTTTTTCGTGATGTAATGAGCCGTGTTTTTCACCTTTTCCATCCCATCGCATACTGAGAAGGCTACACCTGCCTTCGTCATCACTTCGTAGTCATTGATGTCGTCACCAATATAAGCCACTTGTTGATAGGAAATATTGTTCCTTTCTAAAACCATGTCCAAAATTTCAAGCTTATTATCCACACCGCAATAGATCTCGTCAATCCTTAACTTCTCTGCTCTATTCCTAACGAGTTGAACATCCTCACCTGTAATGAGAACAGTTTTGATGCCTGACTCCTTTAAAAATCGAATTCCCATACCATCTTTCGTATTAAATTTCTTCAGCTCATCTCCATGTTCTGAATAGTACATGCCGCCATCCGTTAATACGCCATCACAATCCATCACGAGCATCTTAATCTTTGACAATTTGTCCGCCAACGAATCGGCATTCCGCTTTCTAAGTTCAAGCAATGTTTCAACAACCGTCCAGTCAACATCTTCGTCTATTTCATAATAGGTTTCCTGCGGCATTTCGTAGTAGGCAATATCACCGGAAATCCTGCATTGATTTTTTATCAAAGATTCTTTTGATGTGATATAAAAAGCACCGTTCTCTACAAGAAAACCGTTGAATTCCTGTCTTCTGGGGCGTTGATAAATATCGTAATTTTGTGGAGTTGCACAACCATCTTTCCCCTCTTGCCATATAAATCTCTTTTGTCTGACAACTGAAAGCAAGCTGTCACAATCACTTTCGTTAAGTTGTTTGATTGCGCCACTGAGATCATCAGCTGTCAACAAAGGGGAGGTTGCCTGAATAAATATCACATGATCAAACGTCGTATTTTGTGCGAATTCCAGTAATGGGATTTCCGATGAAGCCTCATCCGTCGCTGATTCCTGGGATCTATCAATGATGTTTATTTTTCCTAGGTTCATATCTCCAACAACATTACTTATTTCAGAGGAATCCGTAGATACGTAGACTTCATCTATTTCTTCACAATCATTGACTGCCTCCAATACCCATTGAACAAGAGGCTTTCCTGCGATACTTTTAATGTTTTTCAAAGGAATCGATTTACTACCGCCCCTAACTGGAATGAAGGCTACGTTTTTCATCTTAACCTCCATATTTCAATTTCTGTCTTTGCGGAATTTCGATATCCAATATATCTTTTTCTTTAACAGCCAATGTTTTCTCAACCGACCGAACATTCCTTGCCAACCTTCTCAACCCGTCAGGTTCAAGAGAAGCGGCATGATCTGTCCCTTTCCAGGTTCGATTGAGAGTAAAATGCCTCTCAATTGTTGTCGCCCCTAATGTATAAGCAGCCGCGTCTATTGCAATCCCGTTGTGGTGCCCGGAAAAGCCAATTTCTTTTACAATATGGCCATACCACTCTTTTAACCGGGTGATTTCCAGCAAATAGGCATCTTCGAAATCGATGGGATACCCCGATGTACAGTGATAAATCACAAGGTCTTTCTCTCTTTTGTGATCCTCAAAGAATTTAATGATTTGTTCTTCTTCCTTTTTTGTAGTCATGCCAAGGGATAGATGGATTTCACCCCGATAGTGATCACATAACCAACCCAGCATTTCAAAATGCAGATTGGATGCAGAGCCGATTTTGATTAATTCCGGCTCCAATGAGGCAATCCCTTTCGCAGACGTCAAATCCCAAACGGATGAACTGTACTTGATATTAAATTCATCACAGTAAGCTTTCAATTCTTTGTGTTGATCCAAATCAAATTCAAGAAATTCCCGGTGATCGCCGTACGTCTTGCCATAAGAATTGTACGGGTTTGGGTGTGGACTATTATATTGCTCCTCTGTCAAACTTTCCTTAGGGTTTCTCTTTTGAAATTTGACGACATCCGCTTTGCAGAATACAGCCGCCATTCTTATAAACTCTTTCGCAATCCCCATGTCTCCTTTATGATTACAACCAACCTCAGCGATTATCCTCGGTGTCATAGGATCTCCTCCAAATCTTTTATATGGAACGCTCATTTCCCTGAATGAAAAGTCACAAATTCTTCTCAGCCGATCGATTCCTCCACCTTCAGTTCGGAAAGAATGGATTGGTACTCTTCCAAAACCATGGCCAGCTCCTTGGTCAAGGGGCGGACTCCCTTGTCATAATAATGCTTCACCTGTTTTGGATCGCTAAACTCCGCGTTGCTTTTCAATCGCACCATATAGTTGATTCTGTTCACAACGAGTGGGTAAATGATTTCCTCATAACCGTTATGATGTGTCAAGCGGTCTAACGAATGGTCGACTTTGATCTGCCATTTATCCTTTTGCTTTGGGGAAGCGGATTGAAACTTTTCCAATTGTCTTTCCAAAGCGCCTTTGACATCTGAAAAATACCCGATTTCATCTTTCAATTTCTTAACAACCTGGTCAACCTCGCTGCTCCGATCCGGTTTATTCCATGAAAAATTCAGTTCAACTGATTGTCCATTTTCCAACTTAGTCTCGGCTTCGTTAATATCAACATAAGGCATGCCTTTGATTTTGGCACCGTATAAAGATAAGGAGTATACTCCCATGTGACCATCCATTTTTCCGATTAAAGCTTCAATGGATCTTTTCATGCTTAAAAAGGATGGATTGGTTTCCGCCATTTCTCCATTGTTGTTTTCTACATACTCTTTACCTGTTCGTTGTTGAGCGGTAACGTTTCCTTCCTTGTTGTAAAAGTAGACTCCTTCAGCACCCGTTTTCTCGTTAATGAAGCATAGATCTTGTCCGGCCATATATACCGTTTCGACTCCTAATTTATTCAACAAATCCAAAGTAACCGCCGTAATTGTAGGGGCATCTATGACCATTCGATTTACATCCTGGTCAGGTTCGAAAAAATGTGTAAGTTTGTCCTGAAAGGTTTTCATATGTGCCATTGGCCCTTCATATTCGGACGGAATACCCGGACAAACCGTGGAGCCAAAAATAAACGGGATTTGTTTGTCCAATACTTCTTTATAGGCACGATAATCAACTTTTGGATCATAGGAGACGAAAAAATCCGGTTTAATCCCTTTATTCAAAAGGCCGTTCACACTGGTTCCGGCCGCTATGACAATCGCCTTCTTCTCTCTTTGAACCTTTCGAATGAGAGGAAGCGCGTCATTTAATGAAGGCCCCGAAGCGGTCAGAATGACCGTTTTCCCCTTAAAAAGGTTTCGATGATCAAAAATATTTGGACTTCCATAAACATGTGGCAAATTCTTCAGGGCATTGAAATTCCAAACCTTTTCAAATGAAACGAAAGCTTTCGCTCTGTCACTATAATTCTTTTTGATTTTGGAAAAGGCCTTTTCATAGGCTCTGAATTCTTGATCGTAACCCTTTTCAAATTTAGGAAGCGAAAGAAAAGTCCAGCCTTCGTCAATAAAATGAATGATCGCTTGAAAGAAAGCCTCGTAATCCTCATGACGATCCGAGACGATGAAATGCTCTATATTTGTCACCCATTCGGATGGCACTTCCCGATTTTCTATACAAGATAATAATAATTGCGGATCGGGTTCGATGATATGAAAGAGAGCATGCGGAAAACGACGAATCAAAGCATCAAAGTGGTACCCCATCCCAAAGCCAAACAACACAATATGTTTCGGATCTCCGTTTATAGACGCAGCCCACATTTCCGATTCTTCGAATGGATTAAACTTGCTGTACAAAGATGCCCAATGGGGATCTGCCTTTTTTTCAAGAATCCACGCATCGACTTTTCTCGCTTTAACCGCACGAATTTCTTGTTCATCCCTATGTACATGTTTAATTTGTTCGTAAACCTGGGGCAATCGATCTTGTAAAACCGCCCTATTGGATTGAATTTCGATTTCCATAGATCCCTACATCCCCACGTATAAATTCTGCAATTTCGCTTCGTATTCTTGAACCCAAGGAAGCCAATCATATTTCAATAAATCTGCCAGCTCGACAAAATTCTGAGATTCATACTCTTGAGCCAATTCAACAACCGCTTGATGCCTCTCTTCTAAATTCGTATCAATATGAAGCAACGATGCACTCGAAATGAGATAGTCGAGTCCTTCAAAAACGTCAGCTAACATTCTCGATTCCTTTTGCGGATTAGTACCGAACAATCTCTCGATGACAGGGGGCAAATTTTCTTTGAATGTCGTACAGTAAGACAGAACCGAATCCTTCATTTCCTGCTTTAATTCCACTTCTGATTTGGTCAGTAAGTTGATTCTTGCATCAGATTGTATGACCTTGCCTAGAAAGGCGACCCAATCATCGAAATGGGTGTTTCCTTCCCATTCATAGGCGTAAATAACCCGGCCCTCATGCTTGCCGGCCCAGTCAGTCAATACTTTCTCAGTCTCGCGTGAGTCTTTTGAATCGATCAAAAATTCATCTTCAACAAATAGATGCACAATGCTCCCCCCAATACTTTCTATTTATTATATCGACATATTTCGCAAATGTTAAAGGGGAATGACTCCGAGATTTTTTTTTGCTCAAAAAAAAGCGATCATCTATTAAAGATGACCACTTTTGTGATTCCCTATCGCAAGAGTTGAAGAACGCCCTGCGGCATCTGATTGGCTTGAGCAAGCATTGCTTGTGAAGCTTGCATCAAGATATTTTGTTTTGTGAATGTCATCATTGCCTTAGCCATGTCAACATCCCTGATCCGCGACTCAGCAGCCGTTAGGTTTTGCGCGGAGGTGCTCAGGTTGTTGATTGTGTGTTCCAGACGGTTTTGATAGGCACCCAATTTAGCTCTTTGTGTTGAAACTGTTTGAATGGCTGTATCAATGGTGGCAATTGCCGCTGTAGCACCAGACTGCGATGAAAGGTCAACACCACTACCTAATCCCAGACCACTTACAGTTGCGGATGCAATCTCCACTGACATGGTTTGACCGCTATTGGCACCGATTTGCAACGTAATTGCTCCGGATGTTCCTGATAAAGATCCATCGATAAGATTTTTCTTATTAAATTGAGTATCTTGTGCAATCTCATCAATTTCCTCTATCAACTGATCCACTTCTTCTTGGATTTTATCCCGATCTTCGTCTGTCAATGTACCGTTGGAAGATTGAACGGCCAGTTCACGCATCCGTTGCAAGATGCTATGGGTCTCATTCAAGGCTCCCTCTGCAGTCTGAAGCAGACTAATTCCGTCTTGGGCATTCCTAGTAGCTTGTTCCAAACCACGAATTTGCGCCCGCATTTTTTCGGAAATTGCCAAACCGGCTGCGTCATCAGCAGCGCTATTGATCCGAAGACCAGAAGACAATTTCTCTAAAGATTTCTGGACATTTGAACTGTTCGAAGTTAATTGGTGCCACGTGTTGAGCGCGGCAATGTTGTGATTGATTCTCACTTTTCAAAACCTCCGTGTTTTTAATTTCCGGGCCACTTCCTTGTGTCCCGCCCTTGGCACTACGTTCCAATTCCGACAAAGTCTTTTCACCTTCACGACATCGTCGCCGTTCCTGCCTCCCGGGTTTTAACTGACATTCACGGCGTGAAACCAATTGGTTCACTTCTTTTATCGGTGGGATTTCGCAATCGTTTAGCTTTCCCGCGAAAAAATTTACCAGACCTCAATAAATCACCCTTCGCCACCTAGGAAAGACATGCTCTTTGAGCTTCTGTCCTGATCGTGAGATAATCTTGTTGGGAATCTGACAATGGAGTGAAAGAGAATGGAACTCGTCCAATGTATCCAAACGGTCTATGCCAGTGAACATGAATGGATTGAACCCGATCACGATAGAATCCTGTTTAGAAAAGGACACGTTTATCCGGTCTTTCCGGAGCCGCCTTATTGGCTCACACAGGATGAAGAAGGGGAACGCCATATCATTGCCGATGGGCGTGAAGAAATTTCAGAGGATCCATGGTTTTCCATGCATTTTCAAGTGCTTTAATCCATATCCATATAAGAATGATATCTCTCTCCAAAACCGTTTGACGCGACACTGCGCAATCCAGTATGATAAGGATAGCAAAATCATGAAATTGTGATTTTCCAATTGAAATTTTGCGGAGGATTCGGCATACTAGATGTATCAAATGGATTCAATAATCCGCAACTATACAAGAAAACCCGGACAAGTCGAAAACGTACATACTCGACTGGGGAATCGCTCCCCATGTCCGTCGTTACTTTAAGAATAGCTGAAAGGGGGAACCCAGCGTGGCGTTTATCATTACTTCACCCTGTATTAGTGAGAAGTCAGGCGAATGCGTAGAGACATGCCCTGTTGATTGCATCCATGAAGGCGAAGACATGTTTTACATTGACCCGGATGTATGTATCGACTGTGGTGCTTGCGAAGCGGTCTGCCCGGTTGAAGCCATCTATCCCGAGGAAGAGGTACCGGAAGAGGAAACGGAATTCATTCAGATCAACAAAGACTTTTTCGAATAGAAGCATTCGGAACCCCGCTGCGGCTCAATTATGCCCGGCGGGCTTTTTTTAGGTAAAAAAAGACAACAAGCGACGCTGGCCGCCTCTTTAGGCGATCCATGCGCCGCTTGTTACCTAACGAAAGTCTATTTCCTGTTCAGCATGTTCTTTCAATTCCTGAACAGGCACATCAATCTCTTCCTCAGGATCATTCACATTATGAACCGTGGCGGTTCCCGCCTCAGGGTTCACAGTATCGATCCAAACCGAATCATCTCTGTAAGTCACCTTGATTCCATCCGGTGACTCAATGATCTGCTTCGCTCGCTTGGCATCCATTTTCATGTCCTCCCTTAATCATTTCACGTTATTTTCCCGTATTTCCAATAAGAATATTCTAATCACGCAACACGGCTGACTTTAGAGGTTCCCCAACACGCCTACCTCGCTTCAAACACGAATCATTTTATTGATAATTTTTCAAGGCCATGCCTGATCTACGGATCTTCACATCATATTGGATGTCCACAACCGCTTTCGAAAAGGCGGTATTCCAATGGACCTTCTCCCAAATGCCATTATGAAATGCTCTGATGCGTGCGCCAAGACCAAGAATATCCGTCCCGTACTCCTGCAAATGTTGGACCATCTCCGTCGATTGTTTCGATAGTTCCTTTTCCATTTCCTTTTCTAATTCCTCGTGGATATTCGTGTCATTTAAATTAACCGGGAAAGTAAGTTCCGTAATTTCGCCTTCCACGTAGACCCGAATGCTGGCATGAACTTTACCCCCTTCATATGAAAAATCGTAATTCGTATCCACAAGTTTTGGATTGAACGTCACCAATCCCTTGTCATCCATTCGGACGGTAACATCTCCACCACTGTTTTCCCTTGAAATTCTTAATAAATTCGACGTTTCTCTACGGTTGATCATACCTGCCAACTTATCATCCTTAAAGGCGGCGACACCTGTAAAGAGGATTTTCGAACCTTCAACTTTGAAGCTTAACATCGACGGTTGTTTGGCCGTATTCGATATGCCTGTGAAGAATTGGCCAAGCGTAAGGTTTGGAAGATAACCCAGTCTGACGCCATTGTCAATTAAATTTCTAATGAAATTCGCCGGGATCTGTTCAAGATCAGTTGTCTTGCTCATCAATTCCGCCGCTTCCCCTTCAACTATAATCGGGAACATGAGTCGACGGGTCTGCCGCATACGACGCAGAGCATCTATAACATTTTGCAGTCCTTCCTTCGCTAATGCCTCGCCAAAAGCTATCACTGTCAGCTGACCGAAGAACAACTGCTGATCGACACGGTACTGGATCTTCCCTACGGCTTCTTCAAACGTCCGTCCTTTTGTACTTATGACCTTAATGGACTCTGCGCCGCCTCTTCCGCCACCGCTGGAAGCTCCTCCACCGGCAATTTTGAGGGGAAGCGGAATTTGAACCGTAAGCAGAATTCGACCATCCTTTGCCTTATCTACCGCAATGGCTACAACAGATGTACGGTCCTCAATTTCTCTTTCATCCCAGCAACCGCTTAACAATAACAGGCAACCGAAAGCCACAAGTACCGATTTAAGACGATGACGAATCTTTCTGCCTTTTTTCATGGCGTCGCGCTCCCCCCTTCCCTTGTTTTCTGATAACCGCGAGAATAAGGAGAACAACCGGGATGGCAAAAGCGATTAACCCTATGTAGCTGAGATAATTCGTCCACCGAAACAACTGATATACATTTGCCGGTATGAACACCAACCAGAAGGTAACGGGTAACAAGCAAAAGGCAATCCACTTTCTTGCTGTGTCCTCTTTTTTCGTGGGAAGGATTTGCGCCAGCGCGAAACAAACAGCGTAGAACAAATTCCCGGCTGTCGTATAAACGGCCACTACCCAAATCGCGACAAAAGCAGATTCAATCCTCTCAAGAACAAAAAATGAAAAATCGGTGGATTTCATCAATTCGAGAGTCGGCCAGGTCAAATGCTGTAATTCTTCAAAACCGAATACCGCGACTGTCGCAAATACAATCAATATGTAATTAAAGGCGGGCAAGGCAACCCCTACAGCGGAAGCCCTGACATTCTTCCCTCGTTGAACAAAGGCCATGAAAATCAGCATGATGGTGAAACCTTGATAGGCGAACATCTGTGAAAGCACACCTTTTAAGAAGGTGAAGAGATCTATCTTAAACATAGGAAAGATGTTGGTTAATTCGGCGTTTTGCAAGGATAATATGGAAACAAACGTAACAGGGATGATAATGACCGGAAGCAATATTTCATTGAACCGTACGATGACTTCCAGCTCGACAATGAGTAAAGCCCATACAGCCAGTAGAAAAATACCAACCACAACTTCAAGCGGGGTTTCCGGCAATACGGCACTGACAATGGTCTCCCCGAACATGCGAACAACGGCCACCATCATCGCCAGCCACATCAAGATGAAGAACAATAGAATCGGCAGGGAAACCAACTTCCCGACCGTTTCGGACCGTTTAATGCCAATAAGATCTCCGGTATATTCCACAAAGGTCTTTCCCGGAAAACGCAGGCCAAGCTTTGTAATCGCCCACATCACGAAAAAGATGACAACTCCTCCGCACAATGTAGAGAGCCATGCCGACTGGTGCGAAATTTCCGCAGCGGAACGGGGTAATGTCAATACCCCGGCCCCAATGATCGTACTTATGATTAACGCCGATGATTCACGCGTGGTGATCACAAACTTTGTACTTGGATCTTTCGGTTCCTGGTTGATCTGGCTTTTTTTGTTTCGGCTAGTGATGGCCGCCCCCTCCTTTCGATTTTTTCCTTTCCTGGCGAACGTCATCTTCTGGTGTTACAGTTAAAGGTCTCTTGTTCATCCATTGCATCGGCGCCCGGAAGATCACGTCTTTCATGTCGTTAAAGTGACTTGGGCTTAACGGTGCGACATAAGGAACTCCGAACGATTTCAAAGTACAAAGGTGAAGGATGATGATCAGCCAGAATAACATAATGCCATAAAGGCCGAATGTCCCGGCCATAATCATCATCGGAAACCGTAATAGGCGAATGGAGGTAGCCGCCGCATAGCTGGGAGACGCGAATGAACCGATTGTCGTCAACGAAACGATAATGACCATTAACGGACTGACCAGACCGGCTTGAACAGCAGCCTGACCAATAACTAGAGCCCCGACGATGCCGATAGTGGGACCGATAATACCAGGCAACCGGACACTCGCTTCCCGCAGAATTTCAATGGAAACTTCCATTATAAAAGCTTCAACGACTGACGGGAACGGAACCGTCGCCCTTCCGGCAGCAATGGCAATAATCAATTCAGAAGGAATCATTTCGGGATGGAAAGCTGTAAACGCAATGTACAAAGATGGCGCCAGCAAGGCGACAAATAAACTTATCAACCGGATCAAGCGGACAAAGGTCGCTACCCAGAACCGATCATAATAATCCTCCGGACTTTGATAAAATTGCGAAAGCACCGATGGGGCGATCAATGCAAAAGGCGAACCGTCCACTATGATTACAACACGACCTTCAAGTAAATTTCCGACCACCTTATCTGAACGCTCAGTATACTGAATGGTTGGAAACGGAGACCAGTGGCTGTCTTCAATTAATTGCTCGACATAACCACTACCTATAATACCGTCCACCTCGATGCTTTCAATGCGCCTTTCCACTTCCTTTAACAAATAATCCTCACATACGCCCTCAATGTAAGCAATGGCAATATTCGTATTTGTCCGTTCTCCGGAGGCGAAATGATGAATTCGCAAATCCGGATCTTTTAGACGTGTACGAATAAGTGCCGTATTCACACGCAGGGTCTCGGTAAATCCCTCGCGGGGACCTCGGATTACGCGTTCCGACCGCGGTGGTTCTACCCCACGGTGTTCCCAACCTTTCGTATTCGCCCCAAAAGCCTTTTCACTGCCATCTATGAAAATCGCGGTATCCCCGCTTAAGATGTGGCGAATAATTTTACGCATCTCTTCCGCTTCGCCGATTTCGTTAATGGTCAGACTGTACTTTTTCACAATCTTGAACAAATCTTCTTTTGTAACCGGCTCGTTAGGATCCATTTTCGGGCCGCGGTTCTCAATCATATTCGCCTTTAAAATGAAATCATCAATAATATCCTTACCGGCCAAACCGTCAATGAAAATGACCGCGGCCGGATAATTTTTATTCGCTCCTATATGAAAACGGCGAACCACAAGATCCCCCGTTTTTTCGCCAAGGATTTTCTTTGTCAATTTAATATTCGTTTCAAGATCAGTGCTGACTTTCCCCTCTATCAAATCAAGTTTCTTTTCTTTATTCTCATTCAGAACTTTTTCTTTTCGCGTTTCTCTCATGCGTCTGGGTTTACGGTAATTTGGCATGCTGACCACCCCTTCCGATTCACACCGACTTTTCGGCCCTGCCGAGTCTGATCTTGCCCGGCAATAACCCATGCGTCTCTATTACGATGCAACACTTAACAGTATGTATTTTTGCTGAAATCCGTCGGGATTATGCGTACGGACTGAATCGGTTTCACCAAATCACTATTTATAATAAAATGGGACTATTGAAAGGCGAGAGGAGAATGTGGTGTGGAGAAAAACAGCCTTCCTGTTCACCCTTACTGGGCTTTACTAATTGGGGTTTGCGCTGTATCAACTTCAGCGATTTTTGTGAAATTGTCGTCGGCCCCCGCATCGGTGATTGCCACTTATCGACTGGCCTTTACGGTTTTGTTAATGACTCCGCTCATCGTATCGAAATACCGTCCGGAACTCTTACGGATCAGCGGCAAGGATTGGCTGATCTGCACGGCAGCCGGTGTGTTTCTGGCCTTTCATTTTATTTTCTGGTTTGGATCTCTGGATTATACATCTGTGGCGAGTTCAGTAGTTCTCGTTGCCTTGCAGCCGATTTTCGCTTTCATCGGTACCTATATTTTCTTCCATGAACGGTTTACGGCCAAAACAATCGCTGGGGGATTGTTGGCTGTAGCAGGCAGCGTAATCATCAGCTGGGGAGACTTCCAAGGGAGCGGAGCCGCGCTTTGGGGTGACATCATGGCGGTCCTCGGGGCTATCTGGGTAACGGTCTATTTTCTGTTCGGCCAAAATGCCAGAAAACGTTTATCCTTGATGACTTACACATACCTTGTCTACGGCATTTCAAGCGTGACTTTGTTTCTGTACGATTTTGCGTTGGGGTACGATGTGACGGGTTATCCGGCGAAGGATTGGTGGATTTTCCTTGGGTTGGCGCTGATTCCAACATTGCTCGGACATACCATCTTTAATGGCATCATTAAGTGGGTCAGTACATCTGTTGTGTCAACAAGCATTCTGGGTGAGCCGATAGGCGCTTCCATCCTTGCTTATTTTGTACTGGGCGAGGAAATTCAGCTTTCGCAATGGATCGGCGGCAGTGTGATCCTCCTTGGCATTTATGTGTTCCTGAGAAGCTACCAGGGTACTAAAAGAAAAACGAAAAAAGGACTGAAAAGCGCTTGAACAAGAAAAAAACGTGGTCATTTCAGTTGAAATGGCCATTTTTGGGTTCCCCCCGTTTCGATATTAACAACTTTCGGATTTTATCATCGACTTTCGCGGATTTGATTTCGACTTTTCTTTTTTATCATCAACCTTCTCCTATTTATCTTTCAACTTTTTCATTATATCGATTGCTCGACACAAAGCGACATATTTCGCCATAAAAAAATGAAACCAGGGAAGCTCCCTGGCCCACTCAAAGGTTATTCTTTTCCCATTCCTTTCAGGAACTTCAGCAACATCCCAATCGAGCGGTTGATTTCCGGATCCTTCAGTCCTTTCATCAGTTGAAAGAGGCTTCCCGGTCCATCATTTGGATCTGATTCAACTGCTTCCTGTAAACCATTGTTCGCCTTTTCGGTAAATGTCTTTACTTGTTCCATATCAATGGTCCCCAGAACACCGGCGAGCCCGACCAGGTTTTCAAGAACCTTGGAGTGCCCCGGTTTATTAATCTCCTGTACGATGATGCGAAGAACTTCTTCACCCTGTGAGAAGAACCCGTTTAATGTTTCCAAAACGCCGCGATCATGGAGATTTCCCAGCAACTCAATCGTTTCAAGCACAGCGTCCTTATTTTCGGCAAGGGCGGTCTCAATTTCCTCAAGATCCTGTTGCTTTTGGGTCTCTTCATCTACAACGATTCGATCAATGGTGGATATGGGTTTCGACATCGGCTCTCACCCTGCTTCCCGGGAAAATATAGTCGTCTCTTTCCCATTTCTTTTCTACCTGTACTCCTCTTTGCGGCTGTCGATTTCCACGGCGGTGATTATTCGATGGCAATGGCGAATCGCCGTCGACATCTATCACTTTCATTTTAACCGGAATTTCCTTATATGCCGGGGTATTCGTCGCATAATCAACTTCATTGTTCGTCAGATAGTTAATCGCCGTTTCACCGTTATCATTCAACGGAACGTAAAGTTCATTTCCACGCACACGATCCGTCACCACCACACGCCCTTTGATCGAACCGGTTTCGGAAATCAGGCGAATCAATGAACCTTCCTTGATGCCCCTGTCCTTCGCCAATTCCGGCGACACCTCAATAAAGGCGCTCGGTGTTTTCCTCTTAATCCCTTCCGACTTGTAGGTCATATTGCCTTCATGAAAATGCTCCAGCAAGCGACCATTGTTGACGTGCAGGTCAAATTCATCGTTCGGCGTGAGCGGCTCGACGAATTCAAGCGGGTACAGCCTTGCCCTTCCATCGTCAAAATGAAACTCTTCTGTATATAAAAGCGGAGAATCCGTCCCGTCCGCAGCAACTGGCCATTGTAAACTTTGATAACCTTCTAATCGTTCGTAGCTGACACCTGCGAACATCGGGGCCAGCGAGGCGGCCTCATCCATTATTTCACCCGGATGCTGGTAGTTCCAATCAAAACCCATCGCTTTCGCCAACCTCACAAGAATTTGCCAATCCGGCTTCGAATCCCCAAGCGGCTCCAATGCCTGGTACAGCCGTTGGACGCGCCTTTCCGTGCTTACAAAGGTCCCGTCTTTTTCAAGACTCGGCGCTGCCGGGAAAACTACGTCAGCATACTGCGCCGTCTTTGTCAGGAACAAATCAACTACGACGAAGAACTCCAATTCTTCAAAGGCGGCCTGTACATGATTCGCATTCGTATCAACAATTCCCATGTCTTCTCCCTGGACATACATTGATTTCAGCTTGCCTTCATGGATTGCTTCAACCATCTGGTGATTGTCCATGCCCGGTTCTTTCGCTAATTCCACATCCCATTCTTTTTCATAACGGGCGCGAACTTCATCATCCGTCGTGCTTTCATATCCCGGGAAGGTGTTCGGCATGCTCCCGAAATCACTGCATCCCTGAACGTTGTTATGACCTCGCAGCGGGTATGCCCCTGTTCCGGTGCGCCCGTAATTCCCGGTCATAAGCAGTAAGTTGGATATCGCGGTGCTGGTGTCACTACCGTTTTTGTGCTGGGTAACACCCATTGCCCAACAAATCGATACAGCTTCAGCCCCGTGAATGGCTTCTGCCACCTTGATCATGGTATCACGCGGCAATCCCGTTACTTTTTCCGCATAGTCCATCGTAAACGGCTCAAGGCTCCTTACATAGTCATCATAATCATTCACATGATCCCTCAAGAACGCTTTGGCTTCCCAGCCTTGATCCAAGATATATTTTGTCACGGCCGACAACCAGACAAGATCCGTCCCCGGCCGAGGACGAATAAACAGATCAGCCCGCTCCGCCATTTCGTGCTTGCGCAGATCGGAAACAATTAACTTGTGCCCGTGTAACTTTTGCGCCCGCTTGATTTTCGAAGCCAGCACCGGATGGGATTCCGCAGTATTCGACCCAACCGTAATCACAAGGTCCGCGGCTTCCAGATCGGACATCGATCCGGCGTCTCCACCGTAACCTACGGTCCGGAACAATCCCTTCGTCGCCGGTGACTGACAATAACGCGAGCAATTATCCACGTTGTTCGTCCCGATCACCTGGCGGGCGAATTTCTGTGTCAAGAACGACTCTTCGTTCGTCGCCTTCGACGAAGAAATGAACCCTAATGCATCGGGACCATCAGCCTCTTTTATTTTCTTAAACCGCTCGGCAACCAGAGATATCGCCTCATCCCATTCGGCTTCACGGAAACGGTCGCCTTCACGGATTAACGGTTTCGTCAGCCGCTCGTCGCTGTTCACATAATCCCAGCCGAACTTTCCTTTTACACACGTGGAAATCCCGTTCGCCGGGGAATCTTCCTGCGGCTGGATTTTCAGAACCTCGCGCCCCTTCGTCCAAACCTCAAAGCTGCAGCCGACTCCACAATATGTACAGACCGTCTTCGTCTTTTTGATACGATCTTCGCGCATTTGCGCTTCCGTATTGGAGATCGACATCAGCGATCCGTAGCCGGTCTCCACTTTCTTCGTCAGCTCGATCATTGAACGAAGCGTTCCCGGTTCGGTTCCCGTTAAATAGCCGGCTTCTCCGAGCATCGATTTCTCCATCAATGCATTGCAGGGACAAACGCTCACACATTGTCCGCAGTTCACACAAGATGACTCGTCAATCGGGACATCGTTATCCCAAATCACTCTCGGCTGTTCACGTTCCCAATCGATCAACAGCGTTTCGTTCACCTCAACATCCTGGCAAGCTTCAACACATCGCCCGCACAGAATACATTGGTTCGGATCATAACGATAAAAGGACCCTGAATCATCAACCTCATAAGGTTTCGGCTCAAACGGCTTTCCCTGTTTCTCAATCCCCAGGTCATAGGTCGTGTTATGAATCTCGCAATGGCCGTTGTTATAATCGCACACCGTACAATACAATTCGTGATTCCCCATAATTTCGTCCATCGCCAGCTTCTGGGCAATCTTCGCATCTTCAATTTGTGTGTCAACCGTCATCCCGGCTTCGACATTGGTCCCGCAGGCGCGTTTCAATGTTCCGTCCACGTCAACAATACACGTGTCGCAAGTTTGAAGCGGTCCCAGATTCGGATGATAACAAATATCCGGAACATCGATCTTTTCAGCGCGCAACAAATCCAGTAAATTTTGCCCGGGGTCTGCCAAATATTCCTGCCCGTTCACTGTCACTACTGTATGCTCCGCCAACCTCACCACTTCCTTCCTTCTGATCTGCGCTCGTCAAGTCCGCTTTATTGCTCTAATCAAATCACTTGTACCGAGCAATACGGCCCGGTGTCTTTTTCAACCTTCTTCACAGGTGGTCATCCCGGCCACATTCACTCCGATCCTCAGTCGTTTATTCGCCATGAATGCGTATAGATGTTCAGGCTCCCTGATCGAATAAAACCGACCGTTGTGATGTTCAATTCATCAGCCAATTTCAACGCCAGGTCAGTCGGGGCTGACTTGGACAACAACACGCCAACCCCAATCTTTGAAACCTTCAGCAATACCTCAGAGGAAATTCTTCCGCTGAACGTTATCGCTTTATCCGTCATCCTAATTCCGTTGGCCAAACCGTAGCCGTATAATTTGTCGAGGGCATTATGGCGACCAATGTCAGTCTTCAAAGTAACGATCCCATCTCTACAACATAATGCAGCATTGTGAACACCGCCCGTTTGCTTGAAAGCGGCAGAACGTTCTTGCAGCTCACCCATCAACCCGAAACAATCTTCAGCGGAAAGGTTCAATCGGCTGGCCACCGTCTTTGCGGTTTTGGCGTCATTTTCGAAATAAAAGTGCCGGCTTTTCCCGCAACATGAGCCAATGACTCTTTTCATATAAAAGTCCTGTGACACCGGCTGTTTCACCTTTGTCTCCACATGTGCATAGCCCTTACTTTCATCAACGATCAATGATTCGATATCCCGGAGAAAGCGAATCGCACCTTCAGAGGCTAAAAAACCGAGGACCATATCTTCCAGATCCACCGGCGTACAAACAATTGTCGCAAATTCTTCTCCATTCAACATCACGGTTAAAGGAAATTCAACCGCAACGTCGTCTTCGACTTCCAAGCGATCGTTCCCCTGAAAACGGACAATCGTCTTCTTCGTGCTTAACGAACGTTCTCCCATGGCTGATTCTCCTTCTTTAGATGCTAACCGCCCCTTACTTCATCGTACTACCGTCTATCAAATCCTGTCAAAACTTTCAGTCACCAGTTTATAAAAACTGTTCTATTTAAAGGGAAAAGTGGGATCTTTGAAAATACTTTACAAAATATTTACAGATAAAGCGGATAAAGGTATAATGACTTTTGTGCGTTTATACCTATGTGATCAGTCCTATATGATCACCAAATTAGAAACAGGGGGAATCAATGATGAAAGCGTTATTGGCGATGCTGCTGGGGTCCGTTCTTGTTTTTGGCGCCGCATGCAGCGGGGGAAATTCGTCTAACGGCAACACAGACGATACATCAGATCAAGAAACCACAGAAAGCGCTGACGACAACAGTCAGGGCACAGAAGAGACAGAGACAAATAAAGAAGACAGCCAGAAAGCACAGGCGGCTGCACTGATGAGCTGGGAACTTGGGCTTATCGCGAATATCCATACAACCGAAGATCCTTTCAACGCGTTGACCGCATTGGCCGGCGGAAAGAAGCTGGACAAGGCACAAGTCAAGGAGTTGGCAGGGAAAGCAGTAGAAAGCGGAAACAGCTTCTCGGAGAAAATGAAGCAGGTGGAGATTCCATCGGAGCTGCCGAAAGACTTGCAGGATAAACTGAAGGCGTCGGTCAGCGATTTAGCCGCTTCATTCAAAGCTCGTGCAGGAGCAGCGAAAGAGTTGAAATCTGTTTCTTCAATCGACGAATTGAAGACTCAAATGGCGACAATGGACCTAACGGTTCCGGCAGATGCTAAGAAAGAAGACGCGAAACATGTTGGCCTTAAGGAGTTCAAGAGCTTTAACAAAAAGCTCAACGAAGTTCAGAAAGCTGTAGGGCTGACTGAGCCGACCGATTTCTCGGCAGAATTCCAATAAGAAATACTGCAAGAACGTTGACCGATTCAGGTCAGCGTTCTTTTTTTTACCCGAACTTGGAAGGGCATTTACAAAAACCGGTTGAAACGATACGATATACTTTGATATTCCAATTTTGAATGTGTCCATACTATACGGGCACTAAATCCAGGGTGAACTCATTATGAAATTATTGTCGGCCGTTCTGATGGCAGTGATTCTTTTCCTCGGAACCGCATGTCTCGAAGATCATAACCTTGACAAGACCAACAAGGAAACGGAAGAAACGACTTCACAAGAAGATCAGCATGATCCGGATACAGGAGAAGAACCTGATCAGCCCCTTGATCAGCAGACTAAGAAAAGGATGCTTCTGACCTGGGAAGTAAAGCTGAGCGGGCAAATGCACATAATCGAACAACCTTTCAACAGAATTCAAAGTCTGGTTGGTGAAGATAAGCAGGTTAAGGAGGGTTGGACGAGCCCAACATACAGAGAGCTGGACAAAGAAACCTTAAATAAACTGGTTCAGAAAGCCGCGAAGTCATATAACCAATTTGCTGAAACCTTAAGAAATGGAACTGTCCCTCCTAAACTGCCCGACACCATTAAGGTGACTATGCGTGAAGCATTAAATGAGCTCACCACTTTTTACGAAGCGCGAGCGAAACAGGTGAATAGTCTGGATCAAGCCACAACCATTGATGAGCTTAAGAAGAAAATCAACGATGTCATCACGGATACGCGCCCAAACCTCCAGAGCTTTACTTATAAAATAAACCAGCTTCACAACAGATTGAACCTTGATGAGACCGACTTCGTTTCTGAACTTTCCGGTCACTAAGCCGAAACGTTGACTCCGCTTTCCGGGTCAGCGTTTTGATATCCGTATAAAAAAGACCGCCAGACAGCGGTCTATAGTAACACCCTATTGGTAATTTGTTGCCCGTACAGGTAAAAGAATGACAGCACGGCGGCCAACCCGATATAAAGAACAAGCACTTTCCACTTCGTTGAAACAGGCGCCTCATAATAAGTACGAAGACGTTCCAACTCCTCATCCATTCTCCTTACATCTCGTTCGGCCTCAAAGATTTTCCGCTTCATTGAGTCATAATCTGTAGAAACCCCGTCTAGAAAGTGAATCTTCTTCATCACGTAATCCAACTCAATCTCCGCTCTTTTCCTGCGTAATTTCTTCTCATCTTGAAGGAAAGGAATCGCAAAAGACGAGGTTTTCCCAAGCTGGTCTTTCAAAGCTTGAGCACGGTTGCGCGCTTCTCTTAACCGAAATAGCCGCATCTCGCTGATCAAGATGGGCTCAGGACGCCCTTCCTCATCCGTCCGCATGAAGTACAATTCGTCCAACAGCTCCCTTGATTCCTTGATAAACGATTGATGCCCTTCCTTCCGATAGATAAGAACCTTTGCCCTGAACGTTTCGCGCGCCCGGCTCCACCATGTAAAGAACCCAAACAAGAGAATCAGGATCAGAATCGGGCTGGGTGACCAAAACAACATCGCGACAATAAGCAGCAATCCGAGAAGCCAGATTTTCGTAGACAGAACCGTTACGATTCTTCCGCCGTCAAGCGGTGAAACCGGTAACAGATTAAATAAGTTAAGCAAGGCGCCAAGCAGAATCATCAGGCCCCAGAGCGGATCATGGGTCCAGAAATACAATGGAATCGCCGGCAAGAATGAAACAAGCCCGGCAAGCGGTCCACCGTAAGCCAAATAGGCCTCTGTCGCCGCATCCTTGGGCCGTTCTTTCATAGCAATGGCCGCCCCGAGAAAAGGGATGAAAATAGCGGGTGAAGTCTTTATGCCTTTTTGCCTGGCGGCAACCAGATGCCCCATTTCATGTACGAACATGAGGTAAAGGAGCACGACGGCGAACTTCCAGCCGAAAAACACCGCATACCCGCCGAGCGAGATAATGAGCGAGATGAACGTCCCGCCGAATTTTGTCAGCTTCAGCAACCCGATTAACCATTTCAGCTTTGCAAGAATAAATAGCCCGATCGCGGCCAGTGCGCCGCTGAATTTCTTAGATTTCCTTTCGGCTCGTTCCGCCATTTCACGGCCTCCTGTGTCGTAGAGAGATCATTTTGAAAATGTCATCTCCCATAAGGATAGAAGATTTATCCCTGGGATTCAAGAAATAGAAGGCCGATTGAAACATAATTGTAATCAAATAGTTTCACAAATGAAAAATTAGGGTAAATTTATACCACCAGTCATTAAAAGAGGGATCACATGGATAGCGAAATCGTACAGAAAATCGGAACCAAAAACAAAAAGGCTTTGGAACAACTGTACGTTCGCTATGAACGGACTGTATATACACTTGCTTTTCGGATTGTTGGGGATTCTCGGAAAGCAGAGAACATTGTGCTACAAATATTCTCCGAAATTTGGAATAGCAATGGTGAACTGCTGGAACGCGGCCAAACATTATCCGTGCAAATGTTGAAAATCACCCGGCAATTTGCGTATGATGAGAGAAGGAAAGAAGATAAGAAAGTGTCACCTTCACCATGCCCAGAGAAAACGTGCTTCTGTTAATAAGAAAGGAGTCACTTCGTGTACATACAATTCCCTAAGGAACAAAAGGAAAAGATCAAGGACCGAATTCGTCAATACTTTTTGGACGAACGAGGAGAAGAAATCGGGGACCTGGCTGCTGAGAACCTTCTCGATTTCATCACGAAAGAAATCGGACCGGTTTACTATAATCAGGCATTGAATGACGCTCAGAAAGCCGTGGATGAAAGAATGGCGAACATGGAAGAAGATCTACTGTCCATGAAACGTCCGATCGAATAAACCGGATTGCCTGAATAACCTTGGACCGGACAGGGTACATAAGAACTAAACACCTTACTATAGGAGGCTCTCTATATGAAAAAAACCAACCTTCTAGTGGCAGCAGTCGGTTTATCCATCGGGTTGACAGCTTGCGGAAGCAGTGATGGCGGGAACAGTGCGGGTGGAAGCTCCGAACAAAGCGGCGCTCGGGCCATTTTCGAACAAAACTGCGCCAGCTGTCACGGTGAAAACTTAGAGGGTGGATTCGGTCCTTCCCTTGAGCACATCGGAAGCGAACTTTCGAAGAAGGAAATCCTTGAACAAATCAAGACCGGCGGAGGCGGAATGCCAGAACACATCATAAAAGGGGACAAAGCCGAGAAAGTCGCCGAATGGCTCGCTTCCAAGAAATAGCCTGCTGGGAACCGGCAGGTTTTTCAATTTGTTGCATTCGTCAATTGTGAGCATGAAGAAAGAGTGAAAGAAATAGATCAAGGACGGTTGGATGATGATTCGAACAATTGCTGTTACAAAAGATAATGAAGTCAAACGGGACCTCCCTCTGGAAAAGCTGGCTGATGAAGAAATCAGTTGGTATTGGGCCGACTTTAATGAGCCTAATGAAGAAGAA
>DASTWO010000156.1:0-18978 GCA_035776675.1 Caryophanales bacterium
TACTGGCGTATTGCCAAAAGTCCAATTCTACACAAAACCCTAGGCACTGCCTATTGGGCAAGCCTAGGGCTCAAAAGCATATCTGCAAGATATAAAATTCTACGTTCGACATAATCTGGAACCGCCGTATACGGAACCGTATGTACGGTGGTGTGAGAGGGACGGAGGTTAGTCACCTCCCCCTATCTCAATTTATGATTTTTATTCGATGCCGTTTGCTATCGTCTCGGCTATTTCTTTCATTTCCCCCTCAGAGGTTTCATGCGTCTGCCAGATTGCGCCGAACCCGTCGTCCTTGCCGTAGCGCGGAATGATATGTACGTGATAATGGAAAACGGACTGCATTGCAGGCTCCTCATTGTTATTGAGTAGGTTCATGCCGATAGGTTTGAATTGTTCCTTAATGGAGCGGGCAATCCTGGGTACAACGGCAAAGACTTTCTGAGCCACTTCCGGGGTTAGTTCATAAACGTTCTTTTGGTGAACTTTCGGAATCACAAGTGTATGTCCTTTGGTCACTTGTCCAAGATCCAGAAAGGCGACAACGTCATCATTTTCAAATACTTTGGCGGCCGGGAGCTCCCCCGCAACAATTTTACAAAAGATACAATCCGGATCGTGTGCCATGCTTTCACCCTTTCTTCTCATTCTTGGTTCCTTATTCTAGCATATAGACCGGTCTCTGTATACGTTATTCGAATATGCAAAAAAACCGCTTTGTGCGTGACAAGGCGGTTTCTATTATTCTTCTCTGCTTTGGAAAAGGTTCCACATTTGAATAAAGGTTTTGATTCTCGAATCCGGCGTTTCCGCTATTTCCTGAAGGATCTTTGCCAGGTTCGGATTTTGTTTCATGACTTCCAGAACAGCTCGTTCCGTTGCTGTCAGGTACATCGGTTTTGGATCATGGACAGAAGTCGCAAGGCCCAATAGGAAATCCGTTGGTACCTCGAAGAAATTCGCGATGCGTGCAATGGTCTCCGGGTCCGGTTTACGACTTCCCGTTTCATAACGTGACAGTTGAACATTGGTGATGTCCAGTTGTGCGGCCATCTGTTTTTGTGAATAGTTATGCATTTCGCGTAAATACTTGATTCTCGAACCTAGAATATTATCCACCCAGACAGCACATCCCTTGTCCGAAGTTACAATCGTATTTTATCACTTCGGAATCCCTCAGCCGTCTTGTTTACCAAAAAGGTAAAAATAGATTGACAGTTCCAACCAATATCTCTATCATATTAAGAAAAGTTGCCGTTTTGGCAATAAAGGAGGGCTGGAATGGGCGGGAAAAAGGTGGATGTTGAGAAAATCAAATTCTTAAGAAAGCAGTCGCATCTGACATTGGATGAAATGGCGACAATGCTGGGGTATGATAGTCCGAACGGTTATTACTATCTGGAACGGGGGCGAAGTAAGTTCCCGGCTGAAACGCTTGCCGCAGTTGCGGAAATATTCGATGTGCCTCTAATGGAATTGTTCTTTGAACCACACGAGAAAAGAGACAAAACCTGAGGTTCTGTCTCTTTTTAGGGGGGAATAATAAAACGTTACAATCCTATCCTTGACAATAGACAAGGAAATTAAACAAAAGTTTTCTAATCAGCCGTTTTTCGGTTGATTTTTGTTTGAAACAGGGCTAAATTCACGATTCTTTAATAAGGGAAGAAAAGTTGTCCATACTATTGATAGGAATGGCTTACATAAACACAATGGATTGGCCGAAGTGTATATGTAAAACCACATCCTGGAATGACATCCAAAGTTATGCCTGCAAAGGAGTATGGATATGTGTGGATTTGTCGGGTACATGCACAATAATGAGACAACATGGATGGCCGAAGGTGAAGAAGAATTTCTTAAGAGAGAATCCCAGCTTATCACTCATCGCGGACCGGACGATTCCGGCTATTATACAGATTCTTTGGTTCACTTTGGTTTCAGGCGGCTGAGTATCATTGACTTGGAAGGAGGAAGCCAGCCGCTTTCTTATGAGGATGACAGATACCAGATTGTCTTTAACGGTGAGATTTATAATTACCTTGAACTGCGGGAACAGTTGGAGAGAAGCGGAATAAGATTTGAAACGAATTCTGATACCGAAGTGATTCTCGCGAACTTTCATTATAAAAGAGAGAAGGCTGTCAACGATTTAAGGGGAATGTTCGCTTTCGTAATATGGGATAAAGCAACCGAAGAATTATTCGCGGCTAGGGATCCGTTCGGAATCAAGCCATTCTATTACATAGATGAAGCAAAAGGAATGTTCTTCGCTTCCGAGAAAAAAAGTCTGTTGTTGGGAAACAGCAATGAAACTGTCGATAGTGAGGCGTTGCAACATTATATGACCTATCAGTTCGTTCCTGAGCCTATGACAATGTCGAAGAAAATCAAGAGGTTGGAACCAGGGAATTATTTTACAAAAAAGCCCGGAGCATCACCGGTCATACAATCATATTGGCAACCTGCCTTTCAACCGTCGAATCTTTCATTTGACCACAAGATTGATGCTATTCGCCGAACTCTAAAGGATTCGGTCGCTATGCACATGCGAAGCGATGTCCCGATAGGGGCCTTCCTGTCCAGTGGAATTGATTCAACGGCAATCGCGGCTCTCGCCAGGGAAATTCATCCCAAAATCCGGACTTTCTCGGTCGGTTTTGAACAGGATGGATTCAACGAATCTGACTTCGCTGCGCAAACAGCGGAAAAACTCGGGGTCGACAATCACAGTAAAATCATATCACCTGAGGAATTTATTGAGGAACTGCCGAAAATTGTTTGGCACATGGACGACCCTGTAGCGGACCCTGCTGCTGTCCCGCTTTACTTTGTCGCCAAGGAGGCAGCAAAGCATGTCAAGGTAGTTCTGTCAGGTGAAGGCGCCGATGAATTATTCGGAGGATACAATATTTATCGTGAACCGTTGGCGTTAAAATGGTTTTCCAGCATACCCAAAGGGGGAAAGATGTTCCTGAAAAGGGCGGCCTCGATGCTACCGGATGATGTCAAAGGCAAGAACTACGTGTTACGGGGATGCACGCCGCTTGAGGAGCGTTATATCGGAAATGCGAAAATGTTTGAAGAAAATGAGAAGAGCGGTCTTCTTCTAAGCTATGATGAGAACGTCAATTACACTCAAATAACCCGCGGTTTATATGAAAAGATGCGTGATTTTGATGAAATGACAAAAATGCAGTATGTCGACCTCAATACCTGGCTGAGAGGCGACATATTGGTGAAGGCTGACAGAATGACAATGGCTCATTCTCTTGAATTGCGAGTGCCATTTCTTGATAACGAGGTGTTTAAGACAGCTGCTAACTTGAATATGGCTGATAAGACAAGCGCCGGAACGACAAAATATGCGCTTAGAAAGGCTATGGAAGGGATTGTGCCGGAATCGGTGCTATTTCGAAAGAAACTCGGTTTTCCTGTTCCGATTCGCCATTGGTTGAAAGATACTCTGTATGATTGGGCACGCCGTCTGATTCGAGAAAGTGGAACGGGCCACGTCTTGAATAAAGATGAAGTATTGAAGCTCCTAGAATACCATAGGCAGGGGAAGGGAGACTACAGCCGAAAAATATGGACCGTCCTGACGTTTATGATGTGGCATAAAGTCTTTGTCGAACAAGCCTATTCGTTTCAAAAGTTGAATGAGGAACAAATCTCCCGAACGGTATAGCGGCTGAATTTCAGTCGCTTTTTTGTATGGCAATGCCGCACCATTCAGTTCGTGTTTCGATCCCCGAAGCTCCGCCTTCCCCGCTGTTTCGAGGATCAAACGCGCTCTATGATCCCCGAAGCTCCGCTTTCCCCGCCTTTACGGGGATCATACGCCCTCAATGATCCCCGAAGCTCCGCATTCCCCGCTGTTACGGGGATCATACATCCTCAATGATCCCCGAAGCTTCGCTTTCCCCGCTGTTTCGAGGATCATACGTGCTCAATGATCCCCGAAGCTCCGCTTTCGCCGCTGTTACGGGGATCATACATCCTCAATGATCCCCGAAGCCCACGCCTTCATCTCCCCTTCAGGGATCATAAGCTCTCCTATGATCCCGAAATCCAAGAACTCTTTTATCCTATTCGCATTGCGTTTCTCCGCCACCGGCAGAGGGGTGCTCTAGTTAAACCGTACAACTTTTTTTGCGACAAAGTCTCCCCGTTTTCGCCTAAATAAGCTATTATGGAGGCAATAATGAAACAGTAGAGGGGAAACGTACGTTATACACGCGAAGGGGCTGACGGTTCATGGAAGAGGAACTATTAATCCAAAGGGCGAAAGATGGTGATCTTGAAGCGTTTCGGGAATTGGTCGAAAGGTTTCTTCCCGTTGTGGAAAGGTTCGCTTATCAGATTGGCAGCCCGCCTGCTCAAATTGATGATATTGCACAGGAAGTGTTCCTTCGCGTTTATCGATTCTTGGACACTTATTCAAGCGGTAAATTTTCCACCTGGCTGTATCGGATCACCTTGAATATATCCCGGGATATGATGCGAAAGAACAAGCGTGAGCAGGACAAGGTGAAGAAGTTGTATGATCAGCCGGCGCCTCCACGCCCCCCGGATAGTGAAGGGCAATTGTTGAAGAACGACGAATACCGCCATCTTCACAACCTTGTAACCGGTTTGGATGAGAAATACAGGGTGCCGCTTGTTTTATTTTACTTCCAGGAGAAAAAATACGATGAAATTGCCGAAATTTTATCGATTCCACTTGCCACGGTAAAAACGCGGATTTCAAGAGCGCGCGGAAAGCTGAAAGACGTTCTGGAAATCACAGCGGGAGGTGAAGGCAATGGCTTGTCATGATAAATTAGATGATATGCTGGATGAACAGCGAAAAGAATATGATGCGTTGCCGAGGCTATCCTCAGTCGATAAGATCATGAGTCGAATTGAGACGGAAGTCGATAGATCGAAGAAGAGAAGTCGTCGGAAGCGGAAATTCTTGCCGTTAGCGGCGGGAATAGCGGCCGTATTTGTGTTGGCGGCTTTGGCCTTGTCACAGTTTCAAGCTGGCCCGGGCCAACAAATAGCGTCAGATCATCAATCCGGGAATACGGAAAGCGGACAATTGCCGGAAGGTGAAGCGGAAATGCCAAATGGCGAAAGCGCTGGAAGCGGAAATTCAAGCGATCAGGGAACAGAGGCGGTGTCTCCTTATGTGCCTGAAAAGACGCCGACTACGATAGACGAAACAAACGCTGCACTTGAGAAAATGAAAGAGACAGGGGCTTCCCCCGGGCTGATTGATAAAGTGTTTACGAAGTTTCTGCAATCGCGAACGGATGTGCGAACCGAGCAATCGGTAAAACTCAATAAGCTTGGCCAGATATGGCTTGCAAGCAATAACCAAAACAATTACAGAGAATTGATGCCTGGATTCGAGAACCCTAAGCAGATCGAGGATCCTAAACTACAATCTTTCGCTGAAAAATTGGATAGCGAGGGCTTTCGGGTGATCACACGTGAAGGAAGTCTTGAATTGCGTTTCGACTATGGCAAACTGCAAAAGGTTTTTGTGCCTTTTGTATCGGACACCATGGACACCTATCTAACAATCAAGGCCGATCCAATTGTATATAGTGAAGGAACTTTTGAAGGGAACTGGAATCATCTGGGTGGAAAGCTGGTTGAAATAGATGGGTTTCTTAAAGAAAATCCGGAATTCCCGTTTGCGAAAGAGTTGAAAGCTAATTACGATAAGTTTCTTCATTGGTACTTGTTTGGAAATTTGTACAAGAAGACGACAACGGACGGATCAACTATTGTAAAAGACGAAGTCAAACAGAGCTTCCAGGCTCTGATTCAGGACAATCCCGATACGTTTACCGCCCGTGTAGTGGAGAAATACTACAATCAAATCAAACAAAATGGCTTTGCGAAGGTTCCTCAGGAGTCATTTGAAATGCCCGATTTTCCACCTTATCTGAAATAGGACGCCTGTTAGGGCGTCTTATTTATTCGTGTGCGCCTACAGTAATCATTCTGCTTGTGGCACGCCCTTTCTTTTTTGTGGCAGACCGGTTGTTATGGTATAATAATGGGGTTCATATTAAAACTAGGAGTGTTTTCATGCTGGAAAATTTTCAGGTCGGTGACATTGTTGAAGGAAAGGTAACGGGCATAAAGCCATTTGG
This sequence comes from Caryophanales bacterium, assembly GCA_035776675.1. GTDB lineage: Bacteria > Bacillota > Bacilli > Bacillales > DASSOY01 > DASSOY01. Next base: position 6,150 of record DASTWO010000156.1, read on the forward strand.
CGCCTTTGTGGCCATAGATGATGAACATCAAGGTCTCGTGCATATTTCTGAAGTCGCTCATGGATTTGTCAAAGATATTCAAGAGTATCTTTCCGTCGGGGATGAAGTCAAGGTGAAGATTTTGACCATTGATGAGGATGCCGGCAAAATCTCGCTTTCCATCCGCAAAACCCAGCCCGAGCCGCCAAAGCCTCGCGGCGGAGGAAAGGGAAAACCGAAGAAAAATGATCAAGGCTTTAATACATTGGAAGACAAATTGAAGGATTGGTTAAAGGAATCCAATGAAAAACAAGCGCAGCTCAACAAGCGTTTGAAAAAATAAAAAATGCGGCTCCGTTTTACGAGCCGTCATGTGGCGCTTTTCGTTTCCTTTTGAAGCTCCAAGCGAGTTTCTTCTTGGTCTTTCCCAGGCCTATGCCCTGGATCGAAGAAGCCGCATCTGAATTTAAAGTGATCAAATGAGGGCCGGGACATTTCCGGCCCTTTCGGTATATCCAGATGAACGGTTTTGAATATTGTCTGGCTCCCTACCCTTCGGATTGGTTAACGCATGGGTTCGGGATTTTCTGCAAGCTCTTCCGAGGGTTTGAAGAGGAGCGTCAGGCAATAAAGGCCGGCGATGCCGACAATTCCGTAGATAATTCGTGAGATCGCGGCGCCTTGTCCGCCGAATATCGCAGCGATCAAATCAAATTGAAAAAATCCAATTAATCCCCAGTTGATCGCGCCGATGATCACGAGAGCGAGCGCCGTACGTTGTAATCCACTCATTTGAGAACCTCCTTTGCCGCTTTGCTCAGTACACAATAAGCTGTGTACGAACAAGCTTGTTCTTCTTTAGCATGACGATTTTTTCTTAAAATATACCGATACTGGAGGAATCCCTAATGGCAGCAAACGCGATTCGATTCGATTATAGCAGTGCACTTTCTTTCTTTGCGGAACATGAGCTTTCCAATTTGAAGGAGTCCGTCAAAATTTCCCATCAAGCCTTACATAACGGAACAGGAGCAGGTAATGATTTTCTGGGTTGGCTTGATCTTCCGAATGCATATGACAAGGAGGAATTTACCAGAATTCAGAAGGCCGCGGCAAAAATCCGGAAGGATACCGATGTTTTGCTGGTCATTGGAATCGGCGGTTCTTATTTGGGAGCGCGTGCCGCGATTGAGATGCTGCAGCATTCCTTTTATAATGTTCTTCCTAAAGAACAACGAAATGCTCCTCAGGTCTTTTTTGTCGGAAACAATATCAGTTCGACTTACGTCAGCGAACTATTTGATGTGCTGGCAGACAAAGATGTTTCCTTGAACGTGATTTCCAAGTCGGGCACAACGACAGAACCGGCTATCGCCTTCCGTATCTTTAGAAAGTGGCTGGAAGAGAAATATGGCCGTGAAGAAGCGCAGAAGCGAATTTATGCGACAACCGATAAAGAAAAAGGCGCTTTACGCACACTTTCAAGCCAGGAAGGGTATGAAACCTTTGTCATACCGGATGATGTAGGCGGCCGTTATTCCGTTTTGACCGCTGTCGGGCTTCTGCCCATTGCGGCGGCGGGATTAGACATTCAATCCATGATGGACGGTGCGGCTCAAGCCAGAAAAGATCTGGATAACGAAGAGCTTTCTGAAAATCCCGCTTATCAATACGCTGTAGCGCGTAATGTTCTTTATAATAGAGGGAAAACGGTGGAATTGCTTGTCAATTACGAACCGGCTCTTCACTATTTCGGGGAATGGTGGAAGCAGTTATTCGGTGAAAGTGAAGGCAAAGACGGCAAAGGAATCTTTCCTGCAGCTGCTGATTTTTCCACGGATCTTCATTCACTCGGTCAATATGTTCAAGAAGGCCGCCGTCAATTGTTCGAAACCGTGTTGAGTGTTGAAAAACCACGTGCCGAAATTTCGATTGAGGAAGACAGCGGTAATTTGGATAAGTTAAATTATTTAGCTGGAGAAACGATGGATACCGTAAATAAAAAGGCGTCTCAAGGAACCCTGCTGGCTCATACGGATGGGGGAGTGCCAAACTTTGTCGTCCAGATTCCCGAAATCAACGAATTTTACTTCGGTTATCTCGTTTACTTTTTCGAGAAGGCGTGCGCTTTGAGCGGCTATTTGCTTGGTGTAAACCCCTTTGATCAGCCCGGGGTGGAAGCCTACAAGGAGAACATGTTTGCGCTTCTCGGTAAGCCAGGCTTTGAAGCTGAAAAGAAGGAGCTTGAGCAACGGTTGAAATAGTTGTTGAAGTAAAAATCCTCCGGATAGGGAACGTTAAAAGGTAACAAACCCCTGTAAAGGAGAGATGAATTCAATGATTCAGCTTGAATCCCGTATGGAAGGAACCGAACACCGATTGTTCGATCTTGAGGAAGCTCTTAAACCTTTAGGATATTCAGTTGGCGGAAACTGGGACTATGATCACGGATGTTTCGATTACAAGGTCAATGAAAAAGATGGGTACTTATTCTTGCGAATCCCATTCGAGGCGACAGACGGGGCTCTTGACTATGAGGGCGTCGAGGTGAAAATCGGGACACCGTATTTGCTCAATCACAAGTATGAGGCAGGTCTAGATCAAGAGGTGGGGAAAGGGACCTTAAGTGGTTTCACCAACCAATTCCAGGAGCCCGTTGATAAGGACGACAGAATCCCGGAAAGGTATGCTGAAGAAGGACAGCAGCTACTGAAGGAAGCTGAGAATGCAGTTTTGTCTTGAAGGTGTTTTGAGGGAGGAAAAACGGGGTAAATCCATCAGGAAGGAACGGAACCCGCTCTTTCGATGAGAGGTTCCCGGCCCTTCAACACGGGCAATGAGAAAGGAGAAGTGAAATGGCTGCCAAGTCATTTTTCGCAAAATGGATCAGCATTATTGTGGAGATCATTGAAGCCATTATTGGCATTCATATCTTACTGAAACTGTTCGGCGCCAATTCCGGTGTGCCTTTCGTGAATTGGATGTATCACCTGAGCGCTCCGTTACTTGCGCCGTTTAAGGGAATATTCGAAAACATGGTGTTTAACGAGGAGTACGTCCTTGATCTTTCCGCTGTCTTTGCTCTGGTGGTGTACGGCATTGTCGGTTATTTGATTATGATGTTGTTAGGCGGATTCGGCGGGAAGGGGAAGAGTAGGCGGAGGTAACCTTGCCTTTCCGCGGCTATTCTACTTGCTGAGAAAAATGATTGCGTGCCTCATTTCGAAATGATATAATACAAATTGTCGTCGAAACGGGGCATTAGCTCAGCTGGGAGAGCGCCACACTGGCAGTGTGGAGGTCAGCGGTTCGAGCCCGCTATGCTCCATCGAAAGGTGCGATTCCTTTTTAGAGGGATCGCATTTTTTTGTATCTGAACGGAGAACCCGAAAGGGAATCTTGTAAGGGGAAGGTGAAGTATGAAGGTGAATCGCCTCTATTACGGAGAAAATGAAAATCAGTTTGGGGACCTGCGATTGCCTGGGTGTGAGGGACCTTATCCGGTCGCAATTGTGATTCATGGTGGTTTCTGGAGAGCGAAGTTTGGTCTCGACATTATGGATCGTTTCTGTGAGGCGTTGACGAATGGTGGTCTAGCCACATGGAATATCGAATACAGACGGGTTGGGCAAGAAGGAGGAGGTTGGCCCGGAACTTTCAAGGATGCCGCGAAGGCAGCTGATTTTTTATATAAAATAGGTCCGGCTAATACGCTTGATTTGGATAGGGTTGTTTCAATCGGTCATTCCGCCGGCGGCCATCTTGCTTTATGGTTGGGCGGACGGCATCGTCTGTCCGAATTAAGCTCTCTTCGTTCTGGAAAGTCATTTCCTCTTAAGGGGGCTGTTAGTCTGGCAGGTGTGAACGACTTGGCGCTAATGCAGGAGGTTCATCACATTCCTGAGGTCAGGTATGGTGAGCATAATAACCCGGTTCGTGATTTATTGGGTTCACCTGATGAGTGCCTGGATCGTTATGATCAAGCATCTCCGATCAGGTTGTTGCCGTTAGGCATTCCCCAGGTTTTGATTCACGGTTCTTTGGATATTCATGTTCCTGTGGGTCTAAGCCATCATTATCATAATGAAGCTGTGCGAGCCGGGGAGAATGTAAAATTGGTGGAACTCCCTGTTGCTGAACACTTTAAACTAATCGATCCCGAATCAGAAACATGGCCCATCATTCTTGAGGAAACACTTGGTTTGCTGAAATGAATGTTTTGACGAGACTCTGTAAAGGGTCTTTTTTCATTTGGTCCATTTACCGGGAAAATTTATTTGATCAAACCCCTTGAAAGTCAGAGAAGGTCAGAGTATAATAACAATTGAAAGGTCAAAGAAAGTCAAAGTCAAAGCAGACCTTTTGAAAAGACTCGAAACGAGATGTTACAAAGAAAGTAGAAAGTCAATAAAGCACAGTCGAGCGGCGCTCAGATGATTGTCTAGCAAAGAAGTCGTCTCGGCGACGTGCGACAATGTTGAAGGAGGTCAACGTTATGCGTTGTGAAAACTGCAAGCAAAATCCTGCTGTAATCGAATTGAACATGCAAATGAATGATACAAAACATCAAATACATCTTTGTAAGAGCTGCTATGCGAAGGTCAGGCACCAAATGAAATTCCCTTCCGGGATGAATAGCGGGTCCTTTGGCGGACAATCGCCATTCGATGATTTGTTTAAAGATTTTATGGGACAATCCGGCTCTGGCCAGAAAGGACATGGTGTCCAAAGCCAGACTCAGCAAGGCGGTCAGGGTGGAGGATTATTGGATGACATTGGACGCAATCTTTCCGAGGCAGCTAAAGCGGGAATGATTGATCCGATGATCGGTCGTGAACAAGAGGTGGATCGCGTCATTGAAACGCTGAATCGCCGCAATAAGAACAACCCGGTTTTGATCGGGGAACCCGGTGTCGGGAAAACAGCTATTGCTGAAGGCTTGGCGTTGAAGATCGCCGAAGGGACTGTGCCTTCGAAACTGAAGAATAAAGAAATCTATTTGCTGGATGTTTCAGGGCTGGTAGCCAACACAGGCATTCGCGGACAATTCGAGGAGCGGATGAAACAGTTGGTTTCCGAATTGCAGGAACGGAAAAACGTGATTCTGTTTGTTGATGAGGTCCATCAGATCGTAGGGGCTGGCCAGACCGAAGGCGGGTCAATGGACGCCGGAAATATTCTAAAGCCGGCACTGGCCCGTGGTGAGATTCAATTAATCGGTGCGACAACATTGAAAGAGTACCGCAAAATTGAAAAAGACGCCGCTTTGGAACGCCGTCTCCAGCCGGTTATGGTAAATGAACCGTCGGTTGACGAAGCGGTGGAAATCCTGAAGGGTCTGCAGAAACACTATGAGGATTACCATGAGGTTTCTTACACCGAAGAAGCGATTCGAGCTTGTGTCACATTGTCCGAACGCTACATTCAAGATCGCTTCTTACCGGACAAAGCGATTGATCTGTTGGATGAAGCCGGTTCGAAAGTGAATTTGAAGCAGACGAATACAGAAAAAGATTCGATTCAGGCGCGCCTGGACGAAGTTGCCGCTGAAAAAGAGAAGGCGACACGAAATGAAGAATATGAGCGCGCTGCGAAGTTGAGAGATGAAGAGCGTAAGTTGGAAGAAAAGCTTGCGAACGCATCGGAGAGCCATGAAGCTAAAGCGGAAGTCGATGTGGAAATGGTACAAGCCATTGTAGAAGGCAAGACCGGCATTCCGGTTCGCAAGTTGCAGCGTGAGGAACAGATGAAGATGAAGAACCTTGCCGAGCGCCTGAACGCAAAGGTGATTGGACAAGGGGAAGCCGTGCAGAAGGTTGCGAAGGCCGTGCGGCGCAGCCGCGCAGGCTTAAGGCGTAACAGTCGACCGATCGGTTCATTCCTGTTTGTCGGTCCGACCGGGGTAGGGAAAACCGAGCTGTCGAAATCATTGGCTGAAGAACTGTTTGGCGACCGTGAAGCGATGATTCGACTTGACATGAGTGAGTATATGGAGAAGCATTCGGTCTCGAAGTTGATCGGTTCACCGCCGGGCTATGTCGGTCATGACGAAGCGGGACAATTGACCGAAAGGGTGCGCAGGAAACCATACAGCATTATTTTGCTGGATGAAATCGAGAAAGCACATCCGGATGTCCAGCACATGTTCCTGCAAATCATGGAAGACGGACGGTTAACGGACAGCCAGGGACGAACAGTAAGCTTCAAGGATACAGTGCTGATCATGACCTCAAACGCCGGAGGCGCTGTGAAAAAGGTAACCGTCGGATTTGGAAATGAGGAGAAAGTAGAACAATCGGATGTAATTGAATCGCTGTCGCAATACTTCAAGCCCGAGTTCTTGAATCGTTTCGACGGGATCATCTCCTTTAAACAATTGAGCAAGGGCCATTTGGTTAAGATTGTGGATCTGATGCTTGATGAAATCCGAGAGTCTATTGAGGAACAAGGTATAAAGCTGGCTATCACCGATGCCGCAAAAGCTAAATTGGCAGATGATGGTTATAATCCAACGTTCGGTGCACGGCCGTTACGACGTACAATCGAAGAGCAAGTGGAAGACGGCATCGCTGATCTTCTCCTTGAGAAAGAGAACGTTCAACATGTTGCCGTTAATGTGAAAGATGGCGAAATTGTTGTACGGGAAGCTGAATAGATCAAGACTGGAATTAGCCGGGGAACCTAGAGTTTCCCGGTGTTTTTTGATGTGTAAAAAAATGGAATCCTATTAATGAATATAGTAAAAAGGTCCCGATCAAAAGTCATTCTATCTCCTCATGAGTTTAAGATGCCAATATGGTAACATTTATTAATGTTTCGAGAAAAAGGTTGCAAGCTAATTTTTTTATAGACATGGGGTTATAGGATTGAAACAAGGCACTTGTAAAAATCGGGAGGTAACGGGATTTTGAAATTACATAGAAACGTAAAAATCAGACTTGTCTTTTCTTTTCTACAATTAGGCGGTTCCTCTTTGGTGATACCGTTTTTGGCGATTTATTTTGCGGAACATTTCGGAGCCGGCATAGCGGGTGTTTTGTTCATTGTAACCGTCTTCGGAAGTATCATTTTCAGTTTCTACGGCGGTTATTACTCGGATCGGTTCGGAAGAAAGAACATATTGGTTTTTGCCTCCTTACTTAGGTTTCTATCCATCCTCATCCTGGTCGCAGGGAATATTCCCGGTCATGAGATCCCGATTTTGGCTTTTGTGTCATTGTTATTTGTTAATATTAGTGTAGGCTTTCAGATGCCGCCGCTTGAGGCCACGGTCGTCGACGTTACAACATCGGAAGTCCGTAAGAAGGTGTATAACCTTTCGTACTGGCTTGCGAATTTTTCCTCTATCTTCGGCATTTTGTTAGGTGCCTTTCTTTATGAAGATTATTTCTTCGAGTTGTCGATATGCGCGGCCACAGTCAATTTAATCATGTTCCTGTTAATGAAATTTTTCCTTGTTGAAACAAAACCTGCCTCCAAACAGAAACCCCCTGTTAAACCAGCCAAGTTCCCACTGAAGAACATGTTCAGCAGTTACGGTTTGGTTTTCAAGGACAGTTTGTTTTTGAAATTTGTTGCGGCCGGCCTCCTCACTCTTGGACTCGAAAAGCAGTTGGGGAAATTTATCGCAGTCCGGTTAGAGGAAGATTTCGAACCGGTGACAGTCTTTGGACAGTCCATTCAAGGTGTGGAAGTCTTTGGTATTCTTAATACTGAAAATTCAATTCTGATTGTATTGTTTACGCTTGTTATTGCCCGCTTAATTAAGAAGTTTGACCTTTCGGACCGCATGCAGCTTTATATTGGCACTCTTCTGTTCGCGGGAGGATTCGCGGTATTGGCTTTCGCGAGTAATTTGTGGGTCTTAATGGCCTTTACCTTCCTTCTGAGTGTCGGTGAAATCATGTACGTTCCCGTCAAGCGCCTGTTGTTGTCTGAAATTGCTCCGAATGAAAGCAGAAGCCGCTATATGGCCGCCAATACTTTACATACAAGAGGAGCCAGTGTATTGGGCGGTCTGGGTCTGAGTGTCGGGTTTCTTCTCCACAGTTGGGGGATGGCGATTGTCTATGCCTTAATGGGGGCTGTATCGATTTATTTATTCAAGCGTATCTACGATCAGAAGAGGGAAGTTCACCAGGAGAAAAACGATGTGCGGATGAATGGTTAAGATCAATAGAACGGGAAATTATAAGGGACACGACCTTCCAAGAGGCCGTGTTCTTTTTTTGCTTCTGGAGTTGGATTGATTGACACTTTTGCCGTTGTTTCATAAAATAAAGAACGCTGTTATCATAATTCAAATCTGTCTAATCGGATTAGGAGGGTAAAGGATGAGAAAACCATTACAGTTGTTTGGTGTATTCTTTCTGGTTGTTGGAATGCTTTCAGCATGCGGTTCAGCCTCAAATGAAGGAGCTGGGCAAAATCAAACAAATGCGGGCGAAAGCACCGACTCAGGATCAACAGACAAAGAAGTCCTGACCATTGGAACGGAAGGGGTTTACAAGCCCTTCAGCTTTAAAAACTTGGAGACCGGAAAACTTACGGGATACGATGTGGAAGTTGCGCGTGAAGTGGCAAAACGAATCGACATGGAACCTAAGTTTGTTCCGACGCCGTGGAAGAGTATGTTTGCCTCGCTGAACTCAAAGCGTTTCGACATGATTGCCAATCAGGTCGGGATTACGAAGGAACGCAAAGAAAATTACGCTTTTTCCGTGCCATATACTTATTCCGGCGCCAGGGTTATTGTAAATAAAGACAACACGACAATTAAAGGCATTGAAGATCTGAAAGGAAAAGTTGTCGGAACGACAAGAGGCAGCAATTATGCAAAGTACGCTAAAGAAGCCGGAGCGAAAGTGAAATATTATAAAGGCATTGGTCAAGTGTTGAAAGATTTGAGCCTGAAGCGGGTTGATGCTGCATTAAATGACCGTTTGTTTATCCTGACCGAATTGGATGAATCAAAGTTTGATGTTAAAGCGGTCGGCGATGTCTTTCATGAGGTGAAAATGGCCTTTGCGTTTCGCCAGGAAGGCAGTGATCAACTGGTTAAGAAAGTTAACAAAGCTATAAAAGCCATGAAGGAAGACGGAACCTTAGCCGAAATTTCGAAGAAATGGTTTGGGGAGAACGTCAGTGAGCGATAATCTGGATTTAATCATCACGGCCATCCCCTATTTATTGAAGGGTGCGCTCAATACTTTTTATCTTAGCATCGGCGGCATCGCCGGTGCCCTTCTCATAGGGTTGATTTTGGCGATCTTTCGAATTTCCGGAATCAAAATCCTTTCCGGATTCGGGCGTGTTTATGTATCCTTCTTTCGGGGAACGCCGTTGCTCATTCAGCTTTTCATCTGGTATTTCGGCTTGACTTCTTTCAGCATTGTATTAAGTCCATGGCAAGCGGCTTTTATCGGTCTTTCGGTACACTTTGGAGCCTATATATCGGAATCGCTCCGTGCGGCGATCGTTTCGATTTCCAAAGGGCAGTGGGAAGCTTCACTTTCATTGGGGATGACGAACAAGCAGACTTTTTTGAGTATCATTTTGCCGCAAGCCTGGCGGCGTTCGATTCCTCCTGTATTTAATTCTTTAATAGATGTGGTGAAAGGTTCTTCGTTGGCCTCTGTGTTGACGATACAGGAGTTGACTTATAAAGCGGATCTCATTAGTGCCTCATCCGGGTTTGTGGTTTTGCCGATTTTATTGGAAGCGGCGTTGATTTATTGGGGCTTTACAACGATTTTGAATGTGACCCAAAACCGACTTGAAAGACGACTGCAAGTATAGTGATGGCGTTGCGGGGGTGGCCTTATGGTCACTCTGTATTGTTTTGTCTTGAATTGAGCAACTCTTCGATGATTTCAATATGGACGGCTGCCCAGGCTTTTTCACGATAATGGATAGTGACGCTTAATGTGATTACAAAAGAATAAACGATCAAAAACCAGAACAGAAGATGCGCGCTTTTGTCTACGAAAGAATGCAATTGTTTCGAGAAAATAAAAGCAAGCCACGGCAAAGAAGAAACAAGAAGCGGAATGATACCGTTCCCTTTTTGTTCCTTGATCATGCGATAGCGGATTGTTTTGAGCTGGGCGCTTTCCAGTTGCTCGTAAAATTGTTGGATTCCTTTGATTTCGGTTAGTTCCTTCATTCCATTAAGCGAATGATCGTGTTGAAACCCTTTCTTTATTTTCAGGTAAAATTTATGTACATCGCCTCGTAATGAAATCATCAATATCCCTCCGAGTTCTAGTATGTAACAAAAAAGAGGGACTATAACCGATAATAATCAGGCTTACCTAAGAATATTGAATGGTTCTGAAAAGACGCCGCCGTTCCATTTCCTTCTTGATGATCGTAATGAAGTCCTTGGCTAATTCAAGTTCAAGTGCTTTGAAATAGGCTTCCATCAAAAGCCTGTCTGATAACTTATCCATTTTAATAAGCCAATTTTGGCACAACTCCTCCTTTACCAAGTATTGTTATGAAATCGTTTCCACATCATTACAAACAAAACAATAAAAAATATTCGACATGATTTGAGAATTTACACACAAATGCAATTATATCATAAAATTTCGAACAGGCAATACAATTAATATAAAAAAGATGATATTTCACTAAATTTCTTTCGTGACCCTATTGAAAAACCGCTTTCAACCGCCGTTTTCTGAGAAAAAAGGGAGATATGGATACATATGGGCCCTTAAATCTACTCTATTTAGGTAAGCCCTGATGAAACACGCCACAAGCTTTTATGTGTTGCATCATTCCGGATTATCAGAAAATATGGGGTTTGTAGGCCGTACTGCCTATTGATAAAATTAAACATGATTATTTAAGAGAGAATAGGGTCTTTGTGATTACAAAAGGAGGTCATTATGAAGAAGTTTTTATCTGTTATCGCGATCTGTCTGACGCTTGCTTTGGTTGCAGCTTGCGGTTCCTCTAGTGGAGGAGGCGGCGGTTCAGCAACTAGTGGTGAAGGTAGTTCAACGAACGGTGGAGATGGTACATCCGAATCAGGAGGTACTGACGGTTCCGGCGGTGGTTCTGTCCTTCAAAAGATTAAAGATCAAGGTTACGTTACTGTTGGTTTCTCCAACGAAGCTCCGTATGCCTACGAAAATGATGAAGGTGAATTAACTGGAGCTGCCGTTGAGGTAGCAAGAGCTGTTTTCAAAGAAATGGGCGTAGAAGTTAAAGGAAAGTTAGCAAAATGGGGACAGTTAATCCCAAGTGTTAAGAACGGTAAACTCGATGTCATTACAGCAGGAATGGCCATTAATCCTGATCGCTGTAAACAGATTGATTTCGGCCATCCAGGAATCGTTTATGGTGAAGGTATTGCCGTGAAAAAGGGTAATCCGAAAGATATTCACAGCTACAAGGATATTGCCGAGACTGGAGTAACGGTAGCGGTATTGAACGGAGGCACCGAGATTGGCTTCTTGAAAGATGCGGGTGTCCCGAAAGATCAAATGAAGATTGTTCCGAACGTTGCTGCCGGATTTTCCGCTGTTAAGACAGGGCGTGCCGCAGTTACTACGGCGACCGCATTGACTGTTAAGAAAACAGTAAGATCTTCAGAAGGAGATGCTTTAGAGTTCGTTAAGGACTTTGAGCAACCTGATGTTGAGGGCGTACCAAGTTACGGTGCTGCCGGATTTAACAAGGATGCGGACGAATTACGCAAGAAATATAATGAGGTTTTGGATAAGTTATATAAAGAAGGAAAAATTAAGGAGATTATCTTGAGCGACGAACTTCCTTTGTGGGGCGAAAACAATCTGTATAAACCAGGAGAAGACCCTACAACGAAGGAACTTTGCCAGGGTTAAGAGAGATTGGGACGGGCACCCGCTCGCGGGTGCCCGTTTTTCCAATTAAGAAAACAAGCTGATTCTCCGATGAAAGGGTGATTGGAATTAGCGATTATGCAGAGGTTCTACCCATTATATTGGAAGGTTTCGACATCACTATATCGGTTTTGCTCGGCGCAATAGTGATCGGTTATTTTGTAGCCTTTGTCGCCGGATTCGGGCGAATTTCCAAAAATCCGTTTGTCAGCAAATTCACGGCGATTTATGTGGAAATTTTCCGAGGAACCTCACTGGTTGTGCAATTGTTTTGGTTTTATTTTGTTTTACCCGGCCTATTGGGCCTTGATTTAACCCCTTTCCAGTCCGCGATGATGGCCGCTATCCTTGGCATTGGACTGAACTATGTGGCTTATATGTCAGAAGTTGTCCGCGGTTCTATATTGGCAGTTCCGAAAGGCCAATATGAAGCTTCAACCGCTTTGAACATGTCAAGGTGGCAAAGAATGCGCCTTGTCGTTTTTCCACAGGCGGTCCGAATGATGTTGCCTGAATTCGGTAATTATGCAATTCAAATGCTAAAGGCAACGTCCCTTGTGTATTTTATCACGTTGGCGGATATGACCTATCAAGCACATTCTTTTGCCATCACACATATTTCAGCGAAAATTCCGCTTTATATTATGTTGCTTGTCGTTTACTTCATTGTCGCGCTCCCTCTTATTGGGTTAACAAAATGGTTTGAACGTATGGCATCAAAGGGGGTGGCCAGTGAATGAGCACTTGGACTTGGAGCACTGCATTTGATGTATTTCCACTCATTTTATCAGGGGTTTGGACAGTGCTGTGGTTAACGGTTGCCTGTTTTATCTTTGCTTTATTGTTTGGGATCGTTTGGACAGTGGTGAGACGAATCCCTTTTAAACCGTTAAACTGGCTTGTTATTTTCGTTATGAATTTCATTCGCAGCACCCCGCCGCTCGTGCAATTGTTTTTCATTTATTCGGCCTGGCCGC
>DASTWO010000157.1:0-21657 GCA_035776675.1 Caryophanales bacterium
CGTTGATCAAATTATGTGTAACCTTCGGATGTATGTAGGCACCGCCTTCAGAAACCACGCGAACAGCTTCGACAAGAGAATCCGAATCCATTTCTTTCAACAAATAACCGGAAGCTCCCGACCGTAAAGCGTGAGTGACATAGGTCTCGTCATCATGAATGGATAAAATAATGACCTTCGTATGTGGAGAAATATCCATCAAACGTCGAGTCGCCTCAACGCCATTAATGCCTGGCATGTTAATGTCCATTAACACAACATCAGGTTCATGCACTTTGACGATTGCTTCGACTTCCTTGCCGTCCTCTCCCTCGTCGACTACCTGGAAATCATCGACCATCTCCAAAATGCGCCGGACTCCTTCACGAAATAAACGATGATCATCGATAACTACGATTCTAGTAACCTTTACCTGATTGAATTTTGCCATCTGACATCCCCCTGGTTATGGACTGGAATTTGAATCATGATAGCGGTTCCTTGTCCTGCCGCGGACTCGATTGAAATTTCTCCTTCTAACAAGTCCACTCGTTCCCTCATGCCCATCATGCCGAATGCGCCTTTCTTCTCCTCACCGGGATCGAATCCTTTCCCATCGTCCCGAATCAACAACAGAACGGCACTTCCGCTGAAATCCATCCTCACCCGGATTTCCTCCGCATTCGCATGCTTACAGCCGTTTTGCACAGCTTCCTGCACCATCCGGAATAATGCGGCCTCCATCTTCGGCGGTAAACGCCCCGGCTCTCCGACCTGCTGGAAAGAAAGGCCGACCTTTTCCTCATCCTCCACACGATACAAATACTTCTCCAATGTCGGAACAAGACCAAGATCATCCAACGTCATCGGCCGCAGATCATAAATGATCCGCCTCACATCGTACAAGGCCTGCCGAATCATCTTCCTGAGATGATCGAACTCCTCTGCCGCCGCTTCCGGCCCTTTCTCTTTCTGCATCTTCTCCACAAGCTCCGAGCCCAGCAGCACATGCGCGAGCGTCTGCGCCGGCCCGTCGTGAATCTCCCTCGACAGCCTGCGCCTCTCCTCTTCCTGCGCCTCGATCACTCTCAGCCCAAACGCCTGCTTCTTCCGCGCGTCCTCGACCATCTCGCCGACCTGCCTCAGGTCGCCATTCATATAGCCCAGCACGACGGACATCTGCCCGGCCAGCGTCTCCGACCGCTGCACGGTCTCCCTCAGCCCCGTCAGCTTCCGCTCCAAATCGTCGCGCTTCTCCTTCAGCCTTCGGCTCTCCTCCCGCTTCGCGGCTAACTCCGCCTGCACCTGCTTGACCCGCTCGCGGGCCACCTGGATCTCCCTCTCATCGCGGCTCTCGCTGTCTGAATCCGCCTTCGCAAGGCTCCGCCGCGCCACCTCCGCATCTTCCTCAAGGCGGCCCCGGGTTTCCCCGGTCTCGGCCGCGCGTTCATTCAGATCTTCCAACTCTTTCAAGAGGGCTTCACATTCTTCCCGGGATTGCTCCCCGATCTCGAATATGTCGTTCTTGCTGTTCGTCACAGTTTCCATGATATTCGTCAAAATGTCATCCAGCATCTTCACATCCAATTGGTTCAGTCGCGTTGACGACATAGAAACTCCCCCACATTAATCTTATCGGACATAGTGAATCTTTCACCAGACCCGGTTTACCTATTTTATAAAATAAGCCATAAGTCCTTCCGACACAAGAGGGAGGGGTCCCCAGAACCGTATTTTCCAGCTGTTCCGACAAAACAGTGGTAAAATCGGCCTATAAAAAAAGGACGAGATTTGCAACGCAAACTCCTTAAGTTATAATCTTCGTAGCGGACCGCCCTTTTGTGACCTTGCACATGAAAATTTAACCACATTGAAACAGAAGGACCGAAGCTTTAGCAAGAAAAGTTAAACAAACGTTTATTTAATTCCCTCAGAATGGAGGAAAAACATGCTTTCTTCGTATTATACAGTAAAAAGACCGGCCAGGCACACCATAGTTATCCAGAAATCCCGATTTATCGCTGCGGTCACCAGAGCTGAGAACGAGCAGGACGCGCAATCATTCATTAATGAAATCAAAAAAGAAAACCATGGCGCCAACCACAATTGTTCCGCCTACATGATCGGTGAACAAGATCACATCCAGAAGGCGAATGATGACGGTGAACCGAGCGGAACAGCAGGAGTTCCGATGCTTGAAGTTTTGAAAAAGAGAAGCTTGAAAGACACTGTGGTCGTCGTAACCCGCTATTTCGGCGGAATCAAGCTGGGAGCCGGGGGGCTCATTCGCGCTTACGGAAGCGCTGTAACGGAAGGACTTAACGCCGCCGGAATTGTGCGTTGTGATCTTATGGAGATGATGAAAGTCACAATCGATTACACATGGCTCGGCAAAATCGAGAATGAACTGCGGACCGCGGCTTATGAGATCAAGAACATCGACTACCTCGGAAAAGTGGAGATGACAGTCTATGTACCAGAAGCGCAAAAACGCACCTTTACGGAATGGATCACCAATCTGACGGGCGGCCAGGGACAGATTGAGGAGAACGGCACCACCTATTTGGAGAGAGACATTGGAACAAACAACGGATAATCATCATGTTTTTCCGTTGAATTGTCCATGCTAAGGAAGAGAAGAACGCTTTGAAACGAAGAAGGTCTTGATCATGTACTCTTTTGAAACCTATGCGGCCGGATTCGGAATGGCTTTCCTGGCAACCATTCTGTCTGTCCCCATCATCAAAGGGATAGCCATGCAATTTCGAATCGTAGACAGGCCCAACGCCCGTAAAATGCATACAACCTTAATGCCAAGACTCGGCGGCGTCTCCATTGTTTTCGGATTCACGGCGGGTTTCCTCTATTTGCATCCTCACTCTCCATACATGCCCGCTTTCCTGGCCGGCGCTTCCATCATCGTCCTGACCGGCGTACTGGACGATAAGTTCGGGCTTTCCGCCAAAACGAAGCTCGCCGCCCAATTCGCTTCGGCGACCATCCTTGTCACCACCGGCCCTCTTATCGAATACGTCAACATCCCGTTCATCGGTTACATAGAATTCGGCTGGGCCTGTTACCCGATCACGATTTTCTGGATTATCGCGATCACAAACGCCATCAACCTGATCGATGGACTCGACGGTCTGGCGACCGGTGTGTCTTCAATCGCCCTGTCTTCCTTGCTCATCATGGCTATCTTAAATCAACAGGCGCTCGTCATTGCTTTAACAGTCATCCTCCTTGGCGGAACCGTCGGATTTCTTCTGTTCAACTTCCATCCGGCGCGCATTTTCATGGGCGACAGCGGTTCGTTGTTCATTGGTTACACCATCGCTGTCATCTCCATCACCGGTTTGTTCAAGAGCCTGACCCTATTCTCCTTGATCATCCCGATCATGATCCTGGCCGTCCCGATCTTCGACACTTTCTTTGCCATCATTCGCCGGATCCTGAACAAACAGCACCTTTTCAAACCGGATAAACAACATCTGCACCACCGCTTATTGGCGGCAGGCTTCAATCACAAAATCACGGTTCTGATCATATACGCCATTAGCATCTTTTGCAGCGCGTCAGCGATAATTTTCTCTAAATCTTTCCTTTGGGGATCACTGATCATTGCGGGTCTTCTTTTGTTGATGATGCAATTCATAGCGGAACTGATCGGGATCCTGAACCACAGGCGCAAACCGATCCTTGACACGGTCCGCAGACTGATAGCGGTAATGGCAACGTCGAAAAGACCGTGAAAAACGGCCAATCCAACAAAAAAAGGGCAAAGGCTCTCGCCTTTTACCCTTCTGTATCACTGGTTCCATTGTCACTTTCTGTTGTCTCCTCAGAAGAGTTATCAGTCGATCCCTCTTCTGAACTTGAAGTGTCCGTTTCCAACCCCAGGGACTTCTTCAGTTTCTCTGTAATGGTACTCAAGCTATCCTCGTCGGGGATGAAGTAATACGGCCCCGTACCTGTCGGAATTCGCTTATCCGCTCCCTCAATCTTCAACGTCCTGATCGAAGACGGATCCATCGAAGAGTAAACCTTCTCAAGGGAATAAATTTCCGACGGCGTCAAGCTCGTTTCCACATGTTCGCCGAGAATATCCCCAATCTCATCAATTTTGAAGACCGTTCCTGCCGAAATCGCCTGGTCCAGTGCCGACTTCAGAAATTGGCGCTGTCTCTCCATCCGGGAATACACGGTATTGACATCCCGTTTCCTCATTCGAACGAAAGCCAATGCCTCTTCACCGTTCAAATGGCTCGTGCCTTTTTCGAAGTAAATTTTCTTATCGTGATTGAAAATATTTTCTTCCCAGAACCCATATTTTATATCAACAGTAACACCGCCAAGGGCGTTCACAACTTCCACAAATCCCTTGAAGTCAACGGCCACATACTCATCAATCGGTACTTCAAGCAGCTCTTCCACCTTCTGGATCGCCAACTTATTCGCACCGTAGCCGGAAATCGCTCCATAGGTGTAAGCGGAATTGATCTTATGCGTACCTTCCCATTTCGGGATCTCGTCGATTTCGACTTTGGTGTCCCTTGGAACACTGACCATGGTCATTTCATCTGTATCGGGATTCAAGGTAACGACAATCAGCGTATCCGCCCTGCCGTTCTCCCCGTCCGTGGAGTAATCTTCGATCCCCATCAGCAATATCGAAATCGGGTCCTGTCCGATGGTAGGAACCGTCTCCCTCAACTGAGACTTATGCTCCGGCCGGTCAATCGGTTGATAAGAGCTTTTCGCAGCTTGATAAGCCTGAAAGAACAGATAACCGCCAAAACCCAGCACCAATACGGCACAAAATATAATAAGTCCCGCGGTCCACTTTACCCAACTTCTCGTTTTCCTCGTCTTCCTTCTGCTGGATCTGGTCTCCATAAATGTCGATCCCTCCGCTGAAACAATAACCTTCTATGCTTCATGCTCATCATATCACAAACTTCATTTTCCAGGACAAGCCTAACCATACTTTGCGGATTCGGCCATCCCACTATACAATCTTCATTCTTGCAATAGCTAAGGCCCATTCTCTTTCGAATGGGCCGGGCAAACTCATATATTCACGGCTTACAATCGGCTCTTTCGATTGACCGAATACCTAATGATTTTACCTGCCGTATTCAATAACGGACGATACGTCTTGTTTATTAAGGAAAATCTTTCAACCAACAATTCGATAAACACAAACAACAGGATCGAAATGACGGTAGCGCCGAACAAATTGGATTGCGAGAAAATCACGGCTGTCGTACCGAAAAGCATCGCGATTCCGTATATGATAAAGACCGTCTGAGTATGGCTGTAGCCATGGTCCAGTAACTTGTGGTGCAAGTGGCTCTTGTCCGCATCCGTGATTCTTTGGTTATTCAAGATGCGGCGGATGATAGCCATGAATGTATCCGTAAGCGGGACACCAAGCACGATAAACGGAATAAACAAGGAAACGGTCGTTACCTGCTTGAATCCCATTAACGAAATAACGGCAAGGATAAAGCCGAGAAACAATGACCCGGTATCTCCCATAAAGATCTTGGCCGGATGGAAATTGAAATAAAGAAAGCCAAGAATACTTCCGATCAGGGCAGTGGCCAGGAAGATAACCACGATATTGCCCATAATCACAGCCATAATCAGAATCGTTATGGAAGCGATCATCGAGACACCGCTGGCGAGACCGTCAAGGCCGTCAATTAAGTTCACAGCGTTTGTCACACCGATCACCCAGATGAAAGTAATTGGAATGCTGATCCACAATGGGATTGCAATAAAGGTATCGGTAAAAGGAACAGTTAAGAAATCAATATGAGTGCCGCTTGCAACCAGGATGGTGACTCCCGCTAACTGACCCGCGATTTTGCTCAATGGCCCAAGTTGAAATTTGTCATCCAGGAATCCGGTTAATCCAACAATGAAACCTGCTGCCAATATGCCGAATGACAAATCCACAAATTGAGCGGCAATGATGAAAGCGACCGAAAATCCGAAAATAATCGAAAGCCCTCCGGCTCTCGGCATGATCTTCTTATGAACACGCCGGCTTTCCGGACGATCCACAATGCCAAGCTGATAAGCGATATCAATCACTATGGGTGTAATAATAAATGTTACGGCGACAGCAGCTATGAAAGTTATGAGTCCTTGTACAACCATGGAGGCACCTCCAAATCCACAATAACGTTGATTCTATCAATCTATCTATCATTCTTCTACCGATTTCCCTTGTTTTCAACAACTCGCTGATATAACATTCGACAACAAGCTCTGAAAGAAGGGGATGGATTCCCAGAAAACCGGTACATTCCTCATTCCAACATATTCTACCTTAATCATTGGCCTATGGGAAGAGGTTTCCGAAAAAAAATATGACAAAATCGGAACAGCCATACATTCGCTTATTAGACGAAGTCGATTGACCGAAAGTTTCACCCTAAGATCAATTTTTTTATTTACGTCCGATTCCCCGGTAAATGAAGCCGTACTTCTTCATTTCCTTCGGATCGAACACGTTCCGGCCGTCGATGACTACCGGCGCGTTCAAACGGCTTTTGACTTCGGATAACGGCAACTCTTTAAATTCCGGCCATTCCGTTACAATCACCAGAACATCCGCGCCATCCATTGCTTCAAAGGAGGATTCGCTCAATTCAATTTCCTCAGAGATGATCGCTTTCCCTTCTTCACCGACTACGGGATCATAAGCTTTCACCTTAGCCTCTCTCCGCAACAATTCACGGATGATTTTGATCGAGGGGGCATCCCGCATATCATTCGTGTTCGGCTTGAAGGCAAGGCCGAAGACAGCGACTGTCCTTCCCGACAAATCATTTTCGTATATTTGGTCGAGATGCTCGATGATTCGCATTCCTTGCTGCTCATTCACTTCCTCGACCGCCCGCAAAACCTTGGGATGGTAATGATAAATTTCAGCCATATGAATCAACGCTCTGATGTCCTTTGGAAAACAGGAGCCGCCATAACCAATCCCGGGATTAAGGAATTTAGGGCCGATTCGATGATCCAGCCCCATTCCGGTAGCGACAGCGTCTACATCCGCTCCGTTGGCATCACAAATATTGGCGATTTCATTGATAAACGAGATCTTCGTTGCCAGAAACGCGTTTGAAGCATATTTAATCATCTCGGCGCTTCTGACATCTGTAATGACGAAGTGATTCGCAAAAGGCTCATGCAAGTCCCTTAATTTCTGGCAAGCCTTTTCTGTCGGAGCTCCGATTACAGTTCGGTCGGGATGGAAAGTATCGTGCACAGCCGAACCTTCACGCAAGAATTCAGGCACCGAGCAAACATCAATATTCGCCTCGGCATTTTCTTCTTTTATCAGGCTCGCCACTTTTTCAGCAGTCCCTATCGGAACTGTTGATTTATTGACAACAATGGTATAGGAGTCCCCGATAGCTGAAGCGATCTCTTTCGCTACGTTATAGACATAGGATAAATCTGCGGAACCATCTTCTGAAGCCGGAGTACCAACCGCGATGAAAATCACATCCGCCCATGCAGCCGAGGCCCTCATATCGGTTGTAAAAGACAAGCGGCCTTCATCGGCATTTTTCAATACCAGTTCTTGTAACTCGGGCTCATAAATGGGGATTTCCCCTCGATTCAACATTTCAACCTTTTCCTTTTGATTGTCCACACAAATCACATCGTTCCCGGACTCGGCAAAGCAAGTCCCGGATACCAAACCGACATAACCGGTACCGGCCATCATAATCTTCATGTCTTCACAACCTTTTTCTGTACTGTCGCTAATCTTTCTCAATGAAGTCGCGTAACAGCCGGACCATCTCTTCTTTGCCCGACTGAAAAGGCTCCGGTGTGAAATCTTCCACTTCTCGGATCACATCGGCCAACGGCTCTTCCTCCCGCCACTCAAGAATATAATTCGCATTGACAAACTGATTGATCAGCTCAAGCTGGTGGTCATCATTATGCTCGCCATATTTCTTCAACCTGGCGGCGGCGATGATCTTCTTTCCTTTCTTCAATCCTGAAATAATCGATCCGGTTCCACCGTGTGTCAGAATCAAGCGCGCCTTATCATATAAGCGGTCCATTTCCTCATAACTCACAAACTTCACCAGATTCATGACCTCACTATGAAAGGGAGTATGCCCCAATTGAACGAATATGTCATCTTCCACGATTCCGTTTTGTTTACATTTCTCGATTTCCTTTAACATTCTTGTAAAAGGAAGCTCGTGAGTGCCCAGCACAACCAGTATCAATAGATCGACCCTCCGTACACCGCGTTCGGATAATATTCCTTCATGGTCTCCCACTGAACAATGAACAAATCGGCAATCGGATAAACCAATTTCCCTGCCATCGTAGGGCTTTGCGATTTGGCAAAGCTTTCAATGAATACGATTTTCTTCCGGAAAAGTTTCGCGATATAACACATTGGCACCGCTGTATGTACACCTGTTGTAATGACAACATCAGGCCGTTCCCGAAGAAACAAATAGAAGGACTTGAAAATGTTATAGGTAAACTTGAATAAATAACGAAATGGATAATTCCTTGCCCCATAGACCAGGAAGGACATCGGATATTTCTGCCCCAGTTCTTTTGTGATCTCAGAGTTCTCCGTGACAATATGATAACGATAATCCTTGAACAAGGGTTCAAGCTGGAGCAACTGAGTCAGATGCCCGCCTATCGAGGAAATCAACAGCAATTTTTTATCCTTCATCTATTTTCACCTTCGTTGGGAAATATAAATCATAAATCCGGTCAATCATCCGATTCTGATCGTTCATTTGTGCCCTATGTTCTCCGTTCCTGACTAACGACTCTTGAAGATGACGGTCGCTAAGAACATCCGACAACCCTTGAGAAAGAGACGAAACATTCTTTGGTTGAACCGGGATTCCGCAGTTGTCACTCAGCAAATGGGTGAGGCCGCCAACCTCGCTCCCTACTACAGGCGTATGACACGACATCGCTTCAAGTGCCACCAGACCGAAACCTTCTATGTAGGAAGGCAGCGCCAACACATCAGCCGCCGCCAGCCAAACTGCCACTTCCGCCTGTGGTCTGGCGCCATGAAAATGGACGCCTCCGATTTCCCGTTCCGCCGCCTGTCTTTCCAGGCCAGCCTGATACTGAGGATCCTTAGGAGCGCCAAGCAGATGCAATTCAGCTTCAGGAAAGGTTTTCTTCAGCTGTTCAAAAGCCAATATCAACTCATCCAGGCCTTTTTGCTTGAGAATGTTGCCGACATAAAGGACAAGAGGAACCTCTTGATCAACGGAAGTCTTACTCCGGGCATCATGCTGATCTATGGGCGTGAAAACCTCACGGTTCACCCCCATGTTAATAACGGAAACTTTCGCTTCCGAGACTCCGAACTGCTCCACAATATCCCGCTTCAGCCCTTCTCCGACCGCGATCACGGAATCTGCCTCATTCAGAATGCTACCCGTCAGTTTTCGAATCCAGCCTGTCTTCCTCGCCATTTTATCGATGTCTCCGCCATGCGCCGTTACGATCATGCGCGTACCGAACACCCGCTTGAACCATAAGGCAAACAGCCCCGTCGGGAAAACGTAGTGAGCGTGGACAACGTCGTACCTCCTGCCTTTCAGAAGGAATTGAAACATGACGTGCAAAGCCCACAGCAAATACTTTTTCAACACGTAGACTTTCCCGATCCTCGGATCTTTAACAGCGGCAACCGCCACATGAAGCCCTTTCTTTCTCAGCGCCTCTACCTGATTTTTCACGAAAATCCCGAATGTCGCGGAGATCCTCCCGGGGTATAAATTACTCAAGACAAGAACCTGACGTTGTTTCATTTGTTTCTCCTTATTCAAAACACATGACCTTTAACAATTGATAAAGCCAGGTCAATAGTCCAAGATTAGGCAAAACCAGGCTTCCACGGACTTAGAAGATTTCAATCTTGCCTTTAAACCGCGTCTTGGCCAATTCAATTAAGTATTCTTCCATATCTTCACGGAGATCGTCCCTGTCGAGGGCAAATTCAATCATCGTCTTGATGAAGCCGAACTTCTCTCCGACATCGTAACGTTTCCCTTGAAATTCGTAAGCCAGCACATCCCTGTTTCGGCTCAGCGTTTGCAAAGCATCCGTCAATTGGATTTCCCCGCCTCTTCCAGGTGCGGTCTCCGCGAGAACCTGGAAAATATCCGGTGTCAGAATATAACGTCCCATAATCGCAATATTGGAAGGAGCCTGTTCCCGTGCCGGTTTCTCAACAAGATTCTTAACCTTGTAGGTATGATCGGCATAACTGTCATATTCGACAATTCCGTACCGATGAACCTGGTCGTCCGGGACAGACTGAACACCGATTACAGGCGCTTCATACTGATCGTACAACTCAATCATCTGCTTCAGGCACGGTTTTCCCTCATTCTGCACAATGTCATCACCAAGAAGGACAGCAAAGGGCTCGTCCCCGATAAACTTTCGGGCACAATATACCGCATGCCCCAATCCCGCAGGGGTCTTCTGTCGAATATAATGAATATCGACCATATTATTGCTCTTCCTCACCGTTTCAAGCAAATCGAGCTTGTTCTTCTTTTCAAGCTGCTGCTCCAATTCCGCCATCCGATCGAAATGATCCTCAATGGCCCGTTTCCCCCGGCCGGTTATAATCAAGACATCCTCAATGCCGGACGCGACAGCCTCTTCGACAATATACTGGATGGTTGGTTTATCGACAATCGGCAACATTTCTTTCGGTTGCGCCTTCGTTGCCGGAAGAAAACGGGTTCCCAGGCCCGCCGCCGGGATGACTGCTTTACGAATTTTCACCGATTAATCCCCTTTCTATGCTACACTGCACTTTGCATTTTTATCTAGGTCCATCCTTTATTTTATAGCATTCACCCGGTTTCTTCCACATCATGAGAGGCATTTTTCGTCAAAATCCTGCCATAGTCCCGGCTCATCTACAATTCGACATTCTTGGAGAACTTGAAATTAAGCAAATACCCGAGCATTGCGAAGTAAAAAAGCGAGAAAATATCGTACTCCCAAACATTGTAATAATTCCCTGCGACATAAGCGCCAAGCAAAACACTCACCAACACCGGTCCAAGCGGACTCATCTTCCTTTTCTTCCAAATGTTAAACAACATGTTCAGCAAAAAGACAGCTATCAAAATCACACCGATCACACCAGTTTGCACAATAACCTGGATGTATTGGTTATCAGAAAAGAATTCCCTTTCGATGCCATAGTCATCGTAAATCGGGGAACCGTAACTTAGTGTCGCGGAATCTCCGAAAGTCCCGAAACCCGTACCGATTACAGGATGATCGGGAAAGATCTCAAATCCTTTTGTAATAATATACAGACGTCCGGAACGCATGCTTCCTTCTACAAAAGACGAATCAAAGGTGCCGGTGATCCTTCCGGTGAAGCTGCCTTGGCTTTCATCGAATTGGCTTTGAATCTGGCGCTGCCGCTGCCCAAAATCCGTGTGTTCAATCATATTCGTAATGAGATTGACCGGAAGACTGATTACCACGATCGCCACGGCCAGGGAAATCACATATGTCCTGAGCACCCGCCAATTTCGAGTCAATACCATATAAATCGCCATAGCAATTACAAAAGCGATCCAGGTCCCGCGCGAATACGTCATAAACCAAACACTCAACAAGAGCACAATCCCGCAATTCATAACCCAGAACCATTTACCGGACAAGAACTTCCTTAAATACATGATGGAAATAAAACAAAAGGACAAATAGAACGCGAGCATATTCGGGTTGCCGATCATCCCGTAGATACGAATCCTGTTCTTGGCGGACAACGGTCGGTTCTCCCATGACTGCGGAAGAAGCAATCCACGAAGCGACAGCTTCTCAATCAAACCGTGTATACAAATCATCATCGCGACGAGAAACACCGTCCACAGCAGCTTCGCGACATCCTCTTTCGTGATCTCCATCCTTCTGGCTATGTAATAAACGAAATATAATAAAAGAAAAGCGCGAATCTGGAAGACAATCGCAACAGGAGAAACCCCTGTAAAGAGTGCGGAAACCGCCCCCAGCACACAAAACGCGAAGAAGGCCAATTCAAACCAGCGGAAACTGAGCAAATGCCTCCAATCCCGGCGATTTTCGTATAGAACCTTCAAAAGAACAAAGAGAATAATGATGTCTCCGACCCCTTTTAAAGAAGGATTGAATTCCAAAAGGAACGGTCGAATAGGGAAATATAGAAATAATAAAATCAGTGCGTTCTTCGGCTTATACAGCCCATAAAGGCCGAATCCCAATGTAATCAGGAGTCCGACAAATAAATTAGGGAAAATGATCCCTACCATCAGCGCCGCAAAAGCCGCCGGCAGGAAGATCAGCTTATTGAAACTCAAATTCATGGTGTTGTCCCTTCCCTCCACAATATCATCCACATTTCTGTTTCTAGTATATAACTCATTGCGCTTGAACATCTATAACCTCTGCTTGTAGATATCTTTCTTTCGGCCGTAATTTTGCAATACTGCCCATAATAGTGTGTCCGTCCGATTAGCTTGTTTAAACAATCTCGGATATGGGTGATGATGTGCGGCCAGTCGGTCGAATTGCTCGACATATTGATTCGCAGGAACTTCTATGAAGCCTTCAGCCGATTCAACAGCTTGATCACGAACCAACTGGGCTTTCATCCTGTTTAATTCGAGAAACCCGTCAAAAGCGATGGCTTGCGATTTGAATACTTCAATCGCCCTTTTCTTTGCCGCAAATTCATCGGTAATATCGATCACACAATTGATCTCTTCCGGCGGAATCGGACAATTCACCTCATATAAACGAACAGTACAGTTTTCAACGTCCCACTGTTTTAAAGTATCCGACAGAATTTCAGCCGTCGCCGTATGATCTGGATGGCAATCGACAAAAGGCGGGCAATAAATCAACTCGGGTCTTACGGAATGTAAGAGTTCAAGCAATTTCCTCTGGGAATCGGGATGACTTTGGACGCCGCCATCAGGCAAATCCATGTAGTGGATTGCCGAAATACCGAGAATGTCCTTCACTTTGCTGATCTCAGCCCTTCGCGCCTCGGTTAAGGTTTTTTTATCA
The DNA here is from genome assembly GCA_035776675.1 of Caryophanales bacterium. Classification (GTDB taxonomy): domain Bacteria; phylum Bacillota; class Bacilli; order Bacillales; family DASSOY01; genus DASSOY01. The sequence continues at coordinate 13,093 of DASTWO010000157.1, forward strand.
AGCGAACTGACGCTACCCGACCCATCCGTGACAAAGGCACAGTGCACTTCCGCACCGGCATCGGCATGTTTCCTGATCGTCCCTCCAAGGCCAATCGTCTCATCATCCATATGAGGAGCCAACACCAACACACGCTGGACATTCTTAAGATCCGCCGGGGACTTGGAACTCCGATAATGTTTCCTTAGTATTATTCGCGTAAGCGGCAAGTTAATCGGTTTACTTAGATCCATCAACAATTGCTTGGTACCCATTCAGACATTCCCCTTTATGGTTTGCGGACAAACTTTTGCAGGATAATCGACAACGCTTCAACCCTCAGGATAAACGCGCAAATCCCGTAGACAACGGCTCCGGCCACAGCTGCCAGCAGAATATGAATAAGATTGCCAAATGACGAAGTGTAAGGCCTGATCCACCAGATGAAAGCCGTCATGATCATTACAGCGAGAATCACCTTTCCAAACTCCAGAGCAATCTTCCCTAGATCCAGCCCTTTGACCAGTCTTACGAAGATCACAAAACAAGTCCCAACGTAGAAGAAGGCCATGACAGAAGAAGACAAAGGAATCCCACGGTAGCCGATCCACTCCGTAAACCAGTAGTTCAATACCAGCTTCAACAATATCGCAAAACCGCCGACAATCATAATAATATATCCTTTTTTCAAGGAATAAAACCCTTTATTGATTACGTTATGAAGGCTGAAAAAGATCACTGAACCGAAATAATAATAGGCTACCTCACTAGTTGCCAGTGTCGCCTGGTGATCAAACGCCCCGCGCTCGTACAACATCTGAATGATATTCGGCATAAGCACCATCATTCCAATGACCGACGGCAGGAGAATGAAGAACATTGTCGTTAACCCCTGTTCGATCCCCCGTTTAAACAATGGCTGGTCATTGTTCGACATCGCTTTCGAAATGAACGGAAAAATGATAAGTCCGATCGTGACTCCGAAAATCATTTGCGGAAAATGAACAAGGTTCTTCGCGTAATTAATATAGGTAACAACACTTCCTGAGAAATAACTGGCAAAGATGTTATCGATCATTAAATTGATTTGCCCAACCGCGACGGTTAAACCGACTGGTATAAAAATAATGTAGAAATCCTTGATCTCCAACCAACTTAATTTACCCTTGAGGGCTACCGCTTTCTTCGGGGCAACGAGAATCCACTTAAACAACAAGGAAATTATGGTCCCGACCAAATACCCGGCTGCCAATGAATAGGGACCGATTTGATCGGCGAACAAGAAAGCCCCGCCAATAACACTCAATACTACAATAATTTGCGAAACGGCAGACAACGCGAAACGATTCTCTGCATCGAAATAACCTTCAAGCACCGCATTCATACCGACAAACAAAATCGCGGCAAAATAAAGAACAGCCACGCCGATGGCGATTTCAGTCGCTTCCGGCCCGAAGTCAGGGTACAGAAGCGGAATATATTGCGGAGCAAGCCCTGCTCCGATAACGGCTACCGCCAGGCTAATCAGAAGAGTGCCTTTAAAGACCTGGCCAAGATGATAGCGACCGCGTTCCTTTTGAACGGCTTCAATATAGGAAGGAACCAGCGCATTCTTCATCCCGGTCATCATAAACAGAATGAACATATTCGGAATCACAAAGGCGGCCAGATAAGCGCCCGCTTCGTAACTATCACCGAAGAAATAGGCAATCACCATATCCCGGAGCAAGCCTGAAATTTTCAATAATAAAGTGGCCCCAATAAATAAAAGACTGGCCAATCCGAGTTTCGATTTCAACTTTCTTCCTTCTTTCATTGTCATACTGATCCCATTTAAACCTGGGATCGAATGATGAAGAGCTTCGAAATAAATGAGCCGTGTCGAAACGGCTCACATTTAGCCCATTCCACTATTTTAAACGATTCAACGGAACTTGCATAGGTTCAACGATAGAAAAAGCCCTCGGACCCTTGAAGGACCGAGGACTTCCTGGAAAGCTTTATTGAGGCAGCCCGTAAAGATAGCTTTGAATCGTGCTTCTGACATCTTTGCTGATCGCCCCATTGGACCCGCCCAAATAAAAGATGCGAGGTTCACTGTTTCCATCATTCTTTAACCAGCTTCCAACCGAATCCGGAATTTCATCATACCGGGTCAAAAGGATGGGAGCATTATACCTTGCGGCCAATGGCGCACCGGACAAGGCATCGATATACATAATTTTATCGCTGCCAACGCTATGCTGGCCTCTAGCGAAGAATACTCTTCCGTGATTGAAATCAAAACGATTGGCGACAGCAACGCTTGTTGAGAAACGGCTGTTGCCGGCTACCCTTTCAATCCCGAAATTCCCAAGATTCTTCAGTTGATCTCGGATATGGTCAGAAACAGCTCCAGGTCCACCAATAATCCAGGTTTTCGAGATTTGATCGCTAATATCTTTAATATATTGTTTGACTTCATCACTCAATTCATCTTCTTTGGTCAGCAGAATCGGAATTTGCTGAGCCGCTGCATAAGATGAAGCAGACAAGGCATCCGGGGAATGTTCATTACCCGAAGCGATAATCAGTTGATTCGTTTGCCCGTCATCGACAGCACGTGCAATTTTGATGGCTGTTTCGTAACGGGTATTGCCTGCTAACCGTACGACTTTATTGACATAGCCCTTGCCCTCCAACTTATTCTCGATCCCCGGGAGAATCGCTGCATTAGGGCCGCCCAACAAATACACGGTCGAAGGCTTAAGTCGATCCATTTCGTCTTCCACAACCTGAGGCAAGTGATCAGGTTTGGTCAACAAGATCGGCGCATTATATTTCTTAGCCAGGACACTTCCAGCCAACGCATCAGGCGGTAAGTCCCCGCGGGCCAGAACTACAACGTTGGAACCATTCGGCCAACCGTACTGGGAAATATCAACACTTGTCCCATATCTCGTTTTGGCCTTCTTTCCGTATAACTCCACAATCTGGTCCAGATCGCTGGAATAAATATAGCCTTTTGTCCCATCCGCCAACTGGGCATGATACCAGACAAAGTGATTAAATTTATTCGGGCTTGGAATCCGGCCACCGATAATTGTTAATTTTGTATTCGGGGACAACGAGTCGACGATGTTGTCTGCTATTTTCGGTTGACTGCGGAAATTGACTACTCCGTTCTTATTTGTAGTAACAACGCTTTCCCCGGCACTAAAGAAATGTTTACTTAGATGAAACGGTCCAGAAATGTCAATTTGCCTATGTTTAAAGTGAATTAATGTACTGCCATCTTTATAATAGGTATCCAATTTATTCACAGGGAATTCCGGAATCTCAATAAGAGAATGGTCTTCTATGAAACTATAGACTTTCTCTTGATAGGTGTTATTGGATTCAGTAGGATCATTTTTCTTTGAAATCCCGTTATAAGCCATGATCGCAAAATACCAGTTTTCGAGAACTTCCCTATCATTATTGTTGACTTCGGGAATCGTTCCGCCATTTGAATAGTTCCATTTGTTGGCCAGAATTTGTACGCCCTCTTGAATATTGAACTCGATACTGCTTTTGAGTTGATTGACGTACTCCGTATTGTCCGGATCATAACTTGTCACCTGCATAATGCCCAAACCGGGACGATCCGGGCGATAGGTACAGTCATAGCTGACAACGACATGACCTTCAACATGCTTCTGGCAAGGGTTGGCACCCGAAACGGTATCTTCCCAATACTGTTTCCACTTGCTTTCATCCCACGCAATAGCCTTTACGATTTCCGGCGGAATATCATATTTCACGGCATACTTTGTGAGTAGCTTCGCAATATTCCCATCGGACGGGTTGCTTCCGCATTCCACATCCGCATCTTTCGCGACATCTTGACAGGTCTGCGGCTCAGTTCCTCCACCCGAAAGCGTATGCACGTAACCAAAGTCCAAAGATTGTTTTTCTTCATTCATTAACTTGACCTCGCCGTTATCCAGCTGGTAAGTCAACTTCTTCAAAGCGGAAGGCTGTGTTTGCGAATCCTTCTTTTCATAGATGGTGTAGCTGACAGAAAAGGTGTCATTCGCCAACTTCAATCCGCCATGCTCATAACTTTCCGATTGAAAGACTTTCTTCGCATCTCCGTTGTCGGCAAGCATGACAACGTCAAACGAAAGGTAGCCGCCCGATCCCTCCAGACGATAAGTTGAAACAAGATAGGATTGGTCCGCAACCTCCCATTTATAAATATTTTCGACTCGGCCTAAAGGAACGTCCTTCTGATAAACGGTTTCTCCGTCCGACAGAATGGCAAGACTCGAAGATTGACCGTTATCAACCTTGACCTTATAAGATCCGACATTGAAACTCTGCTTCCCATCGTAGTCGACAGAGAAAGATTCAGCCGGACTGCTTACAGGACCCGTAGTGGTTACCGTTGATCCTGTAGGGCCATTTCCATCGGCATGCGCCGCAAGCGGAAACATCAAAGAAGCCAATAAAACAAAGGCAAGCTTATGTAAGATTGATGCCGCTTTGCTCTTAAAGACTTGCATAAATGTGTACCCTCCTGAAAGTTGTATTATAGTTTAGAAGAAAAAGAGAGTAGGGAATTGGTACTATAAACCTACTACCTATTCCAACTCTCTTTATTCTATCATATTTACCAACAAATCCAATACTTGTTACAAAATCCCTACCTAATACCTATCATTTAGATACTTTTGTTAAAACCAACTCGGCGTGATAGCTTTGTTCGCCGTCTACATCGGTCGTTTCTTTGATAAGTCCCATTCCCGGAGCATAATAATCTTTGCGTACGGTTTTCTTCCCATTACTCGAGGTGTTCGTTTGCTGTACAACATAGACTTTGTCAAACTCTCCGTATGGAACTTTAATGGTTTTTCCTTTGGCGACAATATCCCATTCCGGACTTTCACCGGATCCGGTCTGGCTTAGACTAATCAATAATTCCGGCGGCTTGTAAGCTTCGAAATCATCCAATTGGTTCGAGGTGTCCTCCGGATTCTGGATCTCATATACGATAGACGCCTTATCCTCACCCCAACGAATAATTTGCAAAGTAGAGGAAGCTCCAAGATGAATGATCCTTTGTACAAACTTTTCATTTTCCGCCGTCACATCATAGGTTACTTCATAGTTGCCGTTAACTTTGAAAGTCTTCTTCGTTCCGGTGTCCGGCCGGTAAAGCACCAGACCGCTTGCTTCGTTTTGACTTTCACTACTATTAGACGAAGGATCTTCTTTCTCGGTATCGCCTTTCTGCGAATCCTCTTTATCGGTATCCTTCTTGTCTGAATCAGTATTATTCTCTTTGTCCGAAGAATCGTCTTCTTTCGCTGAATCTCCGTTGTTTGTCTGAGACTCTTCTTTTTGATTCCCAGCAGAACCTGCTCCACTGTCATTCTGGTCTCCGGATTGCTCCGTATCCGGGATTCCGACGGGATCCGAACCTTGATGATCCACATTCTTCTTATCGTTAGAGCAACCCGCTGCCAGAACAGCAATCAAAAGCAGAATCATCCATTTTCTCATATCATTGACCCCTTTATTTTTGAAAGGTCTCCCTTTTATTGCAATTTCTGATCAATTCCCTTGACAACTTGATTGCTTAACACACCGCCGACAACCTTCAAATGTTTGACGACATTATGTTGTCCATATTGTTCCAACTGGGAACCGATAACCTTCCCAATCTCCTTATTAATAAGGAACAAAGGCGCATCGGTCTTAACAGACAAGGACGATGCTGTTAAAGCATCCGGGAAATTCCTTCCGGTGGAAACGAGAACCGTATCAGTATGAAGATCGTCCTTGAAGTACTCGAGTACCGCTGACAACGTTTCATAACGGTTATCTCCAGATAACCTGACTACTCGATCCGCGCCGTTTTGGTTAATAATTTGTTGCTTAACGTGATTGGAAACCACTCCATCGCCGCCTACAATCGCGACTTGTTTGAAGTTCAGGAAGTCCAGGCTTTTCTCTGTGAGCTTTTCTTCATCTGTCAAAACAATGGCCCAATCATTGACAGCGGCTATCGGTGCGGCTCCCAACGCATCCGGGAAACTTCTTGAAGAAGCGACAAATACACCCTTTACTTCGTTCAGCCGCGAATTGATCTTTTGGTTGGTTTCAATCCGGTTATCCCCGGCAATTCGTTCTACCGCCAGACCGCGATTCCTTAACTGCTTTTCGATTCCCGGAGAAACAGCATTCGGTCCGCCGAGAATGACAACTTTTTCAGTATGAAGCTGCTTGATCTCTTTCAATACTTCCGGAAGAATCTCATCGGTCTTGGTCAATAGGATTGGCGCGTTTCCGTACTGAGCGGCCAACGGTCCTGCTGACAAAGCATCCGCGAATTTATAAGCTGTAGCAAGAACAACCACTTTCTGCTGCTTGCCAGCCGGAAAACCGTTTGGATAAAGTTCTTTGGCGACGGCCACTGCGGTTAACATCCGATTGTGCCCCGACAACTCTTCATTTGCGAAGGAGTAGGAGCTATCCTTCTTAACGTTACTCCAAATCACTTTTCCATTTTGGACGACTTCAGTGTTCGGCCAGTTTTTCGCGTAATCAATCGCGAAATCCTTCTTGTAGAACTTGTTCAATACACCTTTAGAACTATGTCGAACTTCAAATGCCTTCGGCAAGTAATCGGTCCATAAGACTCTGCCCGTTTCCTTGTTTACAACAGCTGTTTCATTATGTTTCTTGGCGAAATCCACAGCTTGCTGCTCCTGGTAGGCGCTAAACAGAACTTCCTGTTTGGCATTCTTCACAATGTAATTCTTCGGCAAATAATTGGACCAAAGAATTTCTCCAGTGGTGTTATCTACAACTCTAGTATGGCGCCAATGTTTGGAATACTCGAGAGCATCCTGAGTCTTGGCGAACAGCCGGTTAATGCTTTCATTAGAAGTATGGTACACACCTGTGTATGTAATGTTGTTGAATACCGTCCTCTGGGTCTCCATGTCATAGACACGGACATCTTCACGCTTCTTGGCATAACCTACTGCTTGATCTTTGGATTTAAAGACAGCCAAACGATTATCTTTGTAATTGTAAACCTTGTAGGCATCGAAGTATTCTTCAATCCCCTTAGCCATCGCCCGTGCGGCATCCCATTGGAAGGAATCCGATTCAACGAGCCGTTCCTCTGTTGGATTCGTCATATAGCCCAACTCTACCAACACGGATGGCATTTTCGCGTTACGTGTCACATATAAGTGATTGTGAATAATCCCCCGGCCTTCCCATAAAGGAGTGCCTTGCAAAACTGCCGGATGAATCGTATAGGCCAATCTCCGGCTTTCGGGAGAATAATAAGCTTGCATCGGATCCGCCGGCCAGCGAGAATCCGGATACCGCCAGTCGAAATAATAAGTTTCATAACCTCTGTAAAGAGGATCCCCAGGCATCGCATTATGATGAATGGAAATGAACACACTGTTGTCGTTATTTCCCTTGACGATTTCGGCGGCCTTGTCTACCCTGGCGCGCAAATCATAGTGAAGCCCGTCGCTCCAATCGCCCCAATCGCGGTCCCTGTCCCTTGTCAGGTATACCTTGATATCCGTTGTTCTTTCCAATACTTTTTTCAATTTAATAGCTTGGTCTAAATTGACTTTCTTCTCAGGCTCTGCTCCAGAAAAACCCATCGTACCCGAATATCTGCCGCCATGTCCCGGATCAATAATGACGTACTTCTCCGCGTTCACAACAGATGGTAATGCAAATATTAAGAAAAAAACCGTTAACCAACCTACCCCATAAATAAAACCTTTCAAATGATGTCCCCCCTGATCGTTGTTAGAATCCCCTGAGCCCATTGCGGCGAATAACAGAGCAAGCCTTAAACCTTCATTAACTATATAACAATTATCGTCATTTTTCTATAACTTTTGACATAATCATAAGAATCGTGACTTATTTCCTACCCAGCCTCGACAAAATGACAAAAAATAAAAAGACCCTGGATCATCCAGGGTCTTTAGGGAGAGGGTTTAAAATACTCTTGTGGCTCCGACATATCTGTCGCCCCAGTACCACTTGCCGTGAACAGGCGCTATTGATACACCATCGGAAGTTGCAGAAATAAATTGTCCATCTCCAATATAAATACCAACATGAGAAATGCCGCTTCCGGAAGTATTAAAGAATACCAGGTCGCCGGTCTTCAGGTTGCTGACCCGGTGATCGTTTGTCGCGCTCCACATTCCTCTTGAAGTACGAGGTAAACTTATGCCATTCTTCCTGTCCATTACGTAATTAACAAAGCCGCTGCAATCAAAACCGCTAGGGCTTGTACCGCCCCAGGAATAAGGAACACCCAACAAAGATCTTGCATCGTCGATGATTTCTCCTGCTAGCCGCTCCCGCGGATAGAGGCTTGGATTCAAAACATAGCGAACAGCCTTACTGCTAACGGCCCCAGTGCCGCCTAGCAATGTAAAATGTCCGTAGTCCTTGCTCCTCAACAAATCTCTAGTGCTTTCCGGAACCTTGGTTTCTTTGACCAGGACAATGGGTTCGTTTTGCTTTGCTGCCAGAACTGATCCGCTTAAAGCGTCCGCGAATTTCTCGCCT
>DASTWO010000158.1:0-3931 GCA_035776675.1 Caryophanales bacterium
GACGCCCGTTCAACAATCAACGAATGATATCTGGTGGCTGTAAAAGGGGATTCCATCCCTCGGAAAACCGTTTTGCCATCGTGTTCGATTTCCGATGTTTTGCCATGCATGAGTTTGTCGGCGCGGACAATCCTGGCCCCAAAAGCCTGGGCCATCGCCTGGTGCCCAAGGCAGACTCCGAAAATCGGCAACTTTCCCGCAAAACGACGTACCGCCTCGAGGCTGATCCCCGCTTCGTTCGGCGTACAGGGGCCAGGTGAAATCATTAGGCATTCCGGCTTCATCTCAGCTATTTCATCAACCGTAACCTCATCGTTACGGCGAACTATCAATTCCTCGCCCATTTCTCCTAAATATTGCACCAAATTGTACGTAAACGAATCATAATTGTCGATCATGAATATCATTTTTTTTCGTCCTCCTCAGCTCATCTCAACTTTTTCCTTACTTCCTTCTTCGCTTAGCTCTTTTGCGCGCCAGAGCGCCCTCGACTTCTTTAAAGCTTCCTTATACTCCGCCTGCGGATCGGAATCCGCCACAATTCCCGCACCGGCCTGGACATAAGCACGCCCATTCCTGACAACCATTGTTCGAATCGCGATGTTCAGTTCCATGTCACCGGAGAAGCCAATCCAACCGATGGATCCGGTATACACACCACGCCTGGTCGGCTCAAGCTCTTCAATAATTTCCATTGTCCGGACTTTCGGCGCCCCGGTGATCGTCCCCCCGGGAAACACTGCCGGAATCACATCGTAAGCATCAAGACCATTGGCGAGACGGCCTCTTACATTTGAAACAATATGCATTACATGTGAGTACTTTTCAACGGTCATCAATTCATTTACAACTACTGAGCCGTATTCACTGACCCGACCAAGGTCATTGCGTTCCAGATCAACAAGCATCGCGTGTTCCGCCCGTTCCTTTTGATTGGCCAGCAATGTCTGCTCAAGCCGCAAATCTTCCTTTTCCGTCCTCCCGCGAGAACGGGTTCCGGCAATAGGACGGGTTTCCACGTTTCTACCCTTCTTCCTTACAAGGAGTTCCGGGGAGCCGCTGACGATTTGAAAATCCCGGCAATGCAGATACCCCATGTACGGAGACGGATTCAGTTGGCGTAATTTTTCATAAATATGAAGCGGGGCCGTGTTCAGTGGCTGTGATTGTCGTAAAGACAGGTTCACCTGAAAGACATCACCTTGCGCGATATAACGTTTAGCTTTCTCCACCGCTTCCATGAATTGTTTCCGGGTCATCGACGATTCAAAGGGACTATCCGAAAAAGGCTCCTTGCATGGATTCACATCGGCCGAATCTTCGAAATCGAGGACCTCTTCCATCCGATCCAGCCTGTTTTCAGCCTCGACTTTCTCTCCGCTTTCATAATTGGTGATGAACCAGATCACATTATCCTTTTGATCGAAAACATAGACATCATTAAAGACAAGAAGGCATAAGTCTGGCATCATAAGATCATCATCAGCCCGCATCGGAAGACACTCAATCCCACGAATCAGATCATATGCCATAAAACCGATCGCCCCGCCCTGAAAGTCGGGATACTCTTCGACATAGGCAGATTTGTAGCCTTCCATCCATTCACGCATCAATTCTAATGGTTTCCCATATTCAATAATCCTATTTCCTTTTGCTTCAACTTCAAATCGTTGCCCTTTCGCTTCAATGACCGCTTCGGGCTGCAGACCAATTACTGAATATCGTCCTCCGCCCACACTTTCCAGTAAAGTATGGTATGGCAGTGTTCTCGACAGGTTCCTATATTTTTGAAACCATCGTTCTTTTGAAAATGGCCTTTTTCGTGCCAGCGGGGACCTATTTTCGTTCACCTTACCACACCCTTAAAGCATGCAACTTTGATTGACTCCATTTTACATGAAGCGGCGAAACCCTGCATCATTTTCTTAAGAAGTCGGTCGACTTTCTTCTTTCAATGTCTCTAGTTCATCTCGATCAAAATGATAAACCGAACGGCAAAAGTGGCAAGTCGCCTCTGCCTTACCTTCTTCTTCGATCATCGATTCTATTTCCTCTGCTCCAAGGCTGATAATGCCGTTAGCGATTCGCTCCCTGGAACAGCCGCATTCAAACTGAAGATTCATTCGGTCCAGAATCTTAATATTATCCTTTCCCAGCCATTCCTCCAGAATTTCTTCCGGTGTCAAGCCGGATTCGATCAACTTTGAAATGGGTTCGACCTTTTGAATCGCCTTTTCAATGCGTTTTGCTGTGACCTCTGATGCACCCGGCATCATCTGAATGATAACTCCGCCAGCCGCAAGAATCGTATGGTCGGGATTGACCAACACTCCGACGCCGACTGAAGAAGGAACCTGCTCGGAGGAAACAAAATAGTAAGCAAAATCTTCTCCAATTTCCCCGGAAATAAGCGGAACTTGACCCGTGAAATGTTCACGCATACCAAGATCTTTCACAACAGAGAGGGTTCCATTAGTCCCGACCGCGCGGGCAACGTCCAATTTCCCATTTTCATTTAAATCAAAATGGACATGAGGATTCCCTACATAGCCCCTCACTTCACCTTTGCCGTCCGCATCAGCAATAATGGCGCCAATTGGCCCTCCGCCTTCTACTTTGACGGTCAATTTATCTTTGCCTTTCAACATGGCTCCGGTCATCACGGCCCCTGTTATTGTCCGCCCCAAAGCCGCCGACGCCGTTGCCCATGTATCATGGCGGCGCTGGGCCTCTGAAACGGTGTTTGTTGTTCGGGCTGCATAAGCCCTGACCTGGCCGTCAAAAGCGGTTGCTTTCACCAAGTAATCCTCCATTTTTCTACCGCCTTTCTCCTTTATTCCGTAAATAGATGAGTTGCAGCCCTTTCAACGTTAAGAAAGGCTCAACCCGGTCTATGACTTCAGCCTCATCCGCGATCAGCGGGGCCAGTCCCCCCGTCGCGACAACCGTAGGCTTTTCCTTCGCTTGAGCTTTCATCCTCGATACAATGCCTTCTACCTGGCCGACATAACCATAGAACACGCCAGATTGCATGGCGCTTACGGTATTTCTGCCTACTACCGCCTTGGGCTGGGCAATTTCAATTCGAGGTAATTTAGAGGCGTGGGCAATCAAAGCCTCAGTAGAAATATTAATCCCGGGAGCAATGGCTCCACCCGCATATTGTCCCTTTTCGTTAATGTAACAATACGTCGTGGCTGTACCAAAATCCACAATGACAAGCGGCTTGCCAAATAAATGAATAGCCGCAACCGCATTCACAATACGATCCGCCCCGATTTCCTTAGGGTTGTCCGTTTTAATATCAAGACCTGTTTTGACCCCCGGTCCGATGATCATAGGGCTTTGATGAAAGTATTTCTTACACATTCGTTCCAAGGAAAACATGATCGATGGAACAACAGAGGAGATCACGATACCAGAAATATCGCCGAAAGCAATACCGGCATGATCAAACAGTGATCTCACCAGCATGGCATATTCATCCTCTGTTTTGGAAGTACTGGTGCTGATCCTCCAATGATGCTTCAATGAGTCATCTTCATAAATCCCACAAACGATATTCGTATTGCCAACATCAAAAACAAAAATCATTTATCTCTGCCCCAATCCCCGCAAAATCAGAAAATTTTGTGTAAAAAACACCTTAAATTGATACTCAAATTCCTGTCGAGCTAAGATGCAACTTGACATCGTTCCGACAAAAAAAAAATTGAGATAGGGGGAGGTGACTAACCTCCGTCCCTCTCACACCACCGTACGTACGGTTCCGTATACGGCGGTTCCAGACTATGTCGAACGTAGAATTTTATATCTTGCAGATATGCTTTTGAGCCCTAAGCTTGCCCAATAGGCAGTGCCTAGGGTTTTGTGTAGAATTGGACTTTTGGCAATACGCCAGTAGGCTTTTCGGGAGTTCCCCCACTCATAA
>DASTWO010000159.1:0-11735 GCA_035776675.1 Caryophanales bacterium
GGTCCAGAAAGCTGATTTACATCCTCGTGTGACCGATTCGATGACAGACATCATCGCGTTTATTGGAACCTTGATTGACAAAGGCTATGCTTATCCGGCCGGTGGAGACGTTTACTTCCGGACGAGGAAATTCTCCGATTACGGGAAACTTTCACATCAGGCTATTGATGAGCTTCGTTCAGGAGCACGTATCGAAATCGGCGAAAACAAGCAAGATCCGCTTGATTTCACCCTTTGGAAGGCGGCCAAAGAAGGTGAAATTTCCTGGGGAAGTCCGTGGGGAAACGGACGGCCAGGCTGGCATATTGAATGCTCGGCGATGGTGAAGAAATATTTAGGGGAAACGATTGATATTCATGCCGGGGGACAGGATTTGATCTTCCCGCACCATGAAAATGAAATCGCTCAGTCGGAAGCGCTAACGGAGAAACCGATGGCGAATTACTGGATGCATAATGGTTATATCAATATTGAAAATGAAAAGATGTCGAAGTCTCTTGGTAATTTTATTCTGGTGCATGATTTAATCAAGAAACATGATCCGGAAGTCATTCGCTTTTTCATGTTGTCGGTACAATACCGCCATCCCATCAACTTCAGTGATGAATTATTGGATAGCGCCTCGCAGGGATTGGAACGCATTCGAACCGCTGTTTCGAATGTTGCTGACCGCTTGAAAACGAGTGTTGATCTTGGTGAAGAGACCGGACGTTTTGAATCCTTTCGGGATCGATTTGTCACAGAGATGGACGATGATTTTAATACGGCTAACGCTATTGCGGTGTTGTTTGAATTGGCCAAGGAAGCCAATGTGTATTTGCAGGAGGAGAATACCTCGAAGAAGGTACTTCAGTATATATTGGACTTCTTCCTGGAAGCGGAGTCTGTTCTGGGTGTGCCGCTTAAAGTGGAAGCACAGGTGCTCGATGAAGAGGTTGAAGCTCTGATTAAACAGAGAGAAGAGGCTCGCAAAGAACGGAATTTCTCACTCGCCGATCACATTCGAGACGATTTGAAGGAAAAGGGCATCCTTCTGGAAGATACACCGCAAGGTGTGCGGTGGAAAAGGGCGCAGCCATGAGGGATGTCAAACAAATGAACGCCCTGACGCTGGCTTATGTCGGAGATGCGGTTCTTGAGTTGTACGTTCGAAAGCATCTTATTGACCAGGGAATTGCCAAACCGAATGATCTTCATCATCGCGCCGTGTATTATGTGTCGGCGGAAGGGCAGGCAAATGTGTTGCACCGTCTTGTTGATACGGGTCAATTGGATGAGGAAGAGGAAGCGGTCGCGCGGCGGGGCCGCAACGCCAAATCCGCATCTGTACCGAAAAATGTTGAAGTGCAGACGTATCGCTATGGAACAGCCTTTGAAGCGCTAATAGGCTATCATCATTTGAATGGAAATGAAAAACGGGTAAGGGAGATTGTCGCGTTGATGTTCGGCTGGATTGAGGAAGGTGAGACGTTTGGGGACTGAATTCATCGTAGGGAAAAATCCTGTCACGGAGGCACTGAAAGCGGGCCGTGACATGAATAAAATATGGATCAATGAACGAGCAAAGGGTTCCATGCAACCGATTATCCGTCTTGCAAAACGTCAAGGGTTATATGTACAGCCCGTTCCGAAACAGAAATTGGATCAATTGGCGGGTGGGTCGAATCACCAAGGAGTGGTGGCCTCCGTAGCGGCTTATCGCTACGCGGGGATGGACGAGTTGTTCAAGCGTGCTGCAGACAAAGGAGAGGAACCGTTCTTTGTCGTCCTTGATGAAATTGAGGACCCTCATAATTTGGGAGCCATTTTGCGGACAGCGGATGCGGCGGGTGTGCACGGGGCGATTATCCCGAAGCGCCGTTCTCCCGGCTTAACTTCTGTTGTAGCCAAGGCGTCCGCTGGCGCAGTGGAGCATGTGCCGGTTGTTCGGGTAACCAATCTTGCCCGAACGATGGACGAGCTGAAGAAGCGAGGGCTGTGGTTTTGCGGGGCAGATGCGGCCGGGGAACAGGATTATCGGGAGGCTGATTTTGATCTTGCCCTTGGACTTGTCATCGGCAATGAAGGTAAAGGCATTAGTCGGTTGGTCAAGGAAAAATGTGATTTTCTAGTTCGACTCCCTATGGCCGGACGCGTATCGTCTTTGAATGCTTCAGTTGCTTCGGCACTGCTGATGTATGAGGTGTTTCGAAAGCGAAATGTCCGGGGAGTGTAACCATCCGTGGATATTTTACTTGTTGATGGCTACAACATGATCGGAGCATGGCCGGATTTGCAGAAATTAAAGGATGTTGATTTTGCGGCGGCGAGAGATCTGCTGATTGAAAAAATGGCGGAATATCAGGCCTATACCGGCTTTAGAGTAATGGTTGTGTTTGACGCCCATTCTGTTGCGGGCGGGATTAAACGAACGAAGAATTACCTTGTTGAAACGATCTATACGAATGAAAATGAGACGGCGGATGAGCGAATTGAAAAGCTGGCGATTGAACTGAATGATGTACGTACACAGATTCATGTGGCGACGTCTGATGCGACGGAGCAATGGGCGATTTTCGGTCAGGGAGCTTTGCGGAAATCGGCCCGGGATCTGTTGGTGGAGGTTGAAAATATTGAGCAAAAGGTAACCGCGAGACTTGAGGAAGAAAGCCGAAAAAGACCGTCCGGGAAAATCCGGATTTCAGAGGACGTGGCGGAAATTTTTGAAAAATGGCGCCGTGGACGGGAGTAAAGCTTGACCTTGTCGAAAAACTTCTTGTATAATATTTCTACCAGGTACGCATGTCGGGGGGATTGTTGTGAGCATTGACCTCAAAGAGGAGTCCCATGCAACACTGTTTGAAAAGATGGAAGACGAGCGATTGGTAGAGTACGTCCATGTAGGGAACAACAAGGCGTTGGAATATCTGATCGATAAGTATAAGAACTTTGTCAAAGCAAAGGCGAGGTCGTATTTCTTGGTCGGTGCCGATCGGGAGGACATCATTCAAGAAGGAATGATCGGTCTCTTCAAGGCCATCCGTGATTTTCAGGACGATAAATTGTCTTCCTTTAAAGCGTTTGCAGAACTTTGTATAACCAGGCAAATGATTACCGCTATCAAAACCGCCACACGGCAGAAGCACATCCCGCTTAATTCATATGTTTCTTTGGACAAGCCTATCTATGATGAGGAATCTGACCGTACATTGCTTGATATCCTTTGCGGATCGAAGGTAAGTGATCCGGAGGAAACAGTCATTCACCAAGAAGAGTTTGATAATATCGAAGGCAAAATGTCGGAAATTTTGAGCGACTTGGAACAAAAAGTGTTAATGCTATATTTGGACGGGCGATCCTATCAGGAGATTTCCGCGGATTTGAACCGTCATGTCAAATCAATTGATAACGCTTTACAACGAGTGAAAAGGAAATTTGAACGCTATCTGGAATTGAAGGTTCACATTTAAAACAGGGGGCGGCCCTGTTTTTTTATATCAAAATTTTGATGTGCAAATCGGAGTTGCCTTTTTCATTCGCGGACTTCCGATTGACACTGTTGCAAACGCTGTGATAGAGTGGTATGAGTGGCAATAGAGTGTACGAGAAGGTGCGGATATTGGCGAACAAAAACAAAGTGGCGCTTGCCTGTGAAAAATGCAGCCAGAGAAACTACTCTTTTCCAAAAAGCCGTTCGCGTGTCGAGCGCGTGGAATTGAAGAAGTACTGTAAATATTGCAAGGAACATACCGTTCACCGGGAAACAAAGTAAGTTTGAGAGGTTGGAGGAAGTCGGAATGGCGAACATATTTGGTCAATCAACAAGATTCTTTCAGAATGTCATCAAGGAATTAAAGCGGGTCAGTTGGCCGACTCGTCGGCAGTTGGTCAGTTATACGATCACTGTATTGGTCACGGTGGCGTTTGTTGCCGTGTTTTTTGCGCTTATTGACCTAGGTGTTTCGAAACTGATCCGGATGATTCTGTAGTTTTTCAATCACCCAGGATAAATCGCCCCGCAGAAGGTAAGAATGGTAAGGTCAAAAGCTTTGGGGAGGGAAAACCTGCTAACGATGGATAAGAATTGGTACGTGGTTCATACGTATTCGGGCTACGAAAACAAAGTGAAAACGAATCTGGAAAAACGCGTGGAATCGATGGGCATGACAGATAAGATCTTTCGGATCCTCGTCCCTATGGAAGAGGAAACGGAAATGAAGAACGGACAAAGGAAGTCGGCGATGAAGAAAGTCTTCCCGGGATATGTACTCGCGGAGATGGTGATGACCGATGATTCCTGGTATGTTGTCCGAAATACGCCCGGGGTAACGGGTTTTGTAGGTTCAACGGGTGCCGGTTCCAAACCGACGCCGCTCCTTCCCGACGAAATTGATGGGATTTTGCGTCAGATGGGCATGAAAGAACAGAAGCAGCTTGATGTTGACTTTACCCTTAAGGAAAAGGTGAAGGTTAAGGAAGGGCCGTTTGCTGATTTTGTCGGTTCCATTGAAGAAATCGACCTTGAGAAAGCGAAGCTCAAGGTGCATGTGAACATGTTCGGTCGGGAGACGCCTGTCGAACTTGAATTCGATCAAGTCGAGAAAGCATGAGAAAATGCTTGAAATGCTTTTATATCGATGATAGAATCTTAATGTTTGGTTTTTAACTTAATCCGGCAGGGGGCTGCTGGATTAAGAGGAACTCAGACTAAGAACGCCGCGTTCTGCGGCAACGTCTGGGTGACCCACGTCGTGTGGGCGCAAATTCGCCGGGCGAATTTGATTTAGCCTCAAGTGGGAGGGGCAATCCCTGTGACCACATTATGAACGTAAGGAGGTGTGTCTCGTGGCGAAGAAAGTCATTAAGGTAGTGAAACTGCAAATTCCGGCTGGGAAAGCTAATCCGGCGCCACCAGTAGGTCCAGCGCTTGGTCAAGCCGGTGTGAATATCATGGGATTTTGCAAGGAGTTCAACGCTCGTACGCAGGATCAGGCGGGTATGATTATTCCCGTCGAAATCTCGGTTTTTGAGGACCGCTCATTTACTTTTATTACGAAAACTCCCCCAGCTGCTGTTCTTTTGAAGAAAGAAGCAGGTATCGAATCCGGCTCGGGTGAACCGAACCGTGAAAAAGTGGCAACAGTCAAGCGCGACAAGGTGCGGGCTATTGCTGAACTGAAGATGCCTGATTTGAATGCGGCAAATGTAGAAGCCGCGATGCGGATGGTGGAAGGAACTGCCCGCAGTATGGGGATTACAATCGAAGATTAACGAATCTCTTCTTATATGTGGGAGGGCTTACCGTTAACCACGAAGGAGGATGGAAAATGGCTAAAAAAGGAAAGAAATATCAAGAGTCAATGAAATTGATCGACTCCGAAAAAGCGTATGACATTGGCGAAGCCGTTGGATTGGTTCAAAAGGCGGCTACGGCAAATTTTGACGAAACCGTTGAGGCGGCGATTCGTCTTGGCATCGATACCCGCAAAAACGATCAGCAAGTGCGCGGTGCTGTTGTGCTTCCGAATGGAACCGGAAAGACGGTGCGGGTGCTTGTTTTCGCAAAAGGCGATAAGGTGAAAGAAGCCGAAGAGGCTGGTGCCGACTTTGTTGGAGATCAGGAATACATCAACAAAATCAACCAGGGCTGGTTTGATTTTGATGTGGTAGTAGCGACGCCCGATATGATGGCGGAAGTCGGAAAGATCGGCCGGGTTCTTGGTCCGAAAGGCTTGATGCCGAATCCGAAAACCGGAACGGTTACACCGGATGTGACCAAGGCGGTTAAGGAAATCAAGGCCGGGAAGGTTGAATACCGAGCTGACAAGCAAGGGAATGTTCACGTGCCGGTTGGGAAAGTTTCCTTTGAGGAAAACAAACTTGTTGAAAACTTCAACACAGTAGTGGATACGCTGATTAAATCGAAACCGGCAGCTTCCAAGGGCGTGTATTTGAAAAACATGGCCGTATCTTCGACCATGGGGCCTGGTGTAAAGGTCAACCGCTCGAACTATTCGCTGTAAAGAAACTTGACAGTTTTTTGACCGGTGCGTATACTAAACATGTTTTGAATAACCTAATAATCGTTTTTACCGTAGACAGCAGGTGCGAATATGCTTAATTTCCTGCCGAGGTTTGTGATCCGTATTTAAATGGGATTCGAATGCCTTCATGTCTACGCATGGAGGCTTTTCTTATTGTCGGATTCTGCGGTATGATCTGAGGAGGTGGAAATGTGAGCAGCGCAATTGAGAAGAAGAAAGCAATCGTCTCTGAAATCACGGATAAATTTCGCGACAGCAAATCCACGGTAGTTGTGGATTATCGCGGGTTGGATGTTGCGGATATCACTGAGCTCCGAAAGCAGCTTAGAGAAGCGGGAATTGATTTCAAAGTCTATAAGAACACGATGATGCGTCGTGCTACGGCTGAGTTGGATCTTACTGAACTGGACGAACAACTCGTTGGGCCAACGGCGGTTGCCTTTGGCAACGAAGATGTTGTAGCTCCGGCGAAGATCTTGAACAACTTCGCCAAGGAACATGAGGAGTTGGAAATTAAATCCGGCGTGATTGAGGGTGAAGTAGCCAGCGTAGAGCATATTAAGACATTGGCTGAATTGCCGTCACGCGAAGGATTGTTATCGATGCTTTGCAGCGTATTGCAGGCGCCGATCCGCAACTTTGCATTGGCTACCAAGGCAGTTGCAGATCAAAAAGACGAAGAAAGTGCGTAACTTCGCTTCAGTCAATTGATCGATGCCAGACGGTTATATTTGAAGTGGGGCTCACCGGACTGGCGGTATAAGAAATGAGTCCTGATTGATTCATTATTAGACGGATAAATTATGAAGGAGGAACAAAATAATGACGAAAGAAGAAATGATCGACTCCATTAAAGAAATGTCGGTTTTGGAACTAAACGATTTGGTTAAAGCTATTGAAGAAGAATTCGGTGTAACGGCGGCAGCTCCGGTTGCAGCACCGGGAGCAGGCGGCGGAGAAGGCCAGGCTGAAGAACAAAGTGAATTCGACGTTGTTCTTGCAGATGCTGGAAGCTCCAAGATCAAGGTAATCAAAGTGGTTCGCGAAATCACCGGCCTTGGCTTGAAAGATGCGAAAGCATTGGTTGATGGCGCTCCGAAACCTGTAAAAGAAGGCGTTGAGAAAGAAGAAGCCGAAGAATTGAAAGGCAAGCTTGAAGAAGTTGGCGCTTCTATCGAGTTGAAGTAGTGAATGGAGCAAGTAAGGGCTCGCTGAATTAGCGGGTCCTTTTCTAACCTTTTATCAAAAGATGGGATTGCGATGAACGACCATTACTTTTCTGAACAACCAAATGCGGCCAGTCGGCCGAAAACCTGGGAAACGGAACTTAAAGATTACACCTTCAAGCTGACATCAGATGAAGGGGTCTTCTCGAAACGCGGCATTGATCTTGGGACAAAACTACTTGTCCAAGCTTTTGAGATGCCCGACTTACCGGGGCCGTTACTTGACCTTGGATGTGGATACGGACCGATCGGCCTTGCGCTCGCGAAAGCTAATCCGTCCCGGAAGGTTATCATGGTAGATATCAATGAAAGGGCCGTCAATCTCGCGAGCGAAAATGCGGTTCAAAACGGAATCCGTAACGTTCAAATATGCCAGAGTGATTTATTTGAACAGGTGCCTGCCGTTGACTTTTCTGTCATTCTGTCTAACCCTCCGATTCGGGCCGGCAAAAAGGTAGTGTATCATCTGTTCGAGGGAGCCTACGATCATTTGGCCAAGGGCGGAGAGTTCTGGACGGTCATTCGAAAGCAGCAAGGAGCCTCGTCTGCGGTTAAGAAATTAAGGGAAATCTATTACGAGGTTTCGGTCATACAGAAGAAAAAGGGCTTTTTTATCATAAAGTGCACAAAATAATTTGACTCGATATCGGGCCTATGATAAGATATTAAAATGCGACTGTTCCGATTGTTTGTCTGTGCACGTATAAAAGGCAACAAGTTGGAAAAGCTTATAGAATCGGCAACGGGCGAAGGGAATTTGTGGTAAAAAGTTGCCCTTTGCTTTTTAATGTTAAATCGTGGATCAAGGGGTGAATCAGTTGACAGGTCAACTAGTTCAATATGGGCGCCACCGCCAACGGAGAACTTACGCACGAATTAACGAAGTTTTGGAACTGCCGAATTTGATTGAGATCCAAACTTCATCGTACCAGTGGTTTCTTGATGAGGGTTTACACGAAATGTTTCAGGACATCTCACCGATTGAAGACTTTACCGGCAACCTTGTTTTGGAGTTTGTCGATTATAGTCTCGGTGAGCCGAAGTACAGCGTCGATGAATCAAAGGAACGTGACGTTACTTACGCTGCGCCGTTGCGCGTGAAGGTCCGCCTGATGAATAAGGAAACCGGTGAGTTGAAAGAGCAGGAGGTCTTTATGGGAGACTTCCCGTTAATGACAGAATCGGGGACGTTTATTATTAACGGCGCCGAACGTGTCATTGTCTCGCAGCTTGTCCGGTCGCCAAGTGTTTACTATAATCAGAAGTTTGATAAGAACGGAAAAAAAGGGCATACGGCGACCGTAATTCCAAACCGCGGCGCATGGCTCGAGTTTGAAACAGATGCCAAAGATATTGCATATGTCCGCATTGACCGTACAAGGAAAATCCCGATTACGGTGCTTTTGCGTGCATTAGGGTTTGGTACTGATCAAGAAATCATTGATCTATTGGGAGAAAACGAGTTTCTTAACAATACCCTTGAAAAGGATAATACCGAAGGCACGGAAAAGGCGCTTCTTGAGATTTATGAGAGGCTTCGCCCGGGCGAACCTCCGACAGTGGATAATGCAAGAAGCTTGTTGGAAACTCGGTTCTTCGATCCAAAGCGGTACGACCTTGCAAATGTCGGACGCTATAAAATTAATAAAAAACTTCATATCAAAAATCGTCTGTTCAATCAAAGATTGGCTGAAGATTTGGTTGATCCTGAAACTGGTGAGGTGATCGCCGAGAAAGGTTCATTGCTCGATCGGCGTACATTGGACCGTGTTCTTCCTTTCTTGGAGAAAGGAGCCAGTTTCCAAGACTTCACTATGAGGGACGGCGTTATAGAAGAGCAAACCGTTTCATTACCAACTGTCAGCATCTACGATCCGGGAGATCCGGATGGAGAAGCTGTGCTCAAGGTAATAGGAAACGGACAGGTAGAACGAGGAATCAAGAACATTACACCGGAAGATATGATTGCGGCTGTTAATTACTTCTTCGATTTACTTCACGGTGTTGGAGACACAGATGATATTGATCATCTCGGAAACCGTCGGCTCCGTTCTGTCGGCGAACTGTTGCAGAATCAATTCCGCATTGGTTTGTCGAGGATGGAACGTGTTGTCCGTGAAAGAATGTCGATCCAGGATGCAAGCACCATTACACCGCAGGCGCTTATTAATATTCGCCCGGTTATAGCATCTATTAAAGAGTTCTTTGGTAGTTCCCAGCTATCTCAATTTATGGACCAGACAAATCCGCTTGCCGAGTTGACCCATAAACGGCGTTTGTCGGCTCTCGGACCTGGTGGTCTAACAAGGGAACGCGCGGGATTCGAAGTACGTGACGTTCACTACTCCCACTATGGGCGTATGTGTCCGATTGAAACGCCGGAAGGCCCGAATATCGGATTGATTAACTCGCTTTCTTCTTATGCGAAGGTTAATAAATTCGGTTTCATTGAAACGCCATATCGGCGTGTGGATCCGGAAACAGGGAAAGTAACGGATCGAATTGATTATTTAACGGCGGATGAAGAAGACCATTATGTTGTTGCGCAGGCAAACGCCAAGCTGACGGACGATGGTTCTTTCGTAGATGAAAACATCACAGCCCGCTTTCACAGTGATAACCTTGTTGTAAACCGCGAACGTGTGGATTATATGGACGTTTCGCCGAAACAGGTTGTCTCAGCAGCGACCGCATGTATTCCGTTTTTGGAGAACGATGACTCTAACCGTTCGCTGATGGGGGCTAACATGCAACGCCAGTCTGTACCGTTGCTCATGCCTGAAGCGCCGATCGTTGGTACCGGTATGGAGTACGTCTCAGCGAAGGACTCCGGAGCTGCGGTTATTGCCAGAAACAAAGGTATCGTTGAATATGCGGCCGCGCATGAAATTCGTATTCGGAAATTGGAAGAAGTGGACGGCAAAGAAGTAAAGGGAGATTTAGAACCTCCTTACAAGTTGCTCAAGTTCATTCGTTCGAACCAGGGAACCTGTTATAACCAAAGGCCGATTGTCAGTGAAGGTAACGTTGTTGAGAAAGGCGAAATCCTTGCAGACGGTCCGTCGATGGAAGACGGCGAACTCGCGCTTGGCCGAAACGTACTTGTAGGCTTCATGACATGGGAAGGCTATAACTATGAAGACGCCATTATTATGAGCGAACGCCTGGTGAAGGACGATGTCTATACTTCAATTCATATTGAAGAATACGAGTCGGAAGCTCGGGATACAAAGTTGGGTCCTGAGGAAATCACCCGTGACATTCCTAATGTAGGCGAAGATGCCCTCAGAAATCTTGATGAGCGTGGAATTATCCGTGTTGGAGCGGAGGTCCACGACGGAGATATTCTTGTAGGCAAGGTTACACCGAAAGGCGTGACTGAGCTGACAGCTGAAGAACGTCTGTTGCATGCCATTTTCGGAGAGAAGGCCCGCGAAGTACGGGACACTTCATTAAGAGTTCCGCACGGCGGTGACGGCATTATTCTTGACGTTAAGGTTTTCAACCGTGAGGACGGAGATGAGCTTCCACCAGGGGTAAATCAACTTGTTCGTGCTTATATTGTCCAGAAAAGGAAGATTCATGAGGGCGATAAGATGGCCGGTCGTCACGGAAACAAGGGTGTTATCTCCCGGATTTTGCCTGAAGAGGATATGCCGTATCTACCGGACGGTACACCAATTGATATCATGTTGAATCCGCTTGGTGTTCCATCCCGAATGAACATCGGACAGGTGTTGGAGTTACATCTTGGAATGGCAGCCCGAAAGCTTGGGCTCCACGTGGCAACTCCTGTATTTGACGGTGCGCGTGAAGATGACGTATGGGCGACTCTAGAAGAAGCCGGACTTTCTCGTGACGGGAAAACGGTACTTTATGACGGCCGTACTGGAGACCCGTTTGATAACCGGGTTTCGGTTGGGGTCATGTACATGATTAAGTTGGCCCATATGGTTGATGATAAATTGCATGCTCGTTCCACAGGTCCGTATTCACTTGTAACGCAACAGCCTTTGGGAGGAAAAGCCCAGTTTGGCGGACAGCGTTTCGGTGAGATGGAAGTTTGGGCCCTTGAGGCTTACGGAGCAGCTTTCACACTTCAGGAGATTCTTACTGTCAAATCGGACGATGTTGTGGGTCGTGTTAAGGCATATGAGTCAATAGTCAAAGGTGACAATGTCCCTGAACCAGGTGTGCCAGAGTCCTTTAAAGTCTTGATTAAGGAACTTCAAAGCCTCGGTATGGATGTGAAAATCCTGTCAGGAGACGAACAGGAAATTGAAATGCGTGAGATCGATGAAGATGATGAATCCGCAAATAAGAAGCCTGACCCTGATGCTGAGACAAAGGAAACGGTCAAATAAGGGAAAACCTGATACGAAAAAGGGAGGTAGACCCCTTGTTGGATGTTAATAACTTCGAATTTATGAAAATCGGTCTCTCTTCGCCGAACAAAATCCGTTCGTGGTCACGCGGTGAAGTGAAG
>DASTWO010000160.1:0-22841 GCA_035776675.1 Caryophanales bacterium
CCCATTGGTTTGGGGCTCATCTTATTTGCCTTGAGCGTTAGCCTGGACAGCTTCTCTGTTGGCCTGAGTCTTGGGATTTATGGAGCCCGAATGTGGGTAACCATCTTTATGTTTGGTGCTGTCAGCGCGGCTTTGACGTGGAGCGGTTTGTTGGCAGGTAGGAAATTCCAGAAATGGATAGGTACATATAGCGAAGTATTGGGTGGCTGCATTTTATTTGCTTTTGGATTAAAATTATTGCTGTGAAAGGCTGTTAAAAAAGAGCGTTTTCTAATACAATAAGAGCGACGAAAAAATAAGGACGAGGTTGGTATGAAGAATTTTCTGTTTGTCTGTACCGGTAACACTTGTCGGAGTCCGATGGCGGAGGCCCTGTTACGGGCAAAAGCCGTGGATCAAATAAGTGTCCGTTCCGCAGGGGTGTTTGCTGTGGACGGCAGTTCTGCCGCGGGAGAGGCTGTTCAAGCTCTTTCGGAGAAAGGGATTGATTTTCAAGGGCACATGTCGCGCCGACTCGACGGTGAGCTGGCAAGGTGGGCGGATGTAATATTGACAATGACTGAAAACCACAAACGTTCTGTTCAATCGCAATTTCCCGAAACAGCGGGCAGAGTCTATACTTTGAGGGAATATAGTGATGATGATCAGAAAGCGAAACAAGCCTTGCGGGACCTTGAATCTTGCTATGCTGAATTAGAAATTCAACGTTCACTGTCACATCATGAAGAGGTAGGCGCCTTGGAAGAGAAAATTGCCGCTTTGGAAAAAGCGTTGCCTTCCCATGATATTTCCGACCCATTTGGGGGCAATGCCGGGGATTACCGTGCGGTATGCGAGGAAATTGAACATTGGATTGACCTTCTGGTCAGAAAGGAAGGCGCGGGAGATTGAAACCTGGCTCTATTCATCTTACAATGAGGATAAATCATTATTACATCAGGAAGGAAGGGTGGAGATGAGCGAAGCTTTGGCTACGATTCGCGAGCAGGTCCAACAGGTAATCCGGGATCTGCATGAAGCGATGTCTCTATCTTCCGAACATTTGCTGGTTGTCGGAACAAGTACGAGTGAAGTAATCGGTGAAAAAATCGGGACATCGGGCACGGCGGAAGTTGCAAATGCGATTTATGAAGGAATCCGGGTATACCAGGAAAAGACCGGCGTTCAGCTGGCTTTTCAATGCTGTGAACATTTGAATCGCGCACTGGTTGTTGAAAAGGAAACGGCAAAACAACGCGGATATGAACCCGTATCGGCAGTGCCGATTCGCTCGGCTGGAGGCGCTATGGCGACTTTCGTGTATAATCAAATGCATGATCCGGTGCTCGTCGAGTCGGTTCGCGGAGACGCGGGCATTGATATCGGCGATACCTTCATTGGAATGCATTTGAAGCCGGTTGTGGTTCCGGTTAGGAGCCAAACGTCTTCAATCGGTATGGCGCATGTTACGCTTGCACGTACAAGGCCCAAGTTGATCGGCGGTGTTCGCGCGGTTTACAAGGAGCAGGACAAAATCGAACGATTCTAACCAGTGGAGAGGGGAACGTTGCATGAGTAGAATTCAGAAACAAGATCCGGCAGTGTATGAAGCTATCCAAAATGAGCTGAACCGGCAGCGCGATAAAATTGAGCTGATCGCCTCGGAGAATTTCGTTAGTGAAGCAGTCATGGAAGCCCAGGGTTCCGTGTTGACGAATAAGTATGCCGAAGGTTACCCTGGCCGCCGATATTACGGCGGATGTGAACATGTCGACGTGGTTGAAAATCTTGCCCGCGAACGGGCGAAGCAATTGTTCGGGGCCGAGCATGTCAATGTCCAGCCGCACTCTGGAGCTCAGGCGAACATGGCGGTTTACACGGCGGCGCTTGAACACGGTGACAAAGTGCTGGGCATGAACTTGTCGCATGGCGGTCACTTGACTCACGGCAGTCCGGTTAACTTCAGCGGTAAGTGGTACGACGTCGTTGATTACGGAGTGGATGCCGAAACACACAGGATCAATTATGATGATGTATTGCAAAAGGCTAAAGAACATCAGCCGAAAATGATTGTGGCCGGTGCGAGTGCTTACCCGCGTGAAATTGACTTTAAGAAATTCCGTGAAATTGCGGATGAAGTCGGAGCGTACTTGATGGTGGATATGGCCCATATTGCAGGACTTGTCGCAACGGGACATCATCAGAACCCTGTTCCCTATGCGGATTTTGTAACCACAACTACGCATAAGACTTTGCGTGGCCCGCGCGGCGGCATGATCTTATGCAAAGAGGAATATAAGAAAGCGATTGACAAGGCGATCTTTCCGGGACTTCAAGGCGGTCCTCTCATGCACGTTATTGCCTCGAAAGCTGTTGCGCTGGGTGAGGCGCTTGAGGATTCTTTCAAGCAGTACTCACAGCAAATTATCGACAATGCCAAGAGGCTCGGTGAAGCCCTTGAAGCAGAAGGTATTGACCTTGTTTCCGGCGGAACGGATAATCATTTACTATTGGTTGATGTGCGGAGCCTTTACATGACAGGTAAGGATGCGGAACAAGCCCTTGATGATGTCGGGATTACAGCCAATAAGAACACCATTCCGTTTGATCCGGAGAAACCGTTCGTTACGAGTGGACTTAGGCTCGGAACCGCGGCTGTGACTTCACGCGGATTCGGTTTGGAAGAAATGGATGAAATCGCATCGATCATGGCTTTAACGCTGAAACATTTGGATGACGACGAAAAGCGGAAAGAAGCCAAACAACGGGTTGAAGCATTAACAAAGAACATTTCGCTTTATCCGAACCGTTAATTATTTTATCAAAAAGGATTGACAACATCGATTTCGGTTGCTACAATCCAAATAATCTTAAAAAAACTGAACACGGATTTTTCTTATCGAGAGAGGCGGAGGGACTGGCCCTGTGATGCCCGGCAACCTGCCGTACACTTTAAGCGAGTATAATCATTTACTTGCCCTTGTGTCGGAAAAGGTGCCAAATCCTGCAAAGCGTAAGCTTTGAAAGATAAGGATCGCTGCATAATGCGGACCTCTCTCTTTGACAGATGGTCTGCATTTTTTTTATACGCAGAAATACAAATGGGAGCGGAGGAGATGGAAATTGACTGAAGTCAAGAGTTCAAACCTGGGGTACCCGCGAATCGGAGAAAAGCGGGAATGGAAGAAAGCGTTGGAGAAATACTGGTCGGGGAAATGGGATCAAGCCCGATTCTCCAGAGAGATGGAACATCGCAGGCTGGTACATTTGCAGAAGCAGCGGGAACTGGGAATTGACGTTATTCCGGTAGGAGACTTTTCCTTGTACGATCATGTGTTGGATACGGCTGTTACTTTTGGTCTGGTTCCCGAGCGATTCCGTTCGGAAAAGGAGGGTCCCGTTTCCCTGGACACCTATTTTGCAATAGCGCGAGGACGTCAGGACGCTGTTGCATCCGAGATGACGAAATGGTTTAACACAAACTATCACTATATTGTTCCAGAACTTGAAGGAAGCGAACCCCGTTTAACAGAAAATCGACCGTTGCATTACTACAAAGAAGCGAAGGAAAAGTTAGGAATTGACGGGAAACCGGTCATTCTTGGCCCCATCACCTTTTTGAAACTGGCGAAGGGCTATGAAGAGAGTGAATTTGGTTATTGGCTGAATAAACTGGTTCCGTTATATGAACAGGTTGCACAGGAATTGCAAGAAGCTGGAGTTAAATGGGTGCAGTTTGACGAGCCGATTCTGGCTCTCGAAGTCAGTGATTCTGATCTGGAGTGGTTCCGTTCTGTGTATGCTGCCTTGAATGATGCGGCACCCGAGTTAAATATATTGTTACAAACTTATTTTGAAGCCGTTGACCGCTATCAGGACGTTATTGATTTGCCGGTTCAGGGAATCGGATTAGACTTTGTTTCGGATCAGGGCCGCAACCTGGCTTCATTGGAAAAACACGGCTTTCCCGAAAATAAAGTGTTGGCTGCAGGTGTCATTGACGGCCGAAACGTATGGCGCTCCAATCTTCAGGAGAAATCGGAATTGCTTTCGAAGATTACTGATGTTGCTTCGCCCCAGCAATTAATCGTTCAGCCGTCTGCGAGCCTGTTGCACGTTCCGGTTACGGTGCAAAACGAGGAAGAACTTGATCCTCTTTTGCAAGGGGCTCTCGCTTTCGCGGATGAGAAGTTGAATGAAGTGTCGGTGTTGACAAGAGCGGTTAGGGAAGGTTCGAAAGCAGTTGAAGCCGAAGTGAAGGAAAGTGTGCATGCTATAGATCAGCTAAACCAATCTTCGAGTCGAAATGTTAAAGACGTTCAGAAGAACGTTAATCATTTAACCGAAATTCGTTCAGATAGGAACTCGGTTTATCAGAAGCGTCGCGAACTGCAGGAAGAACGATTCCAATTACCGGTATTGCCCACTACGACAATTGGCAGCCTGCCACAAACAACAGAGGTTCGGAAAGCCAGAAGGAATTGGCGCAAAGGAGAATGGAGCGATGAGCATTATGACCGTTTCCTGAAGGATGAAATCAAAGAATGGATTGATATTCAGGAAGAGATCGGTTTGGATGTGCTTATTCACGGAGAGTTCGAGCGGAACGATATGGTCGAATATTTCGGAGAGAAGTTAAGTGGATTCGCTGCGACGAAATTTGCCTGGGTCCAATCGTACGGTTCACGCTGCGTTAAACCGCCGATTATTTATGGAGACGTCCGGTTTGAGGAACCGATGACGGTGAAAGAAAGTGTGTATGCCCAGTCGCTGACGGAGAAGCCGGTGAAAGGGATGTTGACAGGGCCGGTAACCATATTGAATTGGTCGTTTGAGAGAGACGATATCGCAAAAGAGAAAGTCCTGTATCAAATCGCTCTCGCTCTCAGACACGAGGTGGAGGCACTTGAGGCAGAAGGAATTGCAATGATCCAGGTGGATGAACCGGCTTTGCGCGAGGGATTGCCGCTCAAGCAGGTAGACTGGAAGGATTATCTGGACAAAGCGGTGCACGCGTTCAAACTTGCGACAGCATCGGTTAAAGATGAAACGCAAATTCATACTCATATGTGTTATTCGGAGTTCAAAGACATCATTGAAGCGATTCGCGCTTTGGATGCTGACGTAATCGCTATCGAGGCAGCCAGAAGCCATGGGGAATTAATCTCAGTATTTGAAGATCACGTGTATGAAAATGAGATCGGCCTTGGAGTTTATGACATTCACAGTCCTCGCGTTCCGACAAGTGAGGAAATCACCAATACGGTAAACCGGGCGTTACAAGTCCTGAATCCGAAACAGTTTTGGATTAACCCGGATTGTGGTTTGAAAACCCGGAAGAAGGAAGAAGTTGTTCCGGCATTGGAAGCGATGGTAAAGGCGGCATACAGTCTTCGGCAACAATTGTCCGTGAAACAATAAATTCACGGCAAGGAGGAATAGAAAAGTGGGTGAAAATCCTGACCAAATCGATCGAATTACTGAAGAAGTCAGCAGGATGCTAGGCACGTTGAAATACGGATCGATAACGTTAATCGTTCAAGATGGCAAGGTCGTCCAAATTGAAAGAAATGAAAAAATGCGATTGCGCTGACTAGAAAACTAGAGGCGGCTTTTACCTACAAAGGGGTAAGGCCGTCTTGTTCAAAATGTGTGAGGGAGTTTGCCAGAGTAAGGAGGGAGAGAAAATGGCGTTCGAAACAAAAGAGAAGGACCTGCCAAAGGAAAGCGTGGAGGTACTGGAGCAAGCTTATCAGACTTACGGAGAAGACATTGTTTATGCTTGCAGTTTTGGAGTTGAAGGCATTATTTTGATTGACCTGATCGCTAAGGTGAATCAACGGGCGGAAGTTGTCTTTCTGGATACGGATTTTCATTTTCAAGAGACTTATGAATTGATTGAGAAGGTCCAACAACTCTATCCGGCGCTGCGGATCCGCATGTTGAAACCGGAGTTAACTCCGGAAGAGCAGGCTGAAAAATACGGGGAGGCGTTATGGCAGACAGATCCCGATCAGTGCTGCGGCATTCGAAAAATTGATCCGCTGAAGAAAGCGTTAAGCGGAAAGAAAGCGTGGATTTCCGGTTTGCGCCGTGAACAATCCCTATCGCGGAAAAATGTTGACTTTTTCAATGATGACCGTAAATTTGGACTCACAAAAGTATGCCCGCTGATCTATTGGACATGGGATGATGTCTGGAACTACATTAATGATAACCATCTTCCTTATAATCCTCTACATGACCGTGGGTATCCGAGTATTGGCTGTGAATACTGTACACTGCCCGCCGCGGATCCAAATGATTTGCGATCCGGGCGTTGGGCCGACATTGGGAAAACGGAGTGCGGCTTGCATTCCGGGAATTGATTTTATCTCATTTTCGTCAAAGCAAAGTGCATTTGAAAGGTCATGTTGTAGGGGGTAGATCATGCGCGTGTCGGAATCTCATAAGAATAATTCTGAGTTAACCCATAAGAATAGACTTGCTTTATGACCATCATTTTAAAAAATAGGTGAGGGAGATAACATTGGCGTTCGAGGAAAGAAACAGTCCTTTTAACCAGGAGCAGGCAGAACATCTAAATCGCCTTCTGCCTACGCTCACTGAGACACAAAAAATATGGTTGAGCGGGTATCTGGCAGCTCCACAGACAGCGAGCTCCTCGACAGCGGTGGTTTCTGATCATCAGAAGGCTGCGGGTGACGGAGGCTTGCCCCAAATTGCCAAGACCGAAACTCGTGAAGTCACCATCCTGTTTGGTTCCGAAACCGGTAACGGGCAAGCGCTCGCTGAGGAGTTGGATCAGAAGTTAAAGGAAAGAAATTTCAAGGTTACAGTATCGGCATTGGATGATTTCAAGCCGAAACATTTGAAAAATGTTCAGGATTTGTTGATTGTAACGGCTACTCACGGAGAAGGGGATCCGCCGGATAATGCGATATCATTCCATGAATTCTTGAATAGCCGGAAGGTCCCTAAATTGAAGGATTTACGGTTTTCGATTCTTTCCCTTGGAGATCAGTCCTACGAGTTTTTCTGCCAGACCGGAAAAGATTTCGACAAACGCCTTGAGGAATTGGGCGGTGAACGGCTTCATCCGCGGGTCGATTGCGATGTCGACTTTGATGAACCCGCGGCGGAATGGGTAGAAGGTGTTCTAAATAAGTTGGATGAGAAACGGGCGACCGAGGGCTCATCAGCATTGCAGGAGGCATCAGCTCAAGCCAAACAGTCGACTTTCTCAAGAACGAACCCGTTTAAAGCCGAGATTCTGGAAAGCTTGACATTGAGCGGCCGAGGTTCAAACAAAGAAACCCGTCATTTGGAGTTATCCCTTGAGGGATCTAACTTTGAGTTTGAGCCGGGAGACAGCCTGGGAATTTTCCCCGAGAATGATCCGGATTTGGTTGATAAGTTGATTGATGAAATGAATTGGGATTCCGAAGAGGCCGTTCCGGTCAATAAACAGGGAGATGAGTGCTCTTTGCGGGAGGCCCTGCTTCATCATTTCGAGATTACCAGATTGACGAAGCCCTTGTTGGAGAAAGCGAGCCAACTTTATGCCAATGAGAAGCTGAATGAACTTCTGGAACCAGAGCGGGAGGAAGAAAGAAAAGCTTATATCGATGGGCGGGATTTACTGGACCTGGTGCAGGATTTCCCACCTTACCGGGTAGTGTCGGCGAAGGAATTCATTGGGATTCTCCGAAAAATACCGGCAAGACTTTACTCAATTGCGAGCAGCTATCAAGCCAATCCCGATGAGGTGCATCTTACGGTTGGAACCGTAAGATATGAAGCGCACGGACGCGAACGGATAGGAGTTTGTTCAGGACAGTGTTCGGAACGGGTACAACCGGGGGATCTTCTACCGGTTTATGTTCATCGAAATCCGAATTTCAAGTTTCCCGACGATCCGGAGAAACCCGTTATCATGATCGGTCCCGGCACAGGCGTTGCGCCATACAGATCCTTTCTGGAGGATCGAGAGGAGACCGATACAAGAGGGAAAACATGGTTGTTCTTCGGGGATCAGCATTTTAGTTCAGATTTTCTTTATCAGGTGGATTGGCAAAAGTGGCTGCAAGAAGGCGTATTATCCAGGATGGATGTGGCCTTTTCCCGTGATACCGCTGAGAAGGTGTATGTACAGCATCGAATGCTTGAGAAGAGCCGAGATCTCTATCAATGGCTGGAAGAAGGGGCAAATGTCTATGTATGCGGGGATGAGAAGCATATGGCGAAGGATGTCCATGATACGTTACTTGCCGTCCTTGAGCAGGAAGGCGGTTTGAGCCATGAAGAGGCGGAAAGTTATCTGACTGTGATGCGTAAGGAGAAACGTTATCAGCGTGACGTTTATTAAAGAAACAAAGATCGAAAGGAGCTTGAAAATGGTGGAGAAGCAGTTTCCGGTGCAGCATGGAAAACCGAGCGATCTTGAGCGGATCAAAGGCGACAGCAACTATCTTCGCGGAACCATCTCGGAAGGACTTGCAGATCCGATAACGGGAGCTTTGTCTGATGACGATACGAAGCTGTTGAAGTTCCACGGGAGTTATCAGCAAGATGACCGGGATTTACGAAATGAACGAAGGCGGCAAAAGCTGGAACCCGCTTATCAATTCATGTTGCGAGTACGTGCCCCCGGCGGGGTGGCCACACCTGAACAATGGTTGGTGACAGATGACCTTGCACGGAAATTTGGGGACGGGTCGCTAAGGTTGACGACCAGGCAATCCTTCCAATTGCATGGGATATTGAAATGGAACTTGAAGCAAACGATTCGTGAAGTCAATGATGCTTTAATGAACACGTTGGCAGCCTGTGGAGATGTGAACAGGAATGTGATGTGTAACCCCAATCCCTATCAATCGAAGATTCATGCTGAAGTTTATGACTGGGCGCAAAATCTTAGTGAGTATTTATCACCGAGAACCAGTTCCTATCATGAAATCTGGATTGATAAGGAAAAGGTCGTAGACAGCCGTGAAGCAGAAGAAGTGGAGCCTATGTATGGATCCCTTTACTTGCCGAGAAAGTTTAAGATCGGCATAGCGGTCCCGCCTTCCAATGATGTGGATGTTTTCTCCCAGGATCTCGGTTTTATCGCAGTTTTGGAAGAGGGGGAGCTGAAGGGATTTAATGTCGCGGTCGGCGGAGGCATGGGCATGACCCATGGAGACACGAATACTTATCCTCAGTTGGCGCGGGTAATTGGCTTTGTCCCTGCAGATAAAATTGTTGAAGTGTCTGAGAAAGTTATTACCATCCAACGGGATTACGGCAATCGTTCTGATCGAAAGAATGCCCGGTTCAAATACACGGTCGATGCCAATGGGCTGGATTGGGTGAAACAAGAATTGAACGAAAGGCTTGGATGGGATCTTGAGGAGGAAAGGCCATATCACTTTGAGCATAATGGAGATCGCTATGGTTGGACGAAAGGTGACGGCAGATGGCATCTCACGCTATTCATTCAGAACGGTCGCATTCGCGATGACGAAGACTATCAGCTGATGACCGGCCTGCGGGAAATCGCAGGGATCCACACAGGGGATTTTCGGTTGACACCGAACCAGAATCTGATTATTGCCAACGTAACGAGCCAGAAGAAGCAAAAAATCAATGAACTGGTCGACAAATATGGACTCACAGAGGGGAAACACCATTCCGCCTTGCGCAGGAATTCGATGGCCTGTGTAGCCTTTCCGACTTGCGGGTTGGCGATGGCAGAATCGGAAAGATACCTTCCTTCGTTGCTTGAAAAGATTGAGTCGATTTTGGAAAAAGTCGGATTGCGAGAAGAGGAAATTGTCATTCGCATGTCTGGATGTCCCAATGGATGCTCCCGCCCGGCACTCGCGGAAATCGCCTTTATCGGCAAGGCTCCCGGAAAGTACAACATGTATTTGGGAGGCGGTTTCGCTGGAGGACGCCTGAATAAGATCTATCGTGAAAATATAGGAGAAGAGGAAATCCTTGAGGCACTCCGGCCCATCCTGTATCAATATGCCGATGAACGACAAGAAGGTGAACACTTCGGGGATTATGTGATCCGAGCGGGGTATGTAGAAGAGGTTCATTCGGGGCTGGATTTTCATAGAGAATCGAACAGCGTATTGAAATGATTCATTGGTCTGGAAGCTCAATAATCGATCTGAAGAGACACAGAAATGATCCGAAATCAAAATCATTGAGCCATACTTGAAGATTATAGCACCAAATTTGAAGGGAATTGCACGAAAATCACGGGTCCAATTTACCGTGGACCAAAATGGGGAGGAGAGGACACACCATGGGAAAAGTTTATCTGGTCGGTGCGGGGCCAGGGGATCCCGATTTAATTACGGTCAAAGGCTTACGGTGCATTCAGGAAGCCGATGTGATTTTATACGACCGACTCGTTAATGAAGAACTATTACAACAGGCTAGCGACGATGCCGATTTGGTTTACTGCGGGAAACTGCCGCTTCATCATGCAATGAAGCAAGATACCATCAACCATTTTCTCGTCAAGTTTGCTCGGGAAGGAAAAGTGGTCACAAGGTTAAAAGGCGGAGATCCTTTCATTTTCGGCAGGGGAGGAGAAGAAGCGGAGGCTCTAGTGGAACATCATGTTGATTTCGAAGTGGTTCCCGGCATCACCGCAGGTGCGGCGGCGCCGGCCTATGCGGGCATACCTGTCACTCATCGAAATTATAGTGGGTCCGTCGCATTTGTGACCGGGCACCGCCGAAAGGATGGAACAGATGATATCCAATGGGAGAACCTTGCCAAAGGTGTTGATACGTTAGCTATATATATGGGTGTGAGCAACTTGCCGCGTATTTGCGGGGAACTGATCCGGTATGGCCGGCCAGGAAATACACCTGTAGCACTTGTTCAGTGGGGAACCACTGAAGAGCAGCGGACCGTCACAGGAACTTTGACTGACATCGCTGAAAAAGCGAAGCAGCAGGAGATTCAAAATCCGACGATGATTATTGTCGGAGAAGTTGTCCGGCTCCGGGAAAACATTCGCTGGTTTGACTTGCCGAAACCAGCAGCGCATGCCGAGGTATTCTAGGCGTGCAGGCAGTTTTATTTGTTGGACACGGAAGTCGAGTTGAGGCTGGACGGCTTCAGGCGGCGGATTTCATACGGAAATGTCTCGATGAAATCGATGTGCCGATTCGGGAATTTTGCTTTTTGGAGTTGGCTGAGCCGAGCATTGAGGAAGGCATTGCCCGGTGTGTTGAACAGGGTGCCACTCGAATCGCGGTTTTACCTTTGTTATTGCTTACAGCAGGGCACGCCAAGAAGGATATTCCGGCAAAGCTCAGGGAAATCGGTCGGCATTACCCGCATCTTACGATCGATTATGGCGCATCTCTTGGCGTTCACAATGCCATTATTGACATTTTATTCGAACGGATTTACGAACAAGCGCCCATTGCAGATGACGCTTCCGTATTGATTGTCGGAAGAGGTTCGAGTGATCCCGGAATCAAAACGGATTTTGCAAATATTGTCCGCTTATTTAAGAAGAGGCATTCGTTTCGACGAGTCCGGACGGCCTATTTAGCCGCGGCGGAACCCCGCTTTGAAGAAGGGCTAGAAGAGATGCGGGCAACAGACAGTTCACAAATTTTCGTAGTCCCCTATTTATTATTTACAGGGGTATTGATGACGGAAATGGGACAAAAAATTACGGAATTGAACGCGGATGAAGGGGAAAGTCAATTTGTTCTTTGCCATTCGCTTGGTTACCATCCCAATTTGAAACAGGTCGTTCTGGAAAGAGTCGCGGAAACCATCCAATCAACGGGGGCAGATAGCGATGGATTCTTATCCATTGATGGTGGATATAGAAAATAAAAAGGCCATTGTGATCGGTGGTGGCAAAGTAGCGCTGAGGAAAATCCGTTCTTTGTTAAGAGCGAGAGCCGATGTTGTCGTGATCAGTCCAAAGACGGTTCCTGCAATAGAGAAGCTTGAAACGGAAGGAAATCTGATCTGGTGTCGTAAGGAGTTCTCTCCGGATGATCTTTCCGATGCATTCCTGGTTATCGCCGCGACGAATCATCGTGAGGTCAATGAGGCGGTTGCTCATTCCGCCTATCCGCGTCAATTGGTTAATGTCGCCGACAATCCCAACCTTGGAAACTTTCACATGCCAAGTGTATTGGACAGAGGGCGTCTGACAATAGCTGTATCAACAGGCGGCGCCAGTCCCGGCTTGACTCAGAAGATTCGGGATGAACTCGGGGAATCTTATGATGAAAGTTACAGTCACTATGTTGATTTCTTATATAAATGCCGAGAAATGATTAAACACGGGTCCTTCAGCCGTGAACAAAAAGAAGACATGTTGAAACGACTGCTTGATCCGAAATATCTTGATCCGGTCCGGCAACGGGAAACGTTGTTGGGGCTTGAAGAACTTCGGAAGGAAGGTGCTGAGCCATGACGAAGGAGAAAATAGAGTCGATTCTGGCCCAATTAGGCAATAGGAATTGTGATCGGACCGGAGCCGTGAATCCTCCTGTTTATTTCTCGACCGCTTATCGCCATGAAGGCATAGGTTCATCGTCAGGCTATGATTACAGCCGTACAGGAAACCCGACTCGAGGTATTCTCGAGGATGCCATCGCCAGGTTGGAGGACGGGGACAGAGGATTTGCCTTCAGTTCCGGAATGGCTGCGATCCAGGCGGTGCTTTCTCTTTTCGGGCAAGGGGATGAATGGATCACTTCCAGTGATTTGTATGGAGGGACGTACCGGCTTTTTGAGGAAAATGGGCGTAAGTGGGGCATTTCATTCCGGTATGGGGATGGCCGCGACCCCGAGGAATTTGAAAGCCTTGTGGGTGAAAGGACGAAGGCGATTTTCATCGAAACGCCAACCAATCCTCTTATGCGGGAAATTGATATCCGAGCCATGGCGGAAATCGCCGAAAGACATCATTTATTTCTGATCGTCGACAACACGTTTTACACCCCTTTGTTGCAACAGCCGATCCGTGACGGAGCGGATATCGTTATCCATAGCGCGACGAAATATCTAGGCGGTCATAACGACGTGTTGGCGGGGCTTGTCACAGCAAGAGGCGATTCAATCTGTGATGAAATCGCCAATTATCAAAATGCCGCAGGAGCAGTCTTGTCTCCTTTCGATTCATGGTTGCTCATGCGGGGAATGAAAACACTCGCCTTGAGAATGAAACAGCATGAGAGCAATGCCAAACAATTAGCTGAGTTTTTACTGAGGCATGAAGCGGTAACCGATGTTCTGTATCCCGGGCGCGGTGGAATGCTTTCCTTTCGGTTGTCAGAGGAGGTCTGGGTAGATCCCTTTTTGCGTCATTTGAAAATGATTACCTTCGCTGAAAGTCTTGGCGGCGTCGAAAGTTTCATTACCTATCCGGCTACACAGACGCATGCCGAAATCCCGGAGGACATTCGCGTAGAACAGGGTGTGGATAATCGGCTGCTCCGGTTTTCGGTAGGAATTGAGCATGTCGAGGATTTGGCCGCCGATCTTGAAACAGCTTTGCAGGCAGCAGGTTCAGCGTAATGCGATAAAAAAAAGGGAGGGCACAGATTGATGAGTGAAGAACGATTTAGTTTTCAGACGCGGTTGTTGCACAATCGGCATAAAATCGATTCACAGACCGGGGCGGTGAGTGTTCCGATTCAACATGCTTCGACCTTCCATCAATTCGATTTTGATTCGTTCGGCCGATACGATTACAGCCGCTCGGGAAATCCGACCAGGGAAGCGCTTGAAGAAGTGATTGCTGAATTGGAAGGCGGAGTGAGAGGGTTTGCGTTTGCTTCGGGCATGGCTGCCATTTCTACAGCTTTTCTGCTGTTGTCGAAAGGCGACCATGTTCTGGTCTCGGAAGATGTTTATGGCGGAACGTTTCGCCTCGTTTCCGAAGTCCTCTCTCGATTCGGCATTGAATATACTTTTGTCGACATGACCGATACGCGGGAGGTAGCGGCGAATATCCGTCCGAATACAAAGGTCGTTTATGTTGAGACCCCGTCTAACCCTCTACTGAAAATCACAAATATTCGGGAAGTTGCGCGGATCGCGAAGGAAAATGATTGTTTGACGTTCGTTGATAACACTTTTCTCACTCCGGCTTTGCAACGTCCGTTAGAACTTGGAGCAAATGTGGTTCTGCACAGCGCCACGAAGTTCATTGCCGGCCACAGTGACGTGGTAGCAGGACTGGCGATTGTGAAAGATGAAGCGCTGGCGGAACAGATCGGTTTTTTGCAAAATTCGTTCGGTTCGATTCTCGGCGTACAGGACTCCTGGCTTGTATTAAGAGGATTGAAGACTTTAAGTGTGCGGATGAAACAGTCAGCTGCCACCGCCTGGCAAGTTGCGGAATATTTATCCCGTCATCCGGCGATCGAGAAAGTTTATTATCCCGGTCTTTTGTCCCATTCAGGGGAACGATACGATGTCAACGAATGCGAGAGTCCGGGTGCTGTTCTGTCATTTGCATTACATGATGAAGCTGCTGTGCGCGAATTAAAGTCCAAATTGCAGATTCCGGTGTTTTCGGTCAGTCTCGGGGCGGTTGAATCGATTTTATCTTATCCATCGAGGATGTCACATGCGTCTATGCCGAAAGAAGAACGGGAAAAAAGAGGCATTACCGAAGGGTTGTTACGTTTGTCCGTCGGTCTTGAGAATCCTGATGATCTGATTGCCGATTTTGAAAAGGCATTGGCCGGTCAAAAGGCACAAGCCTCGATTACAAGATAGTCGTGAAAGGATTATTTTATAAAATAAATGAGGGGTTTCTCTAGTTTCTGACCTCTCACATCCAGACTGGAGAGGGAACCTATGGGAATATTGGAAGACTTGCAAAATCGCGTATTAATCGCGGATGGCGCAATGGGAACGTTGCTATATGCGAACGGCGTCGATGCTTGCTTCGAGGAGTTGAATCTTTCACATCCGGAACAAGTGCGAGCTGTTCATCAAGCTTATGTGAATGCCGGTGCCCATGTCATCCAGACGAACACCTACGCGGCAAACAGATTGAAATTGGCCCGTCATGGGCTTGAGGAAAACGTGAAGGAAATGAATAAAGAAGCGGTTCGGCTCGCGAGTGAAGCTTCAGCCGGAAAAGCTTACGTATTGGGGACAATCGGAGGCATTCGCGGGATCAAGAAAGGGACCGCGACGCTTGAAGATATTGAATACGGCTTTCGAGAGCAATTGGATCATTTATTATCGGAATCCATAGATGGCATTTTGTTAGAAACATATTACGATCTTGATGAATTGACAAAAGTGCTGGCTATTGCCAGGAAGTCGACGGGGTTGCCGATCATCGTCAATGTTTCACTCCATGAACCCGGAACCCTACAAGATGGAACCTCTTTGACAGACGCCTTTCAGCAGCTGGAATCGTTGGGTGCCGATGTGATCGGGTTAAATTGTCGCCTTGGCCCTCATCATATGATTCAGGCATTTGAAGAAATTCCGATTCCAGAGCGTGCCTACCTGTCGGCATATCCGAATGCCAGCCTGCCCGAATATGTTGGCGGAAAGTTGGTATACAACGCTAATCCCGACTATTTCGGAGAAAGCGCCAGGGCATTTCACAGCCAGGGAGTAAGGTTGATCGGCGGTTGTTGCGGAACCAGCCCGGAATTGATCGAGGCGATGGCCGAAAGTACGGCCGGAATTAAGCCGGTCCAGGAAAAGCAGGTAAGAACACCTGAATCCATGGTTAATGTTAATGAAAATACAAAGCAAAAAGAAAAAGGACTGCATGAGATTGCCAGGCAAAAGAAATCGGTCATTGTCGAACTAGACCCGCCGAAAAAGTTAAAGATTGATCGTTTCCTTGAAGGGGCAAAAGCATTGAAAAATGCGGGGATCGACGCGTTGACAATGGCGGACAATTCCCTTGCTTCGCCAAGAATTTCTAACGTGGCAACGGCGTCCGCGGTTAAAAGTCAATTTAACCTTCGCCCCCTTGTTCATATTTCTTGCCGGGATAGAAACCTGATCGGCCTCCAGTCTCATTTAATGGGTTTGCACACATTGGGTGTGGATCAAATATTGGCGATTACGGGTGACCCGACCAAAGTCGGTGATTTTCCAGGTGCCTCGTCAGTGTATGACTGTTCT
Organism: Caryophanales bacterium; assembly: GCA_035776675.1. Taxonomy (GTDB): domain Bacteria; phylum Bacillota; class Bacilli; order Bacillales; family DASSOY01; genus DASSOY01. The sequence goes on from DASTWO010000160.1 coordinate 16,129, forward strand.
TCATTCGATCTCATTCATTTGTGCAAGCAATTTAATGAAGGCATTTCCTATTCAGGGAAACCGTTAGGAGTGAAAACCTCTTTTTCAGTCGGTGCCGCTTTCAATCCAAATGTCCATCATCTTGATAAAGCCGTTCGCCGCATGGAAAAGAAAATTGCCGCCGGCGCCGACTTCTTTTTAACGCAGCCGATTTTCTCAGAGCAGCAAATCATCGACGTTTACGAAGCGACAAGACATATTTCCGAACCGATTTACATTGGGATTATGCCTCTTGTGAGCTCGCGCAATGCCGAGTTTCTTCATAATGAAGTACCCGGGATTAAATTATCCGATGAAATCCGCACAAGAATGGCCCGATGTGAAGGGGATCGTGAGAAGTCCGCCAGAGAAGGCATCCAAATTGCGAAGGCGTTGCTGGATACCGCTACAGAATATTTCAACGGAATCTACCTGATCACCCCGTTTATGCGTTATGAAATGACAGTCGAACTGACAAGCTATATTCATTATTCAGGAGCACGGCAAATCAATGAGGTGAGAACTTGAAAGAATGGCTTTGAAAGACTTGGAAGACATCCCCGGCTTCATAAACTTGAAGTCCGGGGGTTTTTTCTGTAGAATTTTCGAAGGACAAGCAATCGAAGGGAAGGATCCAAAATGGGAAAAGTTTACGAATTTCATCACCCGCTCATCCAACATAAATTGACGTACATAAGAAATAAAAACACCGGTACGAAAGAATTTCGTGAGTTGGTTGACGAGGTTGCCAAACTGATGGCTTTTGAAATTACCCGCGAGTTGCCGACCGAGGAGGTTACAATTGAGACTCCTGTCGCTACGGCGAAGTCCAATGTTTTGTCCGGGAAGAAACTGGGCGTTATTCCGATTCTTCGTGCGGGACTCGGAATGGTCGATGGCATTCTTGGGTTGATTCCGGCCGCGAAGGTTGGACACGTCGGTTTGTATCGTGATCCGGAAACCTTAAAGCCGGTTGAGTATTATGTGAAATTGCCTTCCGACATTCATGAACGGGAATTAATTGTGGTCGATCCGATGTTGGCCACAGGAGGTTCGGCATCTGCTGCAATTACCTCTTTGAAAAAACGCGGCGCCCAGAACATTAAACTGATGAACATTATTGCAGCGCCGGAAGGCGTTGAAAAGGTACAGAACGATCATCCCGATGTTGATATCTATACCGGAGCGCTTGATGAAAAGCTGAACGAGAAAGGATATATCGTCCCGGGATTAGGGGACGCGGGCGATCGGTTATACGGAACCAAATAACTTCATTTTGTACAGCTTTCGGCTATATCCTCTTCTACCGGAATAAGATAGTAAAAAGCGGGGAAGAGGGTGAGCGAATTTGGTTTGGAAATGGATCGCTGAAGGCGTTCTTATTTTTCTCGTGGCGCCATTCATGATCTTCCAGTCCGTCGAAATGCTTCAAGCTTTCATTCAGATCTTGAGTGATTTGGCGGAATGGGGAAAATGGAAATAGGCAACACCTTTTGCAGGCAGGAATAACATTCCTGCTTTTTTTGATGCGATCCATTATTCAGCTGACTCACGATGAACCCGGGATTTTTCTCAGTCACAATAATGACACAAATTCATTGGAAATGGTGTAGGAATCCGCGAAAAAATTACGTAAGATAGAGGGGAAAAGAAAAGGGTTTCATAAACGGAAGCCCGACCCAAAAAATGGGTCGATTTGCCCCGAGAGTTTCAGTTGACAAAGGAACCGTGCTTTAGTTAAGATGTACAGGGATAAAACGCATGAGTATTCCTAAGTTGGAAATAATGTGAAGGAGGGGCGCATGTCGAAAAACGACAATCCGTGGAAAGCCTATATGCTTGTTGGAGCAATTGGAGTAAACATGGCCGTATCGACGTTTGCAGGATTCTGGCTAGGAAAAACCGCTGACGATTATTTCGATACAAGCCCATTTTTTTTGCTGATTGGCGTCCTTCTGGGCTTGGCTACCGGAATTTACGGCGTTTATCGATTAGTCAAACCTTTTCTGGGAGACTAGATGATGCAAGAGTTTGCCGATTATTCAAAAAAAGTCTTTCAATCGACATGTTTCGCATTGGCGGGTGTCTGCCTTCTATGGTTCGTGACTCCTTACGATCTTTTTCTACAAGGGCTTATGCTCGGGATTGTCACAAGCCTGGCGAACGGTGGGATAACATGGCTGAAAACGAAGCAAATCACAGCATTTGCTGCGGCCGGCGGTGGAAGGAAATCCTTTGGGACCGGTATGGTCTCTCGCATGGCACTTTCCGTATTCGCGGGCTACGTAGCCTATAAATTCCCGTCATTATTCTCATTCACAGGTGCTCTCATCGGGCTTTTCGCCGTACCGCTATTTTCCTTGATCCATGCTTTTATCAGCAACAAAAGGCTTAAAAAAATTGAATAAATCGAACCCGACCAAAGAAAGGGGTGAACCAAATTGGATGAGTTTCCAGTAACCTTTACGATTGCAGGGCTTGTCTTTAATCTCCCGATTATGATTATGTCGGTTGTTACGGCTATTCTTGTTTTCTTCCTGATCTGGCTCGGGACAAGAAAGATGACATCCGGTGTGCCGAAAGGGATGCAGAACCTCGTTGAGTGGATTTATGACTTCATCAAGGGATTTGCCGAACAATTTATGGGCAAAAAGACCGGGCCGCAATTCATCACACTTACGTTTACATTGTTTCTCTACATCTTGATTGCCAACATATTGGAATTGTTTTTCATGGGCCTGACCGTCTACGAGGAACCTGTTCCGGCACTGGGTATTACACAGGAGGTCCTCAACCATCATGGCGGTGAAGCTCACGTCTCCTGGTGGAAATCTCCGACAGCGACAGCCAGTGTCACCTTTTCTCTTGCTTTAGTGGTTTTATTATACTCCCACTATCTCGGTTTGAAAAGGGGTGTCAAGAACTATCTCAAACGTTACACTCACCCGAATCCTTTTCTCGGCCCCTTCTTGGGAATCATGGAGGAGTTTTTGATTAAGCCGTTGACATTGCCGTTGCGGTTATTCGGGAACATTTTCGCCGGAGAAGTGTTGATCTTGTTTCTACTCGGTATGAGTTTTTGGGCCGCAAGTTTACCGTTGCTGGCTTGGCTCGGGTATTCCCTGTTTATCGCGGGTATCCAGGCATTCATCTTTACTGCCTTAAGTATGGTTTACATTTCCGACCATCTAGGCGAAGAAGAACATTAAGGAAAAAAAAGCGCTTTTATTTTAAAGAGGAGGGAATCTTCATGGATTTTGCAGTAGCTGTAGGTATTGTATTTGGATTGGCCGCCATCGGTGCGGGTATCGGAAACGGTCTTGTTGTCAGCCGTACGATTGAAGGAACGGCTCGCCAGCCGGAGGCACGCGGAAGCTTAATGGGTCTGATGTTCTTGGGTATCGGTCTTGTTGAGGCGTTGCCGATCATCGCAGTCGTGTTCGGATTTATCCTGTTCACGAATATTGGTTAAAAGTTAATAGACAATGTTTAAAGCAGGCGGGGGACACGGTTGTACCTACCGCCTTCCTTATGTAGGAGATTTCTCCGAAGGGAGTGGACTTACGAATGTTGGATTTCGGGGCTGTACGTCTTGAATTTGGAACGATGATCTTTCAGGCGATTGTCTTTATTGTCTTACTGTTGATTGTTGGCAAATTCGCCAGCAAGCCGATTAAAGAGATGTTCAGGCAACGTCAGGAACATATTGAAAATGAAATTGGTGCCGCCGAGAAAGCCCGCGAAAGAGCGGAGAAAGCGGTGAAAGAACAGAAAGAAGCGCTTGAGAAAGCGCGTGACGAAGCTTATCAAATTGTTGATAACGCGAAGAAGCAAGCGGAATCACAAGGCGATAAGATGTTGGCGGAAGCCAAGGCGCAATCGGAGCGCACATTGGAAGAAGCCCGCGCTGAAATTGAGCGCGAGCGCGAGAAAGCGGTGGCTTCCTTGCGGGAGCAGACTGCAGAATTGTCTGTAATGCTCGCGTCGAAGATTATCGAGAAAGAGTTGGATAAAGAGCAACAGACGAAGGAAATTGACAAGTTTCTGGAACAGGCAGGAGATCGTCTATGAGCGAAGCGGTAACGAAACGCTACGCCCGGGCGCTGTTTGAAGTAGCTGAGGAACACGGCAAGATTGACCAGGTTGAGGAAGATCTGAACGCCGTCGTTCAGGCATTCAAGGATGAAAAGGCCGAGAAGGTATTCTTGAATCCGCGCCTTGATGCGGAGGCCAAGAAGAAGTTGATTGAAACTTTCGCCGGGTCCGTCACAAATGAAGTTGCAAACTTCTTGAAGGTGTTGGTGGATCAGCACCGCGAGAATGAGCTTGCTGATATGGCGAAGCAATATTCAGCGGCTGCAGACGAGGCGAGAGGAATCGCCAAAGCCACGGTAACCACTGCTGTTCCATTATCAGATGCAGAAAAGAAGCAATTGGCTGAGCAATTCGGCAAAGCCATTGATAAAAAAATAAAGATTGAGGAAAAAGTCGACCGTGAAGTCATCGGCGGTGTGCTGATTCGGATTGGAAACCGCGTATATGACGGGACGGTTGCCGGAAAACTGTCGCGGTTTAAGCAAACCTTAACGACGCGATCCTAAGTACGGTAGACAGGGGTGAAAACATGAGCATTAAAGCGGAAGAAATCAGTTCGCTTATTAAAAGCCAAATTGAAAATTATCAATCCGAAATCGAAGTCAGCGACGTGGGAACGGTTGTTGAAGTTGGTGACGGAATCGCGCGTGCTCACGGACTGGATAATGTTATGACCAGTGAACTCGTTGAATTCTCCAACGGAGTAATAGGCATGGCGCAAAACCTTGAAGAAGATAACGTCGGTATTATTATCATGGGACCGTTTGAAGACATCCACGAAGGGGATGAAGTCAAACGGACCGGAAGAATTATGGAAGTACCGGTCGGTGAGGAATTGTTGGGACGAGTTGTTAACCCGCTCGGACAACCGATTGACGGTAAAGGAGAAACCGGTACCACAAAGACTCGTCCAATCGAAAGCCCGGCACCGGGAGTTATGGCACGTAAGTCAGTTCATGAACCGGTCCAAACGGGTATTAAAGCAATTGATGCTATTATCCCGATTGGCCGTGGTCAGCGTGAATTGATTATCGGCGACCGCCAGACCGGAAAGACTTCGGTTGCGATCGATACGATTTTGAATCAGAAAGACCAGGACATGATTTGTGTGTATGTCGCTGTTGGCCAGAAAGAGTCAACGGTGGCCGAAGTTGTGGAAACCTTGCGAGAGAACGGCGCCCTTGATTACACAATTGTTGTAAGTGCAGGCGCATCCGAACCGGCACCTTTGCTGTTTCTTGCTCCTTATGCAGGGTGTTCAATGGGTGAGGATTTCATGTACAACGGCAAGGATGTCCTTGTAGTCTATGATGATCTGTCCAAGCAGGCAGCTGCTTATCGTGAACTTTCCTTGTTGCTTCGCCGTCCACCGGGTCGTGAAGCATTCCCCGGAGACGTCTTTTACCTGCACTCCCGTTTGCTAGAGCGGGCGGCTAAATTGAATCAGGATAACGGCGGCGGTTCTTTGACTGCTTTGCCGATTATTGAAACACAGGCGGGCGATATCGCAGCCTACATTCCGACAAACGTGATTTCGATTACGGACGGCCAGATCTTCCTGGAGACCGACCTGTTTAACTCTGGTGTTCGTCCCGCAGTGGACGCAGGTTCCTCCGTATCACGTGTTGGCGGCGATGCTCAGCTTAAAGCCATGAGTAAAGTTGCCGGTACGTTGAAGCTTGACCTTGCTTCCTTCCGTGAATTGGAGGCCTTCTCGCAATTCGGCTCCGATCTGGATAAAGCGACACAGGCCAAGTTGAATCGCGGACAGCGCTCGGTTGAAGTGCTGAAACAAGGCTTGCACGAGACCATTGATGTTGTAAACCAGGTGGTTATTTTATTCTCCTTGTCCCGTGGATATTTGGACAACGTGCCGATTGAAGATATCCGTCGATTTGAAGAGGAAATTTACTCATTTATGGAGCAGAATCATCAAGATTTGCTCAGTTCCATTCGTGAAACCGGAAAACTTCCCGAAGAAGACGATTTCAGGTCCGCCATTGAGGCGTTCAAGAAGACTTTCGCTCCTTCGAAGTAACCGGGTCCCGCACGAAGCGGGTCAGTTCGATGCGTGATTCGAATGTCACGCGCTGAATCGAACATCTTCTGTTTACGTGGTTGTATTATACCTGAGGAAGTTTAAGGTGGAGCAAAGGTGGTGAAGAAATGGCATCCTTACGCGATATAAAGACGAGGATTGCTTCCACGAAAAAAACACAACAAATTACAAGAGCGATGGAAATGGTTTCGGCCGCAAAGTTGAACCGCGCCGAGTCCAATGCCAAGTCTTATATTCCGTATACGGAAAAGTTGCGCAGTGTCGTCGCTTCGATTGCTGCGGGCAATAACGGGTCACTCAAGCATCCGATGCTTCAAAGCCGCGAGGTGAAGAAGACCGGCTATCTTGTTATTACCGCAGACAGTGGTCTGGCAGGCGGATACAATAACAATGTTCTCCGCAATGTTCAGGACACGATCGAAGACCGCCATTCTTCAAAAGAAGAATACACCGTCATCGTGGTCGGGAAAGTCGGAGTCTCGCATTTCCGGAAACGGGATATGCCGATAGCCGAACAAACGACGGAATTACCTGATCAACC
>DASTWO010000161.1:0-4008 GCA_035776675.1 Caryophanales bacterium
GGATCGAATACAGCAGAATCGCATCCGGTGCTGGCTTCGAAAATCAAGCGGGCGCAAAAATTAAATGGGCATAAATTGATTGTTTCCGATCTGCGCAAGCACGAAATGGCAGAGCGGGCGGATTTGTTTATCCGGCCGAAGCCGGGGACCGATCTGGTTTGGTTGTCTGCAGTGACGAAATATATTTTGGATCAAGGTTGGGAAGCCAAAGCATTTTTGCGGGATCATGTGAATGATTATGATGACTATGTGAAGAGCCTTGAGCCGTTTACGATGGATTATGCGGAAAAAGTAACAGGTCTGCCGCGTGAAACCATGATCAAGGTGGCCGAAGCCATTCATGAGGCCGAATCAGTCTCGATTTGTTGGGCAATGGGTGTTACCCAGCATCAAAACGGCAGTGACACCAGTACCGCAATTTCTAATTTGCTGCTAATGACCGGGAATTACGGGCGTACCGGAACAGGTGCATACCCGCTGCGAGGACATAACAACGTTCAGGGATGCAGTGACTTTGGAAGCATGCCGAACACCTTCCCCGGTTATCAAAGCACAACGGATGATGAGGTGCGCAAGCGCTATGAAAAAGCCTGGGGCGTGGAGTTGGCCAAGGAACCAGGCATGGACAATCACCAGATGGTCGAAGCCATCCACGAGGGCAAGCTGAAATCGATGTATGTCCAGGGTGAAGACATGGGAATTGTCGATACGAATGCCAATCATGTGCAATCTGCATTTGAAAAATTGGAGTTCTTCGTGGTCGTCGATTTGTTCCTGACGAAGACGGCCCAATACGCCGATGTGGTATTCCCGGCAGCGCCAAGCCTTGAAAAAGACGGTACATTTGTAAGTACGGAAAGGCGCGTTCAACGGCTGTACCAGGCTCTGGATCCGCGTGGGGATTCAAAGCCGGATTGGCAAATCCTCGTAAAATTAGCAGAGGCCATGGATTTCAACTGGGATTACACTCATCCAGGCCAAATTATGGACGAAGCAGCATCGCTTACCCCGCTGTTCGCGGGTGTCAGTTATGAACGCCTGGAAGGTTATAAAAGCTTGCAATGGCCGGTAGCCGAGGATGGAACGGACTCGCCGCTCTTATATACGGAAGAATTCCATTTTGACGACGGCAAAGCGAAGCTGTACCCGCTTGAATTTGTTGAGCCGCTCGCGCCAAACGAGGAATTCGACCTTCACGTGAACAACGGGCGTTTGCTGGAACATTTTCATGAAGGCAATATGACCTACAAATCTGAAGGGATCACTCGGAAGACGCCAAGTGCCTGGATAGAGGTATCGCCGGAATTGGCGGAGGACCGGGGGATCAAGGAAGGATCGTTGATTCGCCTGATTTCCGAAACCGGTTCGATTAAAGGGCGTGTGGTTGTAACGGATCGTGTGCGCGGGAATGAACTTTATGTACCGTTGAACGATAACGGCAAAACGGCGATAAATTATTTAACGAATAATGATGTGGACTATGCGACGAACACGCCTGCTTATAAGGAAGTTCCGGTCAAAATGAAAGTGATAGATGTTGATGGAGATTCGCCGTTGCCCTCGAACAATCATCGTCGTGGAAACCGGCAGCCGCAAATAGGAGTCAAGGTAGAGAAGAAATGGGAACGAGACGATTATACATTTCCGGGAAGCAGGGTGAGAACCGATGGCGAAACCAATATCCACCATTGATCGAATCGTCGTGGACGAAGAAACGAAACATCAGCGGGATGTGGAGGAAATCGAGACGGCTCTGGCCGAGAATAAAGAGGCCGTGCTGGAAACAATTGAGTTGCTCGGAAACCTATATGACCGCGGTGTTTTGGAAACGTTGAACGGTTTCTTCTCACAAGGCGAACAGGTTCTTCAGATTATCGTCCAGGAAATTAATAAACCGGGCCACTCCCAGGTTCTTGAGAACCTGGTCGGCTTGGCCGGCATCCTTGGTTCCATTGATATGGATCAATTAAAGACATTCACCGAAAAGGCGAACAATGGGTTGCAGGAAGCAACTGAATCTGACACCGACGACGGGCCAAGCAGCATCTTTCAACTGATGAAGGTGCTGAAGGATCCGGAAATCAACCGTTCGGTGGGGATGTTGTTGAAATTCTTGAAAGGCATGGGAAAGGAATAAAATATCAATCAGTATGACGGGCCGGGACTTTCTCACGGCCCGTTTTTGGCTGATGACACGATTTATAGTTGTTATCGAGAAATCTGTATATTGTAAACGCGTAAGTGAACAGAAAAACACGGCCATTTATTCCTAAATGGCCAGATTTTGTGATATTCAGCCGGGGTCGGGCTGTTTTTTTATGCGCTTTTCAATCGTTTTTTTGCAGATTTTCGTTTGGATTGGTAGCCCCGCAAGAACACATAAATACCGAGGATAATGACGCCTCCGCCGATCCACTGGGACAGTTGAATTTTTTCCCCAAGCACAAAATAAGCGAGAATGGAGGCCCCGATCGGCTCCCCCAGGATACTTGTCGATACCACAGAGGTGCTGACCCACTTGATGATGCCGTTGAAAATGGTATGCCCGAGCAATGTCGGGATCAACGCCAGCCCAAGGAAAATCAACCAATCTTTCGTTGGATACCCGGTCACGTTATAGCCGAGTGCAAAGTCATATAGGAACAGTGTCACACTTGAAATTCCGTAGACCAGATATGTGTAGGTCATAAGAGATAACCTTTTGCGGGCATTTTGGCCGAACAAAAAATAGACCGTTACCCATATTGCGCCGAGAACTGCCATGATGTCGCCCCAAAGCGCTGCTCCGCTGCCTTGAAAGTCTCCCCAACTGATGATGAAACTGCCAGCAATCGCTAACAGCCCGCCAATGATGGTTTTGATCGTAAAACGTTCATGAAAAAAGATATAAGTCCCAATAAAAGCAAAGATAGGCTGCAATGCGACAAGGACCACCGAACTTGCTACTGATGTGTACTCCAGCGATCCAAACCAGAAAATAAAATGAAAGGCCAGAAATACACCGGCCGCGATACAAATCAGCCAATCCCGACCGCTGACCCGAATGAGTTCCCGGCGGTATTTGAACACGATCAACGGAGTCATTAACAAAACCGTAAAGGCAAGCCGATAGGTGGCAATTACCGATGCCGGAGCCGATGACAATTTCACAAAAATAGCCGATGTCGATACCGCACAAACTCCGATCAACAGAGCCAGATAAGGGTGGATGGGCGGCCCGTTTGTCTCCATAACAATCCTCCTTCCTTGTTTTTCGCACTTCGTCTCTCCGCATTCTTTCGGACAACCGTCTGAGTGCCGCTTGACGGTGCTCGTGTTGTCCAGTAGCCCTATTCTATAACAAATGGCCATTTGGGGAAACCGTTTCAGTTCTGCACGCATAATCCCGCCGGTTTTCTGCAAAAATAACATACTGACAAGTATTGCATCGTCAAGCGGCGCTGGGCTGTTGCCAGGGATGACGGGAGCCGGTACGGCCTGACTAGTTGGTGTGAATCGGAAGGGGTGGTCAGCTTGCCAAATTACCGCAAACCCAAACAAATGAAAGCACTTCGGAAAGATAAAGTTCTGAAGGAAAATGAAGATAAAAAGCTTGCATTAATAGAGGAAAAAGTCAGTACAGACCTTGAGACGAATATAAAAATGACAAAGAGCATCCTGGGCGAAAAAACGGGGGATCTTGTGGTTCGCCGTTTTCATATAGGGGCAGACGAGGATTTTCCGGCGGCGGTCGTTTTTATTGACGGCCTTGCCGGCAAAGATATTATTGATGATTTCATTTTGAAAGCCAATATGATTGACAACCGCGGCATGAAAATGGATCCTAACGAACCGGTTACGAAAGAGGATTTGTTCAAGATTGTGAAGCAATACAGTTTGACAATCAACGAAATCGGCGAAGCCGACGAGATGCGGAAAATCGTGCGCCATATTTTAAGCGGGGATACCGCGATTTTCATAGACGGCAGTGAGAAAGCTTTTGGAGCTAATACAAAGGGATGGGAGCAT
>DASTWO010000162.1:0-2260 GCA_035776675.1 Caryophanales bacterium
AAAGAACGCGCTTCATATTTTCACTCCCCATTTTAAGTATAAAATAATTATAAGATAGTTCAGTCTAGTGGGAAATCGCGAACTTTGTCGGTGGGTCTTTGGGACTTCCTACTTTTATCGGTTTTCTGGGTCTTCTGTATCAAAGAAGGGTTTTCCAAGTGCTATGAAGAATTTAGGAAACAGAAGAATCCGGAATTTCAGGGAGGCAAAGCCGTGATGAAAAAACTGAATGAACATCATTTTAAATTGGCTCGACAGTTTATGAAACAGAGAGCCCGAAAGTTGGAGAGAGCAATTTTTGAGTATGAATTTGAATCAGCGCCTTACGCTAAAGCCCTTGAGGAACTAGTAAAATATCAAAATGAGGACGGTGGATTCGGCCATGGTCTGGAGCCCGATCTTCGTTGTCCGGAATCATCGGCCATAGCGACAACAAGAGCCCTTGAAATTTTACAATTAGGCCACGGACAGACTGGGCAGAACCAAGTCATTGAAAAAGCACTGAAATACCTTGAAGAAACCTTCAATGAGGAACGGTTTGGCTGGGACATCATTCCGAAAGAGGCGGAGCGATCGCCACGGGCTATTTGGTGGGATTACGGGGTTTTTGCGGACAATTGGGGAAACCCGAACGCGGATATCGTCGGTTATTTTATTGACTATCGTTCCACTTACCCTTTAGACAAGCTTGAAGATTTAATTACATACGCCATAGGGTACTTAATCCAATCGTGTGACCTGAAAGAAATGCATGAATTATTTTGTTACCTTCGTCTATTTGAGCGGCTTGGGGAAGAGCAACAACAAAAAATCAAAGGCACTCTTGATGAGTTTGTGGACAATTGTGTTGTTAAAAATCCCGGTGATCGCCAGGGTTACGGTGCAACTCCGCTGAAGGTTGTTGATTCTCCGGATTCCCTGTATTATCCGAAATATTCGGATGTCATGCCACGTGAATTAGACGGGTTAATTGAGCAACAAACCGAAGAAGGCTCATGGGAACCTGACTGGATCTGGCATCAATTTGAAGATGAGTGGCAAAACGCCAAGGAAGAGTGGAAAGGCGTTCTGACGCTTGATGCGCTTCGCACTTTGCGGAATTTCGAGAAATAGAGAGGCCTAGAAAGGTGATAAAATGAATGCTTCGATAAAAGAACAACTTTATGAGCTCGAACTCCGACACCTGCAGCCAGAGGTACGAAAATCTTCGGAAGCTCTTGCTGAATTGTTGGCGGATGACTTTATAGAATTCGGCAGCTCGGGGCGTGTTTTCACCAAGCAGGAAATTATAGAAGGATTAGCCAATTCTGGTTCGCCCCAACTGGTTTTAAAAAATTTCGAGGTAAAATTGCTGACACCAGGTGTTGCGCTTACTCGTTATCGTGTGGAAAGGCACCAGTCGGAAGGTCAGCTCTTATGTTCGCTGCGCAGCGCCGTCTGGAAGCTGATCGAAGGCAGATGGCAAATGGTTTTCCATCAAGGCACACCGACAACACATTCATAAAATAACGCCAAATTAACTTCGCAGAGGAGAATGATGCACATGGGATGGTCAGAATTGCGACGTGTACCTGACGAGTACAATGATGTGGTGAAGCAAATTGACGAACAGGTTTTAAAGCTCATAACGAAACGGAAATCGTTAGTGAATGGGACACGCTTTGTGCCCCCAAGGGAGCTTATACAGGAATGGTCCAGGGCTTTTCAAATGGAACCTTCAGAAATCGGGATGTTCATTCATACGTTAAATCATGGTGCCAGGCCTCAATTTCCTGATGAAAAAGGAGGCTTGTTGGGGGTTGTTCCGATCATGAAGAAGGCAAAGGATGAGAATTGCGAGTATGTGATTACCCATGCCATGCAACATGAAAAAGCCAGTGTGGTTGCGGTGGAGATTCACTATCATAAGGCGGATGATGGTGGTTCTATCCATATTAAACCCCATCTTATGCTCGAAGTAGAAGGAAATAGGATGTATTCAACGCATCATGATGGAGCACGTGGCGGCGGAACAGATGCGCAATTAAGTTTCCTCGTTACACCTGGTTTGCCTGAGGACATCAGCGATATTCATTTTTCCCTTGTCCCCCATGTTCATCCTTTCCAACATAAGGAGAAAGAGATTGTATTGGACCAACAGGTGGACTTTGAAACATGACACGTGAACGGGGGCCTTTCACATGAACGATATCAAACGCATCCGAATCATCGGTTATTGTGGCAGCGGAAAGACTTACATTTCCAAAAAACTTTCAATGAA
>DASTWO010000163.1:0-5109 GCA_035776675.1 Caryophanales bacterium
ACAACTTTTATAATCAAATGCTTGTGAAGCTTCCAATGAACCGGAAGATTCACCTCGAGAACGGCACTGAAATACACTTCAAGTCACTCGAAGCACGCCTGAACATTAACAATCTGGCCTTTGTCGTTTCTTCACCGATCGATGTTTCAAATATCCATTTGGCAATGGAAGGCTTCGGTGAAACATCCGTCCCGATTCACGAACAAGGAACCCACACTGCCAGATTTATGCCTTTTACGGAGGAAATTCCAAGGAAAGTTCATATTCAACTGAAAGCTGTCGAATACAAAAGTAACGGAGGGTTCATATTCCGAATACCCGGAAAGAAGTTGAAAGAAGCCCTTCATAACAAAATCATCATCAATAAGAGAATCGGAGAAGCTTTCGGGACAACATTTTACCTTAAGAGTCTCATCCCTTTGCCGGATAAACATGATCAAGTCGGGATTCAATTAAGTTGGCAAGCCTCCGGAAACAACACTGAAGGGCGTTCCACCAACCTGACAGCAAAGAATATCACGATCCCAAACCCGGTGAAAGGTAAACCGGCTGAACTGGCTATTCAAACAGACAAATCTCACCAGATGACGATTGGAATAAAGAAGGCATTTATTAAGAACACCAAGCAAGTCACGGTTATTGCCCATAATCTGCTGTACACAATTCCTATTCACGATAAGGAAATCACGGTAGAAATCCCTCATAATAAAGAAAATCACCCTGCCTCCGATTCTTCGGAAACAAGGTGATGAAAGGACTGGCATTAGGCCATCAAGAAAGAGAAAACACCGAACAAAATAACGGTGATCCCGCCTGCAATACTCGCAGGAACGAGTTTCTGCCGTGAATACTTGACGACCTCCATATCCATGATTGTACTCAACGTTACAGTGTTATCACTGAGAGGGGACGCAAATGCACCGAACGTCCCGCTGGCAAAGACCGCCCCGATAACGAGAAGCAAGTTGGCCCCTGATTGGGTAGCTAATGTCACGCCAAGCGGCATAAGAAGTCCCCATGTTCCCCATGACGATCCGATAAAATAAGAGATCGCAGCACCTAACACAAACAGTACCGGTGCCACAAACATGGTCGGAATCCAACCTGACACGTGAGCCGTAATATACTTTGAAAATCCGAGATCCTCAGATACGGCTGTAACCCCCCAGATAAGCGCCAACATCACAATAACGGTCATCAATTCGTTTCCACCTTTGATGAAATGCGTGGCCAATTTCGATACAGAGAAACGTTGAAACATGAAATACGCGATCGAAACAATAATCGCGATTAGCAAAGATTCCAGCATGACCATCAGCATGTCGCTTTTGATGAAAGCCTGAAAGAAACCATTCGCTTTCGCATGTCCGTTCCACCAGCTTAGGAACAAAGTCAATAAAATAAACAGGATAATCGGTATGATCAGATTCCACGGTCGAATCGGAGTTTCTTTCATGTATGCGCGATGGGATTCATTCAGATCTTCCTGCTGATCGGCATGCGGGTTGTCACCCGCATCCTTCTTCGCCAGATCCCGGTCTTCCTGTTTTTGCGCATCCGTTTCATACATCCCGGTTGATTCCTCATGGAAATCCTTTTTCTTACCGCTATCCTCACTCATGGACCCACTGCTCTCGTCTCCCGGCTCCTGAGTACTCATCTGCTGCCCACTATTTCCGCCGCCCGCATCCACCGATCCGGTACCGGCAGCATTCGGATCGAGATTTTGCGCTTGCCGCAGATCCATTTCCGCCTGCTTTAAATCAATTTGCGCCTGCGTTAGATCCGTTTGCAGCCTGGTCAAATCGCCATCCACGCCGTCATTCATCTGTGCCTGCTCCAGATCTGTCTCCGCTTGCTTCAAGTCCATTTCTGCCTGTGCGGCATCGATATCCATATCGCTGCCCATTTCTGTGCTGAAACCGGGCCTCATGTTGGGCTTCATCTGGCTTCCGCCTGATTGTTGTTCATTTTCCGCGGACGAGCCGCCATCCTGTCCGCCGCTATTCGCGCCCTGCGCTTTAGCCACCCCTTCCTCTTCACTATCTTTCATTTTTTTGAAGAAACTATAGTAAATCCCGACCAAAATTAACACGAAAGAAAAGAAGTTGAAGGGAATGCTTTTTACATAAACAACATACGGTTCTCCGTTAACACCTGCCGCATCCAATGATTGGCCGATCACAGAAACCATGAACCCCACATATGCGGTTGCTACGGGAATAAGCGCTACGACGGGGTTAGCCGTGAAGGCGATTGCGAACGCGATCTGTTTCTTTGTCATATGAAGCCGTTTCCGTAAAGCTTTCATGACGGGAGCGACCGTAACAATACGAAAATCAGGGTCACTGAACGTACCAATTGTCGAAAACCAGGTCAGAAACATGGCGCTGCGTTTGGTTTTCACCTTTTGGCTGACAAGGTGAACGAATCCTTTCACGCCTCCGGTGTACTTGATCATGCCGATCAAACCTGCAAACGCATAAAGAAAGATCACAATCTCGATGTTGCTCGTGACAACAATATTGTTCAGAAGATAAGTAAAGAACTTGTGAATTCCGCCCAACAGACTGGGTTCAATCAAATAACAACCAAGCAGAAGAGCCACAAATAACCCAGGCTGTACTTGTTTCGTCAACATGGAAATCGGAATCACGATGAGGAACGGGAGCAAACACACCCAAGTTCCTTCCATAAAAAAACACCTGCCTCCAAAGACCTTTTTACCCTTAGTATCTTTGGAAAGCAGGAAATTATGTAGCGACTCCAGTTAAAGACGGCAACGATGATAATACGATTCCCCAGAATAAACACGCCGCCACAGCCGCGGCAACCCAGATCCATGCCCAAATCCGCTTAATCAAGCTTCCTCTGGAATTATAAAAGACAAAGAGCGCTGGAATCCCAAACCACAAAATCGCCAACAACAAACTCAATAATAAATACAAGAACGTCATTCCGGAAAACGACTGAATCCCTTCTTGAAACAGGTAAACCGGAACCGCCGCGAAAAGCAATGAACAAAAACTGAATATCCAGCCCCGACGCCTGTAAAGGTGGAGAAACTCACGAGTTTCTTCCCAACGGGACCCTGGAAAAGAAACCTTTGGCAACCAATGCCATTTTTCCAATTCCACGTCTCCCCCTCCTTTTCTCTTCCTAATGATAACATGAAATTCGAATCATTTGCTTAAATAGGGTATAATAAAAGATATGGATAAATTTCACGCAAGTTAAATGAATATAGGAAATGATGTCCCGGGAATGTCTAACGAACTACAAACGAAGGAGAGAAAGCCTTATGGCCTTCCACGGAAAGAACCGTGAACCCGTTCAAGAAGTAGATACGACAGTGTGGGCATGTACAAATGATGACTGCGCAGGCTGGATGCGCGACGACTTTTCATTTGAAGAAGAACCAACTTGCCCCATGTGCCAATCCACGATGGAGAAAGAAACGAGAGTCTTGCCAGAGATTAAATAAAAGCGAACCCGGCCGGGTTCGCTTTTTCATTTTCTCTTTCGATAAACCATACCCTCGGCCAGAGCGATCAGATCCTCATGTTCATTCTTAACTTCAATCCGATATAATCCGAGCCGTGTGGGTTCCTTTTCTTCCATGGCGACCGCCGTTAAACGCTGCCCGCTTCGGCCAGCGGACAGATAATGCATGGTCATCGTAATGCCCATCGCGGGCTGGCCGTGCGAATTGCTTGCGACAGCGAACGCATAATCCGCTAACGAAAAGATTGCCCCGCCGTTCGCGGATCCATTGAAGTTAAGCATGTGTTCCTTTATTTTCATAGAAGCGCGGGCGTGGCCCGTTTCAACCTTCTCCAACTCTATGCCCAGAAACTCGGCGTATGGATCTTCATACATCTTTCTCACCCCGCCTTAACTGGAATGGAATCGTTTAAGGAACGATTGAAGCCGCTCTGATTCGGGATTCTCAAGCACTTCTTGAGGCGTTCCCTCTTGCGCAATGACTCCGTTATCCAGAAACAGCGTACGATGGGCAACATCACGGGCAAATTCCATTTCGTGAGTGATCAACATCATAGCCATATCACTTTCCTTGGCAATGTCCTTGATGACTTCCAACACCTCTCCCACGGTTTCAGGGTCCAGTGCGGATGTAACTTCGTCAAACAACATGACCTTTGGTTGCATAACGACAGCGCGGGCAATTGCAACACGTTGCTGCTGTCCACCGGACAACTGGTTCGGGTACATGTGCAATTTATCCTTCAAGCCAACTTTCTCCAACATTTGAACTGCACGCTCTTCAGCTTCCTTCTTGGGCACTCCAAGAACATTTACAGGGGCTGAAATACAATTCTTTAAGATGGTCATGTGCGGGAACAGATTAAACTGTTGAAACACCATTCCAATGTTGCTTCGCACTTGTCGCAAATGTTTCTCACCTGCTCGAACGAGCTTCCCGTTCTTTTCTTCGTGCCAGAGAGGCTTTCCATCCACCTCAATCACTCCAGAGGTTGGCTCTTCCAGCGTCATTAGCATTCGGATGATCGTTGTCTTACCCGATCCAGATGGGCCAATCAACGAAACACGCTCTCCTTGTTGAATATCCAGGTTGATGCCTTTCAAAACTTCAGTATCACCAAACGATTTGTGAATATCTTTGTATCTGACAATCGGCTCCGTCATGAGGCCGACACATCCTTTCCATCATCGTCATCGGCAGTAGGCAGTTTCTTCTCGAATCGACGGTTCGTAACCTTCTCCAACCAGCGAACAAACAGCGCTGACGGATAACTTAACACAAGGAAGAAAAACCCTGCGATGGTCAGCGGTTCGATAAATTCAAACTGCTGTGAACCATAATTATTGGCAATGGCGACCATACCGACGACCCCGACTGCCAAAGTTAATGGGATTTCTTTAAAGATGATAATCAAATAATTTCCCAGCATCGGGATAACCGGTGGTAGCGCTTGAGGAAGAATGATCTTCGTCCATTTCTGCCATGTGGAATAATTCAAAGACGTAGCGGCTTCCCACTGGCCATTCTTAACATCGTTAATGCCGGACCGGTAAATTTCCGAAATATAGGTACTGAAATGAATGCCTAAGCCAATTATAGCGGCC
>DASTWO010000164.1:0-2306 GCA_035776675.1 Caryophanales bacterium
GATGACTTCTTCCGGATTGTAGTATTTGAAGGACAGCGGGTTGTTCGAACTCGAGCCTTCATATTGTATTTGGTCAATAGTTGAAAAATAGCTCAATGCATTCACCTCAAAATTTTATTTTAAAGAGCCCAATCAAATAACTTAATAGCCTGTTACGGTTTCACAAAAACCGTTTTTATAGAAGTAAAGAACTCCTTTGCAGCCTCGCCTTGTTCACGGGAACCCGAACTTGAATCTTTCATTCCTCCGAATGGTGCCTGAAGTTCAACACCCGCGGTTTCAAAGTTCACCCGGACCAGCCCTGCCTCAATTTCATTAATAAAATCAAAGGCGTTTTCAATATTTTTCGTGAAAATGGAGGCACTCAGCCCAAAGGAAACATCGTTCGCCAATGCTATCGCCTCTTCAAGTGTTTCGACCTTAATTAAGGCCAACACCGGACCAAATATCTCTTCCTGACCGATTGTCATGCCGGATTCTACATTCTCAAAAATCGTCGGCTTCACGAAAAATCCGTCTTGCAATTCAGGATCATCAGGTTGTTCTCCACCCAACAAAAGTGTTGCTCCTTCAGCTTTTCCCTTTTCTATATAAGAGAGTACTGTCTTTAGCTGTTCTTCATTCACACTGGGGCCCATCCATACATCTTCATTCATGCCATTCCCGACGGTAAGTTCTTTTGTCCTTTCCACCAATCGAGCTGTGAATTCCTCATAAATACCAGCTTGTACAATCACACGGCTTGTAGCCGTACATTTTTGCCCGGTTGAACGAAGCCCCCCACTGATCGTCGCTTCCACTGCTTCATCGACATCGGCGTCATCCGCCACAATTAAGGGATTCTTGCCGCCCATTTCTAATTGATACTTGGCACCTCTCGCGACAGCTCCTTCCGCCACCTGTTTTCCAATCTGGTTAGACCCGGTAAAAGAAAGGCCGTTCACGTCAGGATGTTCAATAAGCCTTTTCCCAATAACTGAACCTCTTCCTGTAACCAGATTGACGACACCTGCGGGAAAACCAGCTTCCTCCATGCATTCCATCACTTTTGCGGCAGTAACAGCGGCGTCTCCGGCTGGTTTGATCACAACGGTATTGCCGTAAATAAGAGCGGGAGCCATCTTCCATAACGGAATCGCAACAGGAAAGTTCCACGGAGTAATCAGTCCTACTACGCCTAGCGGAACCCGATCCGTATACATAAGGGCCTTATGATCAGTTGCTGGGATGACATCCCCGGTCTTTCGCATTCCTTCTCCGGCATAATAACGCAAGATGGCAATGCCTCTGGCTGTCTCTCCCTTAGCCTCCGGAAGTGTTTTGCCCATTTCCCTTGTCATGGTCTCAGCAATTTCATCCAGCCTTTTTTCCATCGCCTCCGCTGTTTTATAGAGAAAATCTCCCCTCGCAGCTCCGGTAAGCTTTCGCCAATCCTTTCGTGCCTGTTTCGCCGCTTCTACAGCCTGATCCACGCTTTCTCCAGAGGAATCCTGCACATATCCCACAACTTCATTTTGATTGGCTGGATTGATACTTGCCTTTGTTCCGCTATCAACCGTATCTGTCCACTGTCCATTAATGAAATTTTGATAGGTTTTCACCGTTTTTTGAATCGCCATACGCCTTCACTCTACCTTTCTATAATGATGATGACCCTTTTGACAAGATGGTTTGACTTGATTCTTTATCGGGTTGCTCAAAACTCCGATTCCAGGAATTTCAATTTCGACACGGTCCCCTTCCCGCAAGGTGAAGTCATGCGGTGGAACAATGCAAGTCCCTGTTAATAGAACCGTCCCGTCAAATACAATATTTTCTCTCACAAGATAGGAAGCCAGCTCCTCAAACGTTCTCTTTAGTCGGGAGGTATTCGCTGAATCCTCGAAAACCTTCATTTCATCCCGATAGATTCGGCAAATAATTTGCAATTGGTAAGGGTTAGTAACAGACTCCGCAAAAAGAACACTTGGCCCGATCGAGCAAGAATTCCTCCAAACTTTCGCCTGTGGGAGATAAAGGGGATTTGCCCCTTCGATGTCACGACAGCTCATATCATTACCAATGGTAAATCCTACGATTTCCCCTTCATGATTCAACACAAGACCCAATTCAGCCTCCGGAATTTGCCACTGTGAATCACTTCTTAAATAAATATCTTGCCCGGGGCCGACCGTACGCTCTTTAGTGGACTTGAAAAAAAGTTCCGGCCTTTCTGCATCATAGACTTTGTCATAAAAGGTAGTCGCATTTAACTTCCCATCCGTAGCTTCATAGTTTCGCTCATCCTTGCTTTTTTCATAGGTAAC
>DASTWO010000165.1:0-18653 GCA_035776675.1 Caryophanales bacterium
ATCCGTTTGTCCAGCTTTCGGTTCCTGAAAAGCCGAAACCTCCATCTGTGGATATTGAAGATTTTCTATCATTTCAAAGCCTCTGATGGTTCAACGCGAATCGCTTCACGCAGTTTTTGCAAAGCACGTCGTTGCAAACGGGAAACGTGCATCTGCGAGATATCCAAACGATCTCCGGTTTCTTTCTGGCTTAAATTTTCAAAATAAGTGCATTGCAAAATTTCTTGTTCCCGCTCCGAGAGTACGGAAAAAGCCTTTTCCAGCAGAAGCTTTCGGTCCATCTGTTCAAAGTCGTTGTCATCGTCCGCGACAAGATCCAATAGCGTAACCGTACTGCCTTCCTGATCCGCCTCAATGGAACTGTCGACGGAAAGCGCCTGATAACTCTTCCCCATTTCCATTGTTTCCAGGACTTCTTCTTCATTGACATCCAGATATTCAGCAATCTCCTCTACTTTCGGGGATCGGTGATATTCATTCGTCAACTCATCGACGGCTTTCTTAATCCGTGGACCAAGCTCTTTAATTCGCCTTGGAACATGGACACTCCATGTCTTATCACGAATAAAACGTTTGATTTCTCCGATGATGGTCGGAACCGCAAAGGATTCGAAACTTCTCCCGTATGACAGATCAAACCGGCGAAGGGCAGCAAGCAATCCGATCATCCCTACCTGGACAAGATCGTCATGAATATGCTTTCCTTTCGAAAACTTGCGAGCCAATGATTGGACAAGGTCTTCATATTCACGGACAAGCTGAAGCTGGAGTTCCTCATCATCCGGATTATCCTGATAACGGCGAATCCATTCATGAATCGGCTTACCGTTACGGGCGTTTGGTTGCTGGGATTTTTTCGGCACCGGACTTCACCCCGTCTTTTTGAATATACTTCGTCATCAAAACGATCACTCCGGACTCGCCGCTGATTTCGACTTTATCCATTAAGGTTTCGATCAAGAATAGACCTAGCCCTCCTTCATTCAGTTGTTCGACAAATACATCCCCTTCAAATGGTCCAACATTGTTCCGAACCGTTTCGAAATCAAAGCTTCTCCCGCGATCGACAACCATAATTTCAAGGCGGTCTTCATAAACACCGAACCCAATCGTTACCTTGCCTTCGTCCTGATTCTTATAAGCATGGTCCACCGCGTTCGTACAAGCCTCTGAAACAGCCACCTTAATATCTTCGATTTCATCGTAGGTGAAACCCACACGGTTAGCTACCCCGGATGCGGTTAAGCGAACAACTCCAACGTACTCCGGCTTTGCCGGAACCGTCATTTCTGTAAAATCAGATGTTCCTTTCATGGTGTTCCCCCCTTCACTTCATGATCTATATCAATGATTTCCGATAGTCCGGTGATATCAAACAAGCGTTTAACCCTTGGTGTCACACCTTTAATTTCCAGGTGGCTTCCGTGTTTTTTGGAAGACTTCAAAGCGGCCACAAATATGCCGAGTCCGGTGCTGTCCATATATTGAACCCCGGATAAGTCGGCTGAAACGGTTGCATTCTCCTGCTCGGTTAAAGGTAACAATTCCTCTCGAAGCTGTGGAGCGGTGTAAGCATCGACCTCGCCACTCACTGTTAAGTGCTTGGTCCCTTTCGTTTCCGTATGCTCAATTTCCAGATCCATTGTTTTCCCCCTCTTTTGCAAACCAGGTTAACCGGTTCTCTTCCGACCTGATTTGGAATAACCCCTTAAAAACTGCTATGGGTTGCTGATACCCTTTTTCCTGTTGAACTAAACGTTTCGCCGTAAAATAATCAATGTAAAATCATCCCTGAGTTGGAAATCCTGCAGTCTTTCCAGTTCCTCATACACACGATTAACGATTTCCTGGGCGGAAAGATGCAGATTCTCGCGAATTAATGAAGTGATTTCTTCCCGCTCAATAAAGCCTTTTTCCGTACGGCATTCCGTCACCCCGTCGGATAGCAATACAATCATATCTCCAATCTCAATGGGCATTTCAAATTCACGATACTTTGTATCGGGGGAAACTCCGAGAACCAGACCTTTCGCCTCCAATTCGGAGAATTCGCCATCCGTTGCTTTATAGAAAAACCCGGGCTCATGGCCTGCACCGGAGAAATAAAAACGATGGACCCTTGGATCGTAAATCCCGTACATCATTGTAATAAACATGCCGGTATCCACATTTTGTTCAACGACACGATTCAAATTCTCCAAAATGGCTCCAGGCTGCATACGCTGTTCCGGAACACTATCCATCGCATACTTGATCATCGACATCGAAAGGGCCGCCGGAATTCCTTTCCCGATGACATCTGCGATAGCAATACTGACACAATCATTCTTGTCGCGGACGAAATGAAAATAGTCTCCGCTCATTTTCCTGGCCGGCCGGCTAAGTGCGCCAATCTCTAGTTTGTCCGACTCCGGGATGTCTCCACGTAAGAATGTCTGCTGCATGTTGGCAGCTACATCGATATCCGATTCAAGCTGTTGCTGGCGATTCCGCAAACTTTGATGTTCCCGATAGGCCAGTCCATAAGCCACCATAACTTCAAGCAAAAAGTCAAAAGTATCATCTAATTGATCCGGCAGGGACTGAAAAATAGTACGCATTGCTTGAACATGGAAACTTAACGCCTCTTCCGGTGAAACCTGCTGTTCAAGCATAGTATGGCTGAATTGTTGAGCCTGATACAATGTTCGCTCGTTTCTTTCCCTGAGGTAATCTTGTAATATATGTTCATAATGCTTGAATAGCTCATCGTTCCCCTGCACGGCCCTTCCCCCTTTTGAATGTCCAACCCATTTCTATATAAGACGTGCAGGTTACGGAATAACCGTACCTGCAGTAGGCCGCAACCATTTCATTGCGGTAATCTCTGTTCCTTCTCCTTCATCAGACCGAATAGTGAATTCGTCCATAAGACGCTTGACACCTGGTAATCCGGCCCCTAACCCGCCTGAAGTTGTATAACCATCCTCCATAGCCTTTCGTATGTCCTGAATGCCCGGGCCATTATCACTGGCAATCATTTTCAAACCGGTTTGCCCCGGTTGTTTAACGATTTCAATACAAATTTGCCCTCCTGGGGCATACAAGTATATATTTCGTGCAACCTCGGAAATGGCGGTCGTAATTCTCGCTTGATCAACACTTCCGAAGCCCAGTTGTTTGGCAAGGTCTCTGCCCAATTGCCGGGCATTGACGACACCCCATTCGTCATTCACCTTTACACAAGTTTGAGTGTCAGGCGCCATCATCAATCCCCCAGTTTCCTGCGCAGGGTCTCTATCCCCTTCTCAAGGTCCAGCGCGGTTGTTACATTCCTCATAGTAATGCCGAGATCAATAAGTGTAATAGCAACAGCCGGCCGGATTCCAGTCAACACGACGCTCGCCCCCATCAATGTAGACATATCCACGACATCGCCAAGCACTTTTGCTATAAAAGAATCGACGATCTCGACAGCCGTCACATCAATGACAACGCCTTTCGCGCCGGTCTCATGTATTTTATTCAACAAATCTTCCTGAAATTCCAGGACAGTCTGGTCATCCAAGTCAACCTGAATCGTAATTAATAAATAATCATAAAGTTTCAGAATAGGTATTTTCACCGGGAACCTCCCTCAGTCAGTTCCACAATTTCCCGATCTGTAATTTCCAGGGCCGTCTGCATTCCTTTTTTCAAGGTACTCTTTGTCAGGAAATCGCTTAAATCAATTCCTAATGTGATGATGGTTTGAGCAATCTCTGGCCTGATGCCGACCAGAATACACTTGGCCCCTATCAATCGCACCGCTTCAGCGGCTTGAATGATATGGTGAGCTACCATAGTGTCGACAATAGGAACGCCGGTAATATCGATTAATACAACCTGGGCGCTGTGTTCAATCACACCATCCAACAAATTTTCCATAATAAGTTTGGCTCGTTCTGTATCAATCGCACCGATTAGAGGCATGACACTAATCCCCTCAAATACCGGGATCAATGGCGCTGATAATTCCTTCAAAGCGGTTCTTTGAGAAGAAACCGTGTCCTCCCAGGTCTTAACAGAAGTGGAGACCAGTCTGTTAATGATGGGATCGTACCACCGGTCAATGTCAGTATAAAATTTATGTATGCTTTCAGAATGCTCCATCTGTTCAAAGCAAAGATCCAACACAAGGTTACGGAATGTCTGCAATCCCCGCGTCAAATAACTTAACGGCAACCCGATTTCCAACAATCGCCCGATAAAACGTTCCGACAGATCAACCGAAGGTTCATTTCGATCCTCTAGGTTTTCCCAAATCATTTCAATAAATTGCCGATTGGAACTCCTAAACGCTTCATCGGTGATATGCTGTAAGCGATGCTCTCCCCGCGCCTTTTCCATTTCATCCATCCAGGAAGAAATGATCTCCTCCCGCCGATCCTTGATTATCTGAATAACCGTATCTTCCATCATTCATTCCCCCTCGTCTTATTATTTCATGGCTTGTCCACGCTATCAATCATTCTCCTACACTGTTCGACAATCTACGCTTCTATAAGGCCATTAAAAAAGTTGCCACGGCAAACGGGCAACTTTCTTGAATCTCCATCCAATTTCGCTTAGAAGTCGATCATCCCTAAACTGATCTGCAGAGCGTCTTCGACACGCTTCATCATTTCGTCATCGAGGTGTGTAATTTTATCGGTCAGCCGCTGCTTATCAATTGTCCGAATCTGTTCCAGCAAAATGACGGAGTCCCGGTCAAACCCGTAGCGCTTTGAATCAATTTCCACATGTGTTGGAAGCTTCGCCTTTTGAATTTGCGCCGTGATGGCCGCCACAATGACCGTTGGGCTGAACCGGTTTCCAATATCGTTTTGAATGATAAGAACGGGGCGGACGCCACCTTGCTCCGAACCAACAACAGGGGAAAGGTCGGCAAAATAAACGTCGCCTCTTTTAACTATCAACCCGTTACACCCCGCTGACTAAGCGGTCCAAAGTGTTGTCTGCTTCCTCCTCGGCAAGAAAGGCTTCTGAAGCAATATTTAAATTGATTTTGGCCATTTCCATATAGCCCTGGCGCATGGACTCCCGAATGTGGCGCTTTTTCCGCTGGCGAAGATAGGACTTCGTCGCCTGCCGAATCAACTCATTCCTATTGATATTTTCATGCCGCATAATACCGTCCACCTCGTTTAAAAGTTGTTGCGGTAATGAAACCACGATTTCTTTAAAACCCGAATCGGACAAAATCAGACACCTCCACCGTTCCTTTACACTTTCTCCAAAGCCCATTCTATCACTCACGAACCTTGATTGCAAAACCTTCTCCACTAGTTTTTATTCGTCAAAACTCTGCAAAGTCCTTCTTCAAAATTCAACTTTTTTTATAGGTTCTCGGCACACGGTCGCCGATCATACAAGGAATTTCGTAAGTGATGGTCTCCAACTGCCTGGCCAGATCGTCAATTTCAATACGTTCTTCACCTTGCCTGCCGATTAAAGTGACCTTTGTTCCGACTTCCACTTCACCGGGGAGCCTGACCATGAAAAAGTCCATACATATCCTGCCGACAATGGGAGCGCGTTTCCCGTTCACAAGTATTTCTCCGTTGTTGGCAATTTTTCGCAACCATCCATCAGCATATCCCAACGGAACGGTCCCTATCCATTCTTCCCGTTTCGCAACATATGTTGCACCGTAACTCACCCCTTCACCGGGGGAGATCTGTTTCACATGAACCAATCGGCTGTGCAGAGAAAAGGCCGGTTTCAAAGGAAAAGGGATCGTCGGCTTCATTTCGGCGGAGGGCGTTAAACCATACATCGAGATCCCAAGACGTACAAGGTTGAACACTTTATCCGGAAAATTGATTGCGGTCGCACTGTTTGCGCAATGAATCGTTTCAGCCCGGGCTCCCCAACTGGAAAGATGAGACAGCATCATACGGAAGCGATCATATTGTTTCATAAAATAAGCCGTGTCTTCGGGCTCGTCCGCTGTCGCGAAATGCGTAAAAACCCCCTCCAGAAGAAAACACGGCTCGTGAAGAATCTCATCGGCAATGGCTTTGATTTCCGGCAACTCACGGGCACCTACTCTACCCATTCCTGTATCAAGCTTAAGATGAACGTTGAGACAACCGGTCCCGGATTGACTGTTTTTGGCTTTCACAAGCCAGTCGGCTTGAAAGACTGTAAGTGATATATTGTTCTGTGCCGCCAGCCATGCGTCCTCGGGGAGTACCCTACCAAAAACAAGGATAGGTGCGTGGATGCCGATCTCCCGTAACGCCAAAGCTTCATCAAGCAAAGCAACACCGAGCCAGGTCGCTCCCGCGCCAAGAGCCGCTTTGGCAACTTCAGTAGCGCCGTGGCCATACCCATCAGCCTTGACAACTGCCATAATATCCGTATCTTTGCTTAGATGACGTTGAAATGAATGAACGTTTTCCGCGATATGGCCAAGATTGACTTCCACCCAAGAATCACGGAACTGTCCCCGGACCGCCAAATCGATTCCCCCTATATGCAAGGTTGAGTTAGGCAGCCAGATACCGAATCATTCAAAAAAAGATTTTGCCTAAACGGAAAGACTGACGCCCCAACCATACCTGAAATCTATACGCTTCTTCCATTATGATTTTCCAGGCTTTAGCTTGTCAATTCGAGAGAATCCATCAGGAAAGGCCCAGGTCGGAAGGACCGTCCCTGAGCCTTTATCCTACTTCATTTGTTTGCCGAGCACAGAACGAGCCAAATCAGCCATCTGTGGTTGCGTGAGATCCTTGGAGGCAAGGAAGAAATCCGTGCCCTTATAATTCCAAGAAACTGAGTTTTTCGTCATGTGGCCGATGGCAAACCCGAGATTCACCGGAGTTCCGGTAACTGTCGCAGGCTCGACCGTATCGGACCAGGCCACACTTTTTTGTTCAATCAGCGTAAACGAATTTTCTCCCGTGTACTGGAAGACATACTTTTTACCGTCGTCCGCAGTAACCTTTTTCGCCGACAGCTTTGTGTGAGCCGGCAGTTCCGTCGGATAAAAGACTTGGAAAGAGGAACTTTCCTTGACTCCATCCCCGGACGCCTTCGTAGAAAGTTGCATTTTGGCGCTCGTCATATTTTTCTTCAAATCGAAAGCCCTGTTGCCAAATTCTGCATTAAACGTCATTTTGTTAAACTTCATATCGACAACCACTTTTTCATCGCCGCTCATAATTTGTACACTAACGGGTTTCAAATCTTTCTGGGACAGCGTAATCTTTTGCTTTTGCAGATCTTTATGCTTATAGTTTGTTTTCGTAGTGAAAACGTATGTCCCATCGCCGCGCTGAAAGGACGGCTCAGGATCATTGACAATATCCTTCAACAACGATTCGTACAAATACCACTGGCTGCCGTTTTCCGGCCATTCGCTTTGAAAGCGATAGCTTTTATTCAATTGCGGAGTCAGGACGAATACACCCTGGTCGTTCTTTAGAATCATCTGGCTTAATTGTTGTTTCTTATTCTCCAGATGGATCCGATAATGGTCCGGTTTCTGATACCAGATTTCCACATTGTACGTGCTTGGCTTGTCTCCGGCATGCAATGTCATGGTCGCCTCCGCTTTATAACCCTTGAGGCTTTCAAGCTTATCTTTCAAGGCCGACATGACCTGTTCCTGGCTCTTTTGCCCGCAAGCTGATAATACAAAGACAAACAAAATTCCCGTCATCAAAAGCGAGAATGCTTTCTTCATGTCTTCAACTCCTTTGTCCCATATGGATGACAAAGGAGGGCGTCTATTCCACGAATCATAACCGGCGGTTTCGGGTGTGAGATACCGGCGTTCGGTACCTTAATGTCAATACGTGTTACTGGTTTTCTTCAGGCCTTAGAAAATCGTGCATCATTTCAGGGAACGCTTCAATTACGTCACTGGCCATTACGTCAATCGGGGAATGATTCCGCCCCACAAGCCACTCGGCGGTTTTCCCGTGTAAATAAACGGCGTTACTTACGGCGGGCTGCAACTGTGAATGTTGCATGGAAAAAGCTAGAATGAGGCCGGTCAATACGTCCCCCGTCCCCCCTTTGGCGAGGGCGGCGTTCCCTGTCGAATTGACGTATTGCTTCCCATCCGGCGTCGCCACGATCGTATACGGCCCCTTCAACACGAGATAGACCCCATATTCACGTGCAAATTCTCGAGACACCTCGAAACGGTTGCTTTGAACGTCCTTAACCGATCCGCCTATCAAACGAGCCATTTCGCCCGGATGCGGAGTCAACACCGTTTGAGCATTTCTCTTTTTTAAAAGCGGCTTACAATGCTCAAGGTGAAAAAGACCGTCGGCATCGATAATCAATGGAGAATGACATTCGGCCAGGAGCTTTTCAACCACATCGCCAGTTCCTTCAGCCCTTTCGATTCCAGGACCGACGGCAACAGCATCATGTCCGGAGTCAAGCTTGAATTCCCCGGAAAAGGCTCCGTTCACGGCCGGAAACAGCCTATAGGTTGCCTCTGTCACCTGTGAAGCGACTATTGGATGAATCACATCCGGAAGCGCAGCTGTCAACAAACCCGCTCCGCCTCGCATTGCCGCTTTCGCGGACAAGACAACCGCACCCGTCATTTGCCGAGAACCGGCCACAAGCAATCCCTTGCCATGCGACCCTTTATGCGAGGAGGAACTACGTTCAGGAAACGTCCTTTTCACATCCTCAGCTTCCCATAGCCAACGAGAGCCGGCAGTCCCTTCAACAGCCTTCTGCGGAATCCCGATATCGACCGTTTCCCAAGTCCCATAATAATGAGCACTCGGATAGGTCACCGAACCTGTCTTCGGACATTGTAAGGTGACCGTATGATCAGCCAATACAACTTTGCCGCTGATCTCACCACCGTTTGCCGAAACACCGCTGGGCAAATCTACCGCAATGACGGATGCCCGGGCATGGTTGATTTCATCGATCACTTCCTTATACGGCGACCGCACTTCCCCACTTATTCCTGTACCAAGAAGAGCATCAATGATGACCGTATAACGATTTAGCCGATCGCTAAAGAGTCGTTCGTTCCGCCCGTATCCATAAGCTCTAAATCCTGCTGCCTCGAAGATTTCCAGGTGTGTTCTGGCATCCCCCTTTATCTTTTTACGCGGCGGGATCAACCACGCTTCTACGTCAAAGCCTTTGTCCATCAACAACCTGGCTATGACGAAGCCGTCTCCTCCATTGTTTCCTGTGCCGATCATCACAGCAACCCGATCATCCGGGCGCAGCCGTTCCAGAATCCTTCTCGTTACGGCTTGCCCGGCGTTTTCCATTAACATCGGCCCGGCCAGACCGATGTCTTGTGTAGCCAAGCGGTCAATTTCGTTCATTTCTTCGCCGGTTACGATATGCACAATAGTTCCCTCCCTAACCGCACTAGATTTATATGAGACAACCTTTTATAATATTCATTAGTTAAAGACGCTCAGGCAACTCTTCTTCGAATAGACAGTGTTGCGAGTTAAACTGAGAAGACTACTTCCTCGAACTCTCTTTGGGCGACAAGCAGACTAATCTGACGAGCCAGAAAAGTTTTCAATCACGACCTGAGCAGCAGCGTAGTGCCTTGTATGAGTTATCGAGAGATGAATATGCCTGATTGATCCAACAACCGACAGCCGAGGCTTCCCCTTTTCATCTGATAAAACTTCCATATCCTGAAACGATAGGGATGTGCCAATCCCAGTTCCGGCCGCCTTGGCATAAGCCTCTTTGGCCGCAAACCTTCCTGCGAGAAACTCTAGTTGCCTCGCCGGCTTCAATCTTCCATATTGCTCGCGTTCATTTTCAGTCAATATTCGTTCCGGGAACCTCCTTTGCCGGCTCATAAATCTCTCTATTCTCTCGATTTCCACAAGATCGATTCCGATTCCTGCAATCATGGTCCATCCTCTTTTCATGTCTAGCCTGTTTTCCTTAAGCATATCATAATCTTGTACAATACTTTTACCCTTAATGCGCCACCCCAAAAAGCAAAAAACGCTTTTCGAAATACCTAAATTGGATCGTATTAAACACGATAAAATCTGGACACAAATACGCCAGGGCGCATTAAATCATTTACTATGGTAAAATAAACTCGGTATTTGGAATCGTAAGGAGGCCTGTCATGTTTGTCCGAAACGAAGATTTTCGTTCATTTCTACGAAATTACCCTGTTGTCTCTGTTATTATCGCGATCAACCTACTTGTCTTTGTCATCATAAACTTTGTTCCCCCATTAAACGATTTACTATACAGGATGATGGCCCAACAAAACATTCTGGTGAAACAAGGGGATTACTGGCGGCTTATCACACCGATTTTTCTTCATACCGGTTTCGCACATGTGCTGTTCAATTCCTTTTGGACTGTTTTGTTCGCGCCTGCGCTGGAACGTATTCTTGGTAAAGGAAAGTTTATTATCGCGTATCTCTTAACAGGGATCATTGGAAATATCGCAACCGTATTTCTTCAGGAACCTATGCTCATTTCCTACGGCGCGTCCGGAGCGATCTTCGGCCTGTTCGGCATCTTCATTTACATGGTCCTGTTTCGAAAGGACCTCATCGACGGACCGAGTTCACAGATTGTCATTGCGATTGTGATCTTTTCCCTGATTTCAACGTTTTTAACGCCACAGGTGAACGTTGTAGCGCATCTATTTGGCCTTATCGGAGGCTTGTTGTTGGGACCGCCGCTTCTGGCAAGAGTACCCATGAATTTCTCCTGGCAGCCTTCAACCATAAGACGCAGCGGCCATTATCAAAATACAGATATCGCATTCAAACCGGACCGCTGGCGAAAGCACCAGAAGCGAAAAGCCATTACGAAAAAGATTGTGTGGGGACTGCTCGGACTCTTTATCCTCTTCGGGCTCATTTCCGCGATATTCTAATCCGTCCATTGGGCGGATTTTTTTTGACGCCGCAGAAAATCCCGGGTCAATGAAAGAACCCGGGATTTAAACAAACGTTTATTTAAATTTTTCGTCAGAACGTCAGCTTTCAAAGCAAACTTGATCATTTTGGCCCGATATAAGCGGCTTTCGGTCTGAAAATACGATTGTTTGCCGCCTGTTCCAATGCATGTGCCGTCCAACCCACCACACGACTGGAGGTGAAGGTCGGTGTATACAAGTCTTTCGGAAGCTCTACCGCGCGTAATACAGCCGCGGCATAAAACTCCACGTTTGTAAAAAGTCGGCGGCCCGGCTTATATTCTTCCAACAATCGAATCGCCGTTCTCTCCACTTCAACCGCAAGATCCAGCCAATCATCCTTCCCGGACAATTCTTTAGTCACTTCACTTAATGCCACCGCCCGCGGATCTTTTGTTTTATAAACACGGTGTCCGAACCCCATTAAACGGGTCCCTTGTTCAAGCGCGTTACGGATCCACGTCTCCACATTTTCTTTTGTCCCGATTTCGTTCAACATGTCAATCACTCCGGAGGGCGCTCCGCCATGCAACGGGCCTTTCATCGCCCCAATGGCTCCGGTCACAGCCGAATACAAATCGGCTTGCGTCGATGTAATAACCCTCGCGGAAAACGTTGAGGCACTCAACCCGTGCTCCATTGTAAGGACCAGGTATGCATTCAGCGCTCGGACATGGGGACTCTTAGGGCATTCACCCGTCAGCATATACAAAAAATTAGCCGCGTGGGCTAGATCATCATTCGGTGCCACAAAAGGCAGTCCTTTTATTTTACGGTATCGATAAGCCAGAATTGTCGGAATCACGGCAGTCAATCCAAGCGCTTGATCCACAGTCGGCGGCCATTCTCCATCCACACTCATGGCCGAAACGGCTGTACGTAAAACATCCATCATTCCCATATTTTCAGGAAGTTCATCAATGATCGTTTTGATGTACGGCGGCAGATCCCGATTACGCCGAAAAACTTCTTTAAAGTCCTTTGACTCATTAGCATTCGGCGACTTCCCATACCAGAGAAAATAGGCAGCCTCTTCAAATTCATAATCGCGGACAAGATCCCCCGCAGGCCGTCCGCGAAAAAGCAACTCCCCTTTTTCCCCGTCAATCAAACTTAAAGATGTTTCCGCGGCAGTAACGCCTTCCAATCCAGCACGGTATTCCATGTGATCTACTCCCTCCTTCTTTTCCTTTTATTTTACATCGGATATATGATTATGAATATTAAATAATAATTGATAAAATGATTATAAATTATAATCGAAAGGTTGAAACGCTATGGATATCCGCTGGCTTCGCACCTTTGTCACTGCGGCCGAATTGGAAAACTTTCGTCATGCTGCAGAGCGCTTGTACATTGCTCAACCCACTGTGACTGTCCATATCCGCCATCTTGAAAAGGAAATCGGTTCTCGCCTGTTCGAACGCTCCGGCCGAAACATCATTCTGACGGACGCGGGACGGCGTTTTCTGCCCCATGCCAATCAAATTTTGTCCCATCACGACCGTGGCCTTCATGATTTACTGAGTTGGCGCCAGGGGTACGATAAGAAACTAACGCTCGCTGTTTCGCCTCTTATTGCGGCCTCTATCCTCCCCTACACCATCCGACAGTTCACAGAACGTCATCTTGATACAGAAATTGTAGTTGAGGTCGTAGCATCTAAGGAAATCGGGGAAATGATTGATAAAGGAACCGCGGATCTCGGGTTGTCTCGAATGCAGCCTTCCCAACCGAACCTTGACGTCCAAACTTTATACGAGGACCCCATCATTTGTATCGCGCCGCATGACGGTGGGGATATTGAAAGCAGCCCGCCACTGGACATAGAAGAGTTGTTGGAGAGTCAAATATTATTCACCCATAACCATCCGGAATTTTGGGACGACCTTTTGGCTGATATTCGGGTCCGAAACCTACCGCACCGAGCTATGGTCGTTTCCCAGGTTCATGTCACCAAACGATTTATAGAAGAAGGGCTGGGCTTTTCATTTTTGCCGAAGTCGTCTGTCCGCCGTGAATTGATGGAGGGAAGAATGTTGGAAGTCGATTCAAAACAAATTCCGATGCCGACCGCCGCCACGTATGTCGTCACCCGCAACGAAACGAAGGAGATTGAGAAGTTCAAGGCATTTCTGAAAGAATTTTATTAATAAGAGGGTTGCCCTAACAAAGGCCAGAGTAAAAAAACGCCCCAAGGGGGCGCCCGCTCTAATGAAGCTTCTCTATCGCATGGATCAAACGGTCAATTTCTTCCTCTGTGTTGTATGGAGCCAGTCCAGCACGGATCCAACCGCCCTGCTGATCTACCCCAAGCTTTGCGGACAACGACGTCGCGTAAAAATCGCCGCTTGCGATGAAAATCGCATATTCATCAGCCAGGTGCCGGCAAATTTCTTGAGGGTTCTTTCCCTCAACCTGAAAAGAAACCGTCGGTGTTTTGGCAACAGCATCATCGGGTTGATACAACTTAACATTTGCATTCTTCCCGAGACCTTCCCTGAGCTTTGCCGCCAGCTGATTTTCATAAGCTTCAATTTTCTCATAGCCTGAAGAAAGCCGCTCTGGCCGATTCGAACCTTCACCGAGACTGGCAATAAAGTCAACAGCCGCAATCACTCCCGCAAGCCCTTCGAAATTTTGCGTCCCCGTCTCAAGCTTATCCGGCATTTCCTTGGGCGCCGGAGCCAATTTGTACGATTGAAGCGGCTCAAAAACCGCTTTACGAATCGCTGCGATGCCGACATGTGGCCCAAAGAACTTGTAGGCCGAACACAACAGAATATCTACACCAAGCTGATTCATATTAACCGAAAAATGAGGAACGGCATGAACCGCATCCACCGCAACGAGCGCCCCCACTTTCTTGGCTCGATCAGCGATTTTGCGAACATCGTTGACTGTACCAACAGCATTGGAGGCAAGGCCGACTGCCACCAATTTCGTCTTTTCCGTAATGATCTCCTCAAGCTTATCCAGGTTCAACGTCAACCGATCCGGATCGACTTCCAGCCATTTCACCTTAAGGCCGAAGTCCTCAGCCGCTGCCAACCAGGGATCAACGTTTGCCCGGTGATCAAGTTCCGTCACAACAATTTCACCGTCTTCACCCTTCCACTGCTTGGCCAACGCTCGTGAAACAGAAAAAGTGAGACTGGTCATGTTAGCACCGAAAGCCACTTCCTCGGGACGACAACCAAGCAAATCCGAAACAGCTTCTCTGGCATCAGCCACAACCGTCCCGGTTCCTTCACTCGTTGGATAAGGGCCGTGAAGATTGGCGACACCGCCGGCCATAAAATCCCTGCCCGCTTCCAAAGCAGATTGCGCTACCTGAGAACCTCCTGGTCCATCGAAATAGGCCACTTTCCTCCCATTATGCACACGTTGCAATGACGGAAACTGCTCTCTGACCTTCTCAATTGGATAAGCCATATTCATTTCTCCTCTCATACCAGTCCATTAATTGTTCTCCGGCATCGACATCCAGATGTGCGACCCGAAAAGATTTCCCTGCCGACCGTGAAATAACAGATACCTGAAGGGTCGCAAGCTCCCTTTTCATTTGAAAGTAGGACTGTTGGATTTCCCCCGCCTGAACGTTTCGACGCGGAACGATAACAGTTGTTCGGCTAAGCGTCCGAAACCGTAAAACACTGAATTTCTCCAAAAGAGCCCATCCCGCATCCCGATGTTGCATCATACCGAGAATCACCGCGGCTAACACAAGCAAAATCGCATATTGCCCCCACGGCACCCAAATGGCGACAGGAATGACAACAATCAGAGCAGGAATAACAAGCCGAAGCAAATACTGCCAAACCGCACGTTTTGGAGCCGGAATCAATTTAGAATCAGCCGGGTACCCCGGAACAAATTCATTTAGAAAAGCGGATACCTCCCTTTTCCGTAAAAGCGGAAACAACACCGTTGAGAAATCTTCGCTCTTCCCTCCGCTTCCTCCGGCACTTTCTACATACAAAGTGACAAAGCCAAACGGTTGGCGCAGAAGACCTTCGACAATCCGGACCGCTTGGATCCGATGAACCGGAAGCGTCAATTGACGCCTTTCAAGCAAGCCGGAAACGATTTGTAATTCGTCTTCAGTCCGGGTCAGTGTAAAACCCGCATATTTAATAACAGTACCTAAGATCGCAAGGACCCAAGCACAAATCGCAATCAGCAAAGCCAAACCGGCCAAGAATTGAAAACCGGAAGCCAATAAACGTCGACCGATATCGCTATAGAAATGATTGGGAATAAAATTGTCAATCTGGCTGAATACAGCCGCGATAATGGAAAGAACGGCCCCTATCTTTCCCGAAGTGGCTCCCGCAATAAGCAAACGCGGAGGTGTCAACTTACGTTGCACCGTCTCAACAACTTCCTTTTCCCCTTCCTCAATCATCTCTTCCATTCCATATAGCTCGGCCTCTAACCGCTGTGCTTCTTCAATGGTGATTGCGGCCAATTCCCCTTCGGCCCCCTGACGCGGTCCACCACCGGCCGTCTCAATCTTGACCTTTACCAGTCCAAACGGACGATGCAACACCCCAGCAGATCGATCGAAAGACTGAATTCGTTCTTTGCGAATATAACGGTGCTTCTTTACCAGGGCGCCTTGTTCAATTTTCAGCTCGCCGTTTTCAATCCGATAGGTAAAGCGGTACCATGAGAAAAAGCTCGGCAACACGAAAAGCAAAACAAACAAGAGCCCCAACACAGCCCAAATCCACTTACCCAAACCGGCAAGTTCTCCAAAATTATTAGAAGCGGCAACCGCCGCACCAGCCAAGGGAATAATGGCGCTGCGTAACAATTTAATAAACATGAACAACATGGCAAGCGGGTGAAGGCGGCGCGGATCAGACATCATCTTCATCAACCCTCGCAAGCTCAGCAATGCGGTCACGCAAAGCCCCGGCATCCGTTTCAGACAAGGCAGGAATTTCATGAACCGTCGCAGCTGTCGAAATCGTCACCGTAGACAGCTTGTACCGCCGAAGAATCGGACCCTGCTTTGTATCAACATGCTGAACACGAACCATCGGGATAAGAGTTCTTCGAACAACCCAAACGCCCCGCTGTAAGTCAATTTCGTTGTCCCGTACCTCATAACGCCATCTCCGCCAACTCATATTCGGCACCTGTTCAACCATCACATAGGTGAAGAGCAAAGCCACACAGGAGACGGCTACAGCAATCCACACCGGCATCTCTGTATTTAGCGCAATGGCAAAGATCCCAATCGCAGCCAAACAAGCGACAGCTCCCCATATTGCCCCATTGATCCGCCACACACTCAGCGCATTGGGATGTATTCGATCCTTTGGTTGTAAACGCATTCCCGTTCCCCCATCTTCCACCTTTTTCTATCTTCTACGATTTCTTTCCTTGATAGGTTTCATCACGTTTTTTTTAAAGCTTCCCTAACGTGAATCGCCCTTTCCGGCCAATCTGTGAAAACCCCCGTGCAGCCGGATCTCATAAATCTTTGCAAGTCTGCCTTTTTGTTCACGGTAAACAAACGAATCGCCATTTTTGCCCGAATCGCTCCTTCAATCATTTCGGGGGCCGCCGCACGCCGATGGCAATGTAACGCCGAAGCTCCGATGGCCCTGGCGTATTTCCAAGGCTCGAACAAGCCTTCCATAAACAAAATGGCTGTCTGGATACTTGAATCGATCTTATGGATTTTCTCGACACTATAATGGTTAAATGAAGACAGGATCACTCTTTTCTCCAAACCAAACTGCTTGATAAGGCCAACCAACCGTTCTTCAAGCTTCGGGTAGTCAATCAATCCCGTTTTTAATTCAATATTCAAAAGCAAGTTGTTAGCGGCCGCCCAACCGAACACTTCTTTCAAAGTAGGGATTTTCTCCGAATGATTCTTTGTGGAGCCGGCATTCAGTTTTTTCAGTTCTTTCAAGGTAAAAGTTTTCACCCATCCGTTTCCGTCGGTCGTCCTGTCCACCCGCTCGTCATGAATGACAACCAGTTCCTCATCTTTTGTCATGTGGACGTCAAATTCAATTCCGTCGGCTTTTACCCGTTCCGCCTCTATAAATGCCGCCATCGTATTTTCTGGATGGGTTCCGGAACTTCCGCGGTGTGCGATAATTTCTGGCATTATCCGTCCCTCTCTTCTAAAGCTTGGTTTTGAGATCTTCAATTTGCTGAAGATGGCGCCGTTCATGATAGCCTATAAATGCTATCCACTGTTGCAAATCCATCGTGCCGAATACAGGATGCCTGAAAGATTTCTCTTCCAAAGCGGCCTCGTCATTTATCACGCGAAGCAATTGGTCACGTGACTCTTTAAGCCTCCCCACGATTTCCTCACGGGACAAGAACCCCTTAGTCGGTTGAAAAGGCGCCGGAGCCTCCACTTTGTACTTTCGGTCCAATGTTCTCTCAATGGGCTTTTTCGTCCTGGCCGGACGACTTTCCGGATCAGCCAATGCCCGCTGAATTTGCGCTGTAACACCACGCTCCATCAAATACAGATGATCCAAAACTTGAGCGACTGTCCATCTTCCTTCTTCCACTTCGTCATTCAATTGTTCATCTGTTAATCCTTCTACTCCAGCCAGCAGTGCTCCTCTCGCCTGTACAATTCCATACATGGAACTATCTCTCCTCTTTCCACTCTGACCTCAACAAGCCGAATACATGATGGCTGATAAAGCGACCATTTACACGCTCATTGTCACGAATCGTCCCTTCCTTCGTGAACCCGAGTCTTTCCGGTACGCCTTGACTCTTCACATTGCCGGTTCCACAACAAATCTCCACGCGGTTCAGCTCCAAACTGCCAAAGGCATGATCCAGCAATGCTCTACACGTTTTCGTCATTAAGCCGTTTCTTTGAAACGATTCTCCCAGCCAGTAGCCGATCTCCGTCTTCCGGTCCTTCCAGTCCATTTCATGAAACCCGGCAACTCCGGCAAGCTCTCCCTTATACCATATGCCGACCTGGAAGCCGTTATTTTCCGCAAATTGTTTCTTCGCACCTTCGATAAACACACGGGAATCGGCCGCATTTCTCGTATCATCCACCCAGGGGAGCCATTGCCGTAAATGGTCGCGATTCGAATCAACCAATGCAAAAACCGCCTTCGTATCTTCCAAGTCCAACAGTTTCAAATAAGATTCTTCATCCAACCTATATGTAAACATCACAAATGACTCCCCCCAGTGGCCTCATCCCTGGCATTCGCGAAGGCTGCCTGTACCTGCCGAACCGCCGGCCCATAATGTTCACGATCCCACGAATTATAAGACGGATGCGGCACCCCTTCGATCACTTGCCAACTGTCACTATGCATTTGGGCCAGCCTGAAGAATTTCTGCGCAAACCGTCCACACGGCACCAATGCACATTCCTTCCCTTGCTGTTTGGCCAACCTTTCCCTGAAACGTCCCAAAATCACTTCCTGCATCACGTTCCACTTTTCATTCGGATACACATCTTTTTGATTTCCTTGTCTCACGCCTTCAAGCACATCAAAGAATTCACGGTAAGTTTCGGTCACATCCCGGTCCCCATATGCCTTCCGTTGCATCGGAACTCCACAAATATTCATTAATCCTATTACGTTCAGTGCAGGTCGATTCTTCTGTTCTTCTATATTCTTAATCACAAGCCTGCCGAGCGGCTTATTATAGTCCTGGCCGAATAAATGCTTGGACATTGTGGCACCGGACCGCCCGGATA
>DASTWO010000166.1:0-17179 GCA_035776675.1 Caryophanales bacterium
GTAAGTCCGGAATCTGCCGGAACTTCCAATAACGTGACGAGCACTGCAGGTTTTTCTTTTTTCAAGCAGGTGGTCCAGGCTTCAAACGGTGATTGGCTCAATTCTCATTCTCTCCTTCCTCGGGAACAGGCTCGATATAGATGTCGACAGTTCCGGGGCACCCTAATCCGAGTCCCCAAACGAGATCTTCTCCCATATCGTATTGCTTTAATATCGGCTGCCCATCGGCCATCACCCTTTTTGCCGTTTCCGCGACATCCGGCTCGAGACAGCCACCGGAAATCAATCCGGTCGTCGTTCCGTCCTCATCGATCAACATCTTCGCCCCTTCTCGGCGATAGGCAGAACCCGTAACTCGCACGACAGTAGCCAACGCAGTTCTTTTTCCGGAACGTCCCGTTTTTTCCATCTCGTCAATGATTGCTTTGTTTTCATTCATCCATGATCCCTCCAGTAACCGATTTTGCGAGCCAGATCACTTAATGAAGAAGCATCATGGGCATTCGAGAAAAAATCAACATGCGGCAGAGCCGTTTTCATCCCCATGGCCTCCGGTTTATAATCATCAGCCGCTGCAAGCGGATTCAGCCAAATCACTCTGTTTGCCTGCCGATGAATCTTTCTCATCGCCCATTCCAACCTCCCGGATTCGCCGGTTTCCAACCCGTCACTGAAAATCAATACAATCGCATTCCCATTCAACAAACGCGGCCCAAAATCACGGACAAACCGTTCCAACGAATCTCCGATCCGGGTTCCGCCACCCCATTCCATGCCCAAATCAGACAATATTGACATGCGGCCAGACCTCTTTCTGTTGATATGATTGGTGATCCGACGTAAACGGGTGGAAAAGATGAAACTCTCGACACGCTTGGCTTCCTGAAACAAGGCACATGCGAATTGTAAAAATCTTTCGGAATGCGGAAGCATCGAACGGCTGCCGTCACAGAGCAGAACGAATTCAGCTTCGCGCTTCGGGCGGCCGGTCCAGGAAGGATAGATCATATGCGCACCTGTTTGGATGTTCTGCCGAAACGTCCTTCTGAAATCCAATCGTTTTCCCCGCACCATCGGTTTATAGCGGCGACTCGGTTTCAGTTGCATCTCGGAAACCAACAATTGTGCCGCTGATACCATCTGAGCCATTCCTTCTTGCGGAACCCGAATCGATTCCGTATGCTGCCATTCGCGTGCACTGAACCGGACTGCCTCCAGAAATGACATTTCTTTACGATCATCTACAGAATCCTCATCCGGTGATGATTTCGCAGCCCCATTGCCTGCTTTTCCATCACTGCCAGGCTCTCCTACCTCCTTCTCCGTTGCCACCGATCCTGTTTCATCCGAAAGAAAATTCGATTTCCGCTCACCGTTTCCTTCGGAACCGGGCAAAGCTTTATCTGTTTCGGTGCCCGTGAAAAATCTTTCAAAAAGCTCGTCGAAAATTTCCTGCTCCTCCTGCCGGGAACAAAGCACTGTTCGAAGGGCCGTTCTCACCTCGGATTCATTAGCAAAATCGACCGATTCCAGGGACCGAAACATATCCGCAATCTCCCTCGGTCCAATCAGAAATTCATATTGCCGAAGCCATCGGGCAAAATCCGTAAAATGATCACCAAGTAAACGACCATTTCGATTTAGCTTATTCACGGATGTGGCCCCTTCAACATATCTCCTTGTTCCAGCCGTTCCCGAACGACTTCCCAATCCTCATGGTCTTTAAGGAAGCAACTGAAGGTTTGTTGTACAGTTTCTGGCTGCAATTCACCTTCATGGAGGACCGCCAGTGCTTTCGCCCAATCAAGACTTTCAGCAACACCCGGAATTTTATTCAACGGCATCTTTCTGACTTTCTTCATAACCAGGGCTACCTGGACAGCCAATTTTTCATCAATATCCGGCAACTTGGTTCGCAAAATGTCCGTTTCTTTTTCAAAATCAGGGTATGGAATCCATTGGTAAAGACATCTCCTTCGGAGGGCATCGCTTAGCTCACGGCTGCGATTGGAAGTCAGGATCACATATGGTTTATGGCGCGCCCGAATAGTCCCCAACTCGGGAATTGTCACCTGGAACTCCCCGAGAATTTCCAACAAAAAGGCTTCGAATTCCCGATCGGCCCGATCCACTTCATCAATCAACAGGACGGGAGGACTGTCTTCAGCCAACAGCGCGTCCAACAACGGCCGCTGTAATAAAAACCGCCGGCTGAAAATCTCTTCTTCTTTTTCCGTGACCGATTCCTTTTGATTTTCGGTCAACCGAATGTGGAGCATCTGTTTCGGATAATTCCATTCGTACAGTGCCATATTGGCGTCAAGACCTTCATAACATTGAAGCCGGATCAATCGAGTGTTCAATACGTCAGCCAACACCTTGGCGATTTCCGTTTTGCCAACCCCAGCCGGTCCTTCCACAAGCAGAGGTTTCTCGAGTTCCATCAAGAGACGGAGAGCGACAGATGTTGCTTGATCCGTAATATATCCTTTTGTTCGAAATGAATCTTGTATGGCCTCCATTGCCTTGAACACCTCTTCTTCAAAAAAACATGGGCTTTAGGTTGAAAATCGGGCTTTCGTGCATAAATCCCGTTTTTCGTGCAATTGTTTAGGTATTGACGCAAAAACAACATCAGGTCACCAAACAATATGAAAAAGGTGAAGGGCAAGGCGTAAAATGCTTCTTGCCCCGCACCATTAACACTTCAATCATCCATCCGACAACAACTTTTTCAAAGCTCGTGATGTATAAACCTTACACAGATTCTGCCGGTAACTTTCCGATGCAAACAAGTCGTTGCCCATCTCTTGGCCATCGCTGGCTTTTCCGGCTGCCTCCTCAATCAATTCGGCCGTTGGTTTTTGCCCAACCAACATTTCCTCAGCAGCTTCGGCCCTGAACGCTACATCACCGACTCCCGTTATACCGATTCGCGCGTAATTAACCGTGCCGTCTGACGCTTTGCCAATGCCTGCTGCAACTCCGATAACGGCATATCCCGATGCGGGATGCGGATACTTCAGATACGTGGTTTTCACACCTTCGGGCGGAATTGAAAAAGAAACAGCAGTCATCACTGTGTTTTCCGGCAACGCCGTAATCAATGGGCCGAAGAAGAATTCATCCACTCCTAGCGAGTCCTTTCCGTTCGGTCCCTGCATTTCAAATCGGGCGTCAAAAGCCATTGCCACAGCCGGAAAATCCGAAGCTGGATCCGCATGTGCCAAATTTCCACCAATCGTTCCGCGATTCCGCACCTGGATATCGCCGATCTGCGAAGCGGCTTCAGCCAATAGCGGCAGCTCCCGCTTCACAACAGGATCCCGGGAAATTTCCTTATGTGTCGTCAATGCACCGACAACAAGTCGATCCCCTTCTTTCCGAACCCCTTTCAATTCGTTGATTTCGCCAATATCAATCAATTTATCAAGAGTGGTCAAGCGAATTTTCATCAAAGGCAGCAAACTGTGCCCGCCTGCCAATAACTTTCCTTCCCCGCCGCTTTCCACTAGCATTTGGACCGCGTCTTCAACAGATTCCGCTTTCGCATAGTCAAAGGCACTGGTAATCATT
This sequence comes from Caryophanales bacterium, assembly GCA_035776675.1. Classification (GTDB taxonomy): domain Bacteria; phylum Bacillota; class Bacilli; order Bacillales; family DASSOY01; genus DASSOY01. The sequence goes on from DASTWO010000166.1 coordinate 3,577, forward strand.
CTTCTCCCCTCCCGTTTTGCATGATCTGCCATATCTTCTCTGGTGTGAACGGCATATCGACTTCTTTCACACCGAAAGGTTGAAGGGCATCGACAACTGCATTGGCAACAGCCGGAGTCGCCGCAATGGTCCCGGTTTCACCGATTCCTTTCACGCCTAGAGGATTCACTGGTGACGGGGTCTCCGTGAATGCGGTTTCAAATTTCGGGAAGAATCGAGCTTTCGGCATCGTATAATCCATAAAGGTTCCGGATAACAATTGACCTTGCTTATCATATACAGCGCCTTCATAAAGAGCCTGGCCGACGCCTTGAACAATTCCGCCGTGCACTTGCCCCTCAGCTACCATTGGATTAATGACCGGTCCGGGATCATCGACTGCCGCATAACGTTTAATCTTGACCTCTCCGGTTTCGCCATCCACCTCAGCTACGCAAATATGAGCCCCGAACGGATAGACGAAATTGTCCGGATCGTAAAAGGATTGAGCTTCCAACGAAGGTTCAACCCCTTCGGGGAGATCCCATGCCAAGTAAGCCTGCAAAGTGACATCCGCAAAAGAAACCGACTTATCCGGTACACCTTTCACCTGGAAGGCGCCATCCTCAAATTCAAGATCTTCTCCGGACACCTCCAACACATGAGCCGCTATTTTTTTCGCTTTATCAATAACACGGTCGGCTGCTATTCCAATGGCTGTTCCGCCCACAGGGGTTGTCCGTGAACCGTAAGTTCCCCAGCCCATAGAAATTCTGTTGGTATCCCCATGGATGACTTCAATGTCTTCTTGCGGAATCCCAAACTTTTGCGCAACAATTTGTGCAAAGGTTGTTTCTTCACCTTGTCCGTGCGGTGATGTGCCTGTGAACACCGATACTTTTCCGGTCGGATGCACGCGTACCGTGGCGCTGTCCCAAAGACCACCCTGGAAACCGACTTGTCCGGCCACTTTGGATGGACCCAGTCCGCAAATTTCCACGTAAGTCGAAAAGCCGATCCCAAGATATTTGCCTTGTTTACGAGCCTCTTCTTGTTCCTTTCGGAAATCCTCGTAATCAAGCATTTCCAGCGCTTTGTCAAGCGCACCATGATAATTTCCGCTGTCATATTGCAAGCCTAATGCATTATCGTAAGGAAATTCAGTTTCACCTATCAAATTCTTCCGACGCATTTCAAGCGGGTCCATGCCGATTTCCCTGGCGAAAAGATCGACCATTCGCTCAATCTGATAGGTCGCCTCTGGTCTTCCCGCTCCCCGATAAGCATCAGTCGGTGTTGTATTGGTCATCACTCCGTATGTCTCTACCTGTGCAAGTGGAATTTTGTACGGTCCTGGCGTAATCAATCCGAACAAAATGGTTTCTACACCAGGAGCCGCTGTGGATAAATACGCTCCTAAATTGGCGATATTTTTAATCCGCAATCCCGTCAATGTACCGTCCCGCTTACCAGCCAACTCCACGTCCAGAACGACATCTCTGCTATGGCTAGTCGTCGTGAAATGCTCACTGCGGTCTTCCGTCCACTTGACCGGGCGCTTCAGATTTCGAGCCGCAAAGCCCACAAGCGCCTCATCCGGATAAACCGGAATTTTACTGCCAAACCCACCGCCTACATCAGGAGCAACAATCTGAAGTTTCGATTCAGGAATCCCGAGTACACCCGATAAAATAAACCGGTGAATGTGCGGGTTCTGAGACGTACACCAAATGGTCATATCCTGGCTCCCGGGATTATATTGAGCTACGGCCGCCCGCATTTCCATCGGGTTCGGAATCAGCCGTTGTTGATTGAACCGCTGGCGAACTGAAACTTCGGCCTGTTCAAACACCTCTTCAGGAACCTCTCCGGCCTTCCAATGAAAAGCCAAATTGTTCGGGACATCCTCATGGAGCTGAGCAGCCCCATCCTTCATCGCCTCTTCCTGACTGACAACAACCGGCAATTCCTCATACTCTACTTCAATCAAGTCGAGAGCATCCCGGGCAATATAACGGTCATCCGCCACCACTAACGCAACGCCGTCACCGACATAACGAACGGTATCCACTGCCAACGCTGGATGAGCCGGTGTCTTCATATCTGAATCAGGTGGAAGCCAAGCAGTCGGAATCGGCTCCATTTTTCCGGCTAAGTCTTGTCCGGTATAAACGGCTGCCACTCCCTCGGCTTCCCGCGCCTCCGAAACATCAATCCGCTTGATGCGCGCATGAGCGTGCGGACTTCGAAGTACCGCGGCGTACAACATTCCGGGAAGCTGAATATCGTCGGTGTAATTGCCATTCCCGGTAATCAATCGCGGATCTTCCCGACGTTTCAATGGCGTTCCGAAAACATTTGCCATCTCACCTACACCTCCCCGTTTCCGTTTTCCGCCGAAGCGGCCATCGCCTGCGCACTTTCATACTCAGGCATACGCTCAGCGGCATACTGCACGGCTTTTACGATATTTTCATAACCGGTACAACGGCAAATGACGCCTTCTAATCCTTCACGGATCTCTTCTTCTGTCGGATTGGAATTTTGCTTAAGTAAATCGACGGCGGCTACCATCACACCAGGTGTACAAAAGCCACACTGGAGGCCGTGCTTCTCCCAGAAGCCCTCCTGGACTGGATGTAAATTTTCCATATCCCCAAGACCTTCCACCGTCGTGACTTCCGCCCCGTCAGCCTGGACAGCAAGCACAGTGCAGGATTTCACAGCTTCCCCGTTCAATAAAACGGTACACGCTCCGCACTGGCTCGTATCACAGCCAATATGTGTTCCGATGAGCCCAAGATCGTCTCGCAGAAAATGAGCCAACAACCTGCGCGGTTCCACTTCCGACTTTCTCTCAACGCCGTTCACAGTTACACGGACTTCCACTTTATCCGTTACCAAATCAGGCACCTCCTGTTTCAATTTAAGCCGATTGTTTGATTTCCGACGCCACCGCTTTGAAGAATTGTCCCAAAATCATTTTCGCCACACCGTTCATGATCCGTTGCCCGACAGATGCCAGAACTCCTGTCACCTCCACATCAGCATCGCAAGTCAGCGCAGTGCCCTGAGCGGTTTCTACCAAATAAACTTGCGCATTTGCATTGACTTCACCGGGTTTTCCCTTCCCTTTAAGCAACAACCTATAAGATTTAGGCTCCTGTTGATCGGTTAATCGCACTTCTCCTGAGAAAGTTCCTTTTACAGGACCAACGTTCAAGCCCAACTCAGCGTCATAAACACCATCGCCGATCTCTTCGAATTTTTTACATCCCGGCAAGGTTCTTTCCAGCACATCATCATCCTGCAAATAATCCCAAACGGTCTGTCTGGCAATCTGAAAATCGTACTGATAATGAATTTGCAAGCAAAAATCACCTCCCTGCCAATGATACGTTTCACCCTTTAAAAAAATGCAAGAATAATGCCAAAAAAAGAACCCTGGCCGTGACAGGCTTTCCTGCACAAGGAGTGTTCCGATTGTTCCACCAATTTGTTCAAAACGGAACAGTCTAAACACTTGACCCGAAACAACCGAGCCAATAAAATGAATTTTAAGACTGGGATGAACGATGGTGAATCTTCTTTCGAAGGGGTTGTCGGCATTGAAGCGAAAAGATCCTGAATTTCTGACCGCCTCCTGGAAACGCAGCCAGGCCTTCGGTGTGGATCCGATCCATGCGGAGAACGAAGTGCTCACAGGCGGAGAATTGAAAGACCGTGAAGCAAGGTTCCACGAACTTTTGCAGTCCTGTTCCGATATTTTCGAAAACCTGTACGCCCAATTGAAAAGCTCCTTATTCATGATGCTCGTATCCGATGTGGACGGCTACATCGTATTTTCAAAGGGAGAACCACCGTTTCTGAACCGTGCGAAGAAAGTGTGGTTAAATTCCGGAGCAAACTGGAGTGAGCAAGTGAAAGGAACAAATGCGATCGGAACAGCGCTAATCGAACGAAAACCGGTCCATGTCGTCGGAAACCACCATTTTTGCAGGGAAAACCAATTTCTTGTATGTTACGCGGCACCTTTGTACTCCGCAACTGGCGAAATGTTAGGGATACTGGACATCAGCGGAAACGCGAAACTCCATCACCCCCATACGTTTGGAATGGTGAGAGCCGCCGCCGAAGCCTGTCAATCCCGCCTTCTCTTGCGAAACTTGCAGCAAGAACTCACTCTATCATTACGCGAATCCGAAACGATAGCCAATCAAAACCAAAACCCGCTCATTTCCATCGACCCTAACGGGATCATTACACGAATCAATCAGAAAGCCGCTCGTTTATTGGAAAAACCGGCAAGCCAGTGCATCGGACAACCCTTATCCAGCTGGTTCGGACAACAAGATACAGAAAATATTCTGGGCTTGAAGAAGCACGGTTTTGCTCAAATTAAAATGAAAGCGGATTCAAAACAATGGAAAGTTCAGCCGATACAGGATAAGCGCCGAAAGCATTTCCGTTCTGTACTAAGCCTGCAACCTGCCGAATCCGTGCCAACGCCTTCGAAAAAAATAAAACCCGGGAACATGATCTGGTCATGCCCGAAAGCCGAAAAGATTCTCCATCTCGCCAGAAGGATTGCGCAAACCGACACAACCATCTTGATCAGGGGAGAAACCGGCACAGGAAAAGAAATCATTGCAAAGGAAATCCATCGAGCCAGCGGGAGAAAGGGATCACTTGTAACGGTTAATTGCGGAGCCATCCCCGAGCAGTTAATTGAATCGGAATTATTCGGATATGAAAAAGGCGCCTTCACCGGCGCTCATCAAAAAGGACGAATGGGAAAATTCGAAGCCGCCGACGGCGGAACGTTGTTTCTTGACGAAATCGGAGAAATGCCGACAACCTTACAAATTGCTTTGCTTCGAGTGCTTGAAGAAAAGAAGGTGATGCCGATCGGGTCGAACACTGCAAAACCTGTAGACGTTCGAATTATCACCGCGACCCACCGGGATTTAATCCACGACATCAACGAAAACCAATTTCGCGCAGACCTTTACTACAGGCTGTGTGAAATTGAACTTCCGCTCCCGGCGTTAAGGGAACGAACGGACCTTTATGAGCTGTCCGACCTCTTTTTATCAGAAATGTCTAGGGAATTAAACGCAGATATTCAAATGGAGCAAACAGCACAACAAAGGATGGAAACCTATGATTGGCCGGGAAACATCCGGGAACTGCGCCATGTTCTTCGCCAGGCTGCCTATTTGGCCTATTTCACCCGAAAATCTACTATGATTCGCAACATCGACTTGCATCTTCCGAGAAAACAACCTGCCGAAGGCGGTCCGGAAGACACCTTACATACCAATGAAGAAGAACAAATATCCGGCGCAATCCGCCAGGCTAAAGGAAATATATCCCGCGCAGCCGACCTTCTTGGAATGGGACGCACCACTCTGTATCGAAAAATGAAGCGCTATCCCAAATTAAATGAGCTGAAAAGCCAGCTCCGTTCCTCCAAATGATTTAGCGCATAATTGTAAAATTGAGTGATCTCTGAAACCTTTATCCATGTCCAATCGTAGTAACGATTAAGACGATTGGAGGAATTTCATGAAAAGGAGTATTGTTTTCTTCTTAGTGACCACGATGGTTCTCGTGGGATGTGAGAATTCCGATTTAAAGGACAAAAGCCACGCTCAGACAAAGACTGATCCGACAAAAACAAGCGATCATGCCAACGACGAAGGTTCGAATCCTGATGAATCAAATGGTACAATAGAATCGGTCACCGTCAAAAATGAAAATGGCCAGGTCTTCCATGTGATTCCCGCCTATAAATGGGTCGATAAGTTTGTACAAAAGGCATTGGATACGAATAGCAAAAGTGAACGTGCAGAGTTATGGCAGAGAATTGTGATGGATCACGTTCGGAGTCGATGTTTAACCGGCGCCTATTCTTTTCTTGTAGAAGACTATGTTTATTTTCCTCCTAAACACTTGGGAAAGTTGCAATACACTATTGAATTGTTAAAGGACTCAAATATAGAGAATTCAGTCGTTGAAGCTTTAAAAGCTTCCTCAAGAAAATTCCCTGGTCCAGAAACAACGGTTTGCCTGTTTCCACAAGGGGGCTCACACTTTGCCGGGGTGACATTGGATGCAGGGAAAATTTCGATTTTCTACCTTCCCTACTTCAGCAATCACCTTCAGCTTCTGAAGAGTACGGTCGCACATGAATACCACCACAGTGCCTGGAAAGCTAAATATGCGGAAGAATACAATTGGAATTTACTTGGCTCGATTATCTTTGAAGGTAGAGCCGAATATTTTGCCTCGCTGTTATATGGACCAGGTGCAGCAAAGATAAGTGATATGAAAACAAAAGAAGAAAGCAGGCTGTGGAACAAAATCAAAGACTCCCTCTATACCGTAGACCCGGAAAAAATGGATACTGTCCTATATGGCGGTAAAGAAGGCTTCCCAATCAATTTTGGCTATGTTGTCGGCTATCACATTGTCCGTGATTATACGGAAAGCCATCCTGATTCATCAATTGAAGATTGGTCGAAATTATCCCCCGAGAAGCTTTATAAAAAAAGTGGATATGGAGATTGATTGGATAAGCTAAACCCTACAAATCAAGCGGGTGCCATCGCATAGGTTCCCGCTTTAGATTCACTTTTGTCGTCTGAGTGCCACCCCGGTCTGGCCAGGTTTCGGGAAGATCTTTCCCGGATTTAGAATATGGTTGGGGTCCCAGGCTTCTTTTATTTTTTTCATCATCTGGACGCCCGTTTCACCCAACTCCATTTCCATATACGGCGCCTTCAACGTTCCGATGCCGTGCTCTCCCGACAGCGTTCCGCCCAATGACACCGCTGCCTTGAAGATTTCTCCTATGGCCGCTTCGGCTCTTTTCATTTCATCTTCATTTTGTTCATCGGCCAGAATGTTCGGATGGAGGTTTCCATCTCCGGCATGCCCGAACACGACCAGATGGAGTTCATATTTTTCACGAATGCGTTCTAACTCTTCCATCATTGCAGGAATTTGCCCTCGTGGTACGGTGGCATCCTCTGAAAGCTTCGTAGGAGCGAGTTTGGCGACAGCGGGGGAAACCATTTTCCTCGCCTTCCAGATTTCATCCCGCTCCCTCTCATCTTCCGCCACTTTGACAGTGTTTGCTTTCTGCTCCTCACAAAGCTCCGAGCACTTCCGGATTTCATCCTCCACCGCCTTCTCATGGCCATCCACTTCAATGATCAACAGGGATTGGGCATCTGCTGGTATGGTCCCAGGTTGATAATCTTCGACCGCTCGGATACAAGCATCATCCATTAGTTCCATTGAGGCAGGCAAAATGCCGGTTGATAATATTTTCGTGACCGACTTGCCGGCATCCAACAAATGATCAAACGTGGCCAACATCGTTTTTCGCTCGGGAGGTTTCGGAATCAAACGTAAAATCGCCTCTGTGACAATACCCAGTGTGCCTTCCGATCCTACGACCAACCGTGTCAAATCATAACCCGTGACGTTTTTTACAGTTTTCCCGCCTGTGCGAAAGATCTCTCCTGTCGGCGCCACCACTTCAAGTCCAATAACGTATTCTTTCGTCGTCCCGTACTTCAACCCTTTCGGCCCGCCGGCGTTTTCAAGCAAATTTCCGCCAATGGTCGAGATGTCGGAACTGCTCGGGTCAGGTGGATAAAATAAACCCGCTTCCTCGGCCTTTTGATGAATCTCATCGGTGATCACACCAGGAGACACAATCGCCAACATATTTTCTCGGTCGATGACAAGTTTCTGATTCAAGCGTGACAAATCCAGCACCATCCCGCCTTCGACTGGCAGCGGTCCACCGCTTAACGAGGTCGCGGCCCCGCGAGGATACACGGGAATCCGGTATTGATTGGCGAGCTTCACAAGCTGGCTGATTTCTTCCGCATCCTCTGGATGAATGACGACATCCGGCAAATAGTTTCCAAACGAAGAGGCATCAGATCCATAGTTGTACCGCTCCTGTACATCGAAAACCAACCGATCGCCGGGAATAGTGGCTTTCAGTTTTTCAACGACTTTCGCATCCATTCCGAGTTTCCCCCTGTAATAAAATTTTGCTAAAAAACAGCCCTCGGGATGAGAGCTGTTTTCCATTTAGCCACGTAATTCAGCACCGAACACGTCTTTCACCTGTTCCAGTACCTGGTCGTGAGCTTTGACTACTTCTTCGTCGGTTAACGTACGGTCAGGGTCATAGTAATTCAGTGAGAAAGCTAGTGATTTCTTACCGTCCTGAAGATGTTCTCCCTGATACACATCAAACAAGGAAACCTCTTTCAACAGGTTGCCTCCGGCTTGACGGATGACCGATTGAATATTGCCAGCGGCCACTTCCTCGTCTACGACTAATGCGATATCCCTCGTGACTGAAGGGTAACGCGGAAGCGTTTGATAGGCAATTGTGCCGGTTTTCACAGACATGATGGCATCGAAATCCAGCTCGAAGACATAGGTTTCGTTGATGTCAAATGCCTTTTGCTGAGACGGATGGATTTGTCCGATAAAACCGATCGGACGGTGGTCCAGCATCACAGCCGCGGTTCTTCCCGGATGCAGGCCGTCTTTTTTCGTTTGCGCAAATTTCACACGGCCGCCGAGTCCGAGTTCGGCGAACAAGCCTTCCAGGACGCCTTTCGCTACATAAAAATCAACTGCTTTTTTCTCACCTTGCCACGGGTGAGTATACCATTGGCCGGTGAATACCGCCGCTAATTTTTCTTTTTCCTGCGGAAGATTAGCCAGTTTGTCTTCATCGGTCATAAAGACCGGGCCGATTTCGTACAATGCGACATCCTGAACACGGCGATTCAAATTATAGCTTAAGGCGTCGAGCAATTGTGGCGCCAGGCTCAACCTCAATGTCGTATGTTCTTCACTCATCGGCAACGGCAGGCGAATCGGCTTGGAATCTTCCGAGCCTTCCGCATACATTGTCGCCTTATCCGATGTGGTCAAGGAATAGGTAATCGCTTCGTATAAGCCGGCTCCTTCAAGATAATGGCGGATTTTCCGGCGTTTGGCCTGGCGCTCTGTCAACCGTCCCGGTGTGGTGTTGCCGTACGGCAATGTGATTGGCAGATTCTCATAACCAAACAGGCGCCCGACCTCTTCCACAAGATCTTCCTCAATCGAAATATCCATTCTCCTTGTCGGAACGGTCACGGTGAATCTTCCGTCATTCAACTCGGACTCGAAACCTAGCCTGCTGAAAATTTCTTTCATGTTTGCCTCTGGAATCTTCGTCCCAAGAACACGATTGACCTTCTCTGAAGCAACGCTAACCTTCTTCGTTTCAACTGTCCGCTGTCCCGCTTCAGGAACCCCTGAAAGCACTTCGCCACCAGCCAGTTCCGCCATCAACTGCGCGGCTCGATTTGCTGCAGGTACCACACGGTTCGGATCTACCCCTCGTTCATATCGACGGCTCGCTTCACTCCGGAGATCCAGATCGCTTGCCGCTTTCCGAACTCGGGCAGAATCGAAGTACGCCGCCTCCAACAATATCGTCGTCGTATCGTCCTGGACTTCGGATGTTTCACCGCCCATAACGCCCGCTACAGCAACCGGCTCTTTACCGTTTGTTATGACCAAATAATCGCTTGATAATTTGCGGGTCACACCATCCAGCGTAACAATTTCTTCACCGTCTTCTGCGCGCCTCGTCAAAACCTCTTTCGAACCAAAACGGTCATAGTCAAAGGCGTGCAGCGGCTGGCCGTATTCAAGCAACACATAGTTCGTAATATCGACAACATTACTGATCGGACGAATACCTGCGGCAATCAACCGATTTTGCAGCCATTCGGGCGACGGCCCGATTTTGACATTTTTGATCACTCGCGCCCCGTAATACGGGTTATCTTCTTCATTGTCGATGTTGATCGAAATGTAATCTGCCGCTTTTTCAGCCGTTTCCGGCACTTTTGCCTGCGGCAAATCAATCTCACGATCCAATAAAGCGCCGACTTCATAGGCCGCTCCGAACATATTCAGACAATCCGCCCGGTTCGGCGTTAAATCAAACTCAAGCACCCGGTCGGACAAATTCAAAAGTTGAAGCGCGTCATCTCCGACTTTTACATCTTCACGAAAAACGTAAATGCCCTCGCTCACTTCCTTAGGAACAAGTTTTTCTTCGATTCCCAACTCCTGCAGCGAGCAAATCATCCCGTTGGATTCTTCTCCGCGCAATTTCGTTCTTTTAATCTTCATATTGCTCGGCAACACAGCACCCGGTTTAGCAACCGCAACCTTCTGGCCTTGCGCAACGTTCGGCGCTCCACACACGATTTGCAGCGTTTCGCTACCGTCGACTTCAACCTGGCATAAATTCAATTTATCGGCATTCGGGTGTGGTCCGCATTCTTTTACATAGCCAACGACAACACCGTTCACCCCACGGTTCATGTCATGGACAGCATCGACCTCAATGCCGGCATTGGTAATTTTATCGGCCAATACATCGGCGGAAAACCCTGACGTATCCACATACTGATTCAACCAATTATAAGAAACTAACATCTTCGCTCAACCCCTTCACACACTTTGAAACTGTCTCAAGAAACGAACATCGCTGTTGTAAAAGTTCCGGATATCCTCGATGCCGTATTTCAGCATCGCGATCCGCTCCGGCCCCATACCGAAAGCAAAACCGGTATATTTCTCAGGATCAAAACCGGACGCCTTCAACACATTCGGATGAACCATGCCCGCTCCGAGAATTTCAATCCATCCGCTTCCTTTACAAACCCGGCAGCCCTTGCCGTCACACTTGAAACAAGAGATATCCATTTCCACAGACGGCTCTGTGAACGGGAAGAAGTTGGCCCGGAAACGCATTTCGCGCTCTTCACCGAACAATTTCCAAACGAACGCCTGTAAAACACCTTTTAAATCGCTCAGGCGAATGTTTTCATCCACCACAAGTCCTTCGATCTGCATGAATTGATGGGAATGAGTCGCATCATCCGTATCACGCCGGTAGGTTTTCCCCGGGCAAATGACCTTAACCGGCCCTTTCCCCTGATGCTTCTCCATTGTGCGCGCCTGAACCGGAGAAGTGTGAGTCCGTAATAAAATATCTTCCGACAGATAAAAAGTATCCTGCATGTCGCGCGCCGGATGGTTCTTCGGAATATTCAACGCTTCAAAATTGTAATAATCGGTTTCAACCTGCGGCCCCTCGGCGACCGAGAACCCCATGCCGAGGAACAGGTCTTCGATTTCCTCAATGACCGCCGTCAGCGGATGCGGATTCCCGCGCTTCACAGGACGCCCCGGCAGCGTCACATCAATGGTTTCCTCCGCCAGCTGCTGCTCAACTTTTTCTTCTTCAAATCGCGCTTGCTTCTCTTCCAATTTTGTCGCGATCGCTTCGCGCACCTCGTTCGCGAGCTGCCCTACCTTCGGCCGCTCCTCCTTCGGCAATTTACCCATCCCTCGCAGAACCTCGGTAATGGGCCCTTTCTTGCCCAAATACGCCACACGAATCTGCTCCAGCTCCTTCAGATCCGCCGCGGCCCGCACTTTCTCTTCGGCTTCCTGCCGCAAAGCCTGCAATCGTTCCTGCATGTCGCTTCCTTCCCTTCTATCATACTGGTTGCTATCTCTGGTTACCGTTTTTCTTCCCTTCACCACTTTCGGGCATCAGTTACCCTCTCTGGTTACCGTTTTTCTTCCTTTCACCACTTTCGGGCATCAGTCGCCCTCTCTGGTTACTGTTTTTCTTCCCTTCACCACTTTCGGGCATCAGTCGCCCTCTCTGGTTACCGTTTTTCTTCCTTTCACCACTTTAGGGCACCAGTTACCCTCACTGGTTACCGTTTTGCTCCGCTTCGGCCGCTTCCGGGCACTTTCATGCCCTCTTTGTGCCCGTAGCACTCCTTTCCGGCCGCCTTCGGGCACAATTACCCGCTCCAAACAAAAAAATCCCCGTCCCAAAAGGGACGAAGATTGTTCGCGGTACCACCCTCATAACCGGCCGCATCACGCACATTAAGCGGGCCGATCACTTCATTGCCATAACGGACGAACCGATATGCCCTTCAACCGGCCGCAATCAGCTAACCAATATCCCGGGCATCAACTCCGGAGTGAATTCGGCTGCATCTTCCGCGGAACGCTCTCAGTCGGCGGCATCCCTCCCTGTTGCGGCGAGCGGCAACGTACTACTCTCCATCATCGTTTTTCACGTTCTTGAATTTGTTTTTTATTATAGGGAATCGCGCCTTTGAATGCAAGCGCCAAAACCGAAAACCGAAAAAACCCACAAAATCCCGGAATCCCGGAATCCCTTCACATTTTTTCCATTATGATTTAAAATAAAAGAAGTATAAAATTTGCAAAACTCAACCAAAAAGGGGGAATTCGATGACCACAACGATTACATGCAAAGATTTGGTGAAAGCTTACGAAGGGGACGGCGTCAAGACGAATGCGGTCCGTAACATCAATTTAACCTTGAAAAAAGGAGAATTCACAGCCATTGTCGGCCCGTCCGGATCAGGAAAATCTACTCTCTTGAGCCTGATCGGCACACTGGACCGCCCAACATCTGGTCATATCATCTACGACGGTGAAGAAATCGCCAATATGAAAAAGAAAGCCGTCGCTGATTTCCGCTTCGAGCACATCGGTTTTGTGTTTCAACAATTTCACCTGCTTCCGACTCTGACCGCCCTGGAAAACGTCCTGTCGCCTTTGTTCGCACGTAAGGTTTCATACAACAAAACAGAACGTGCAAAAGTAGTCCTCGAACAAGTTGGACTGGCTGATAAAATGAATGCGCTTCCTTCGCAATTGTCCGGTGGCGAGCAACAACGGGTAGCGATCGCCCGAGCGCTGGTACATGAACCGGACTGGCTGTTGGCCGACGAACCAACAGGAAATCTGGACACGGAAACCGGAGACCGCATCGTTCAACTCATCCAGGAACTCAATCAGGAGAAAGGATGCGGCATTTTACTCGTCACCCACGACAACGAACTGGCAGCCAAAGCCGACAACATCATCGAAATGAAAGACGGCTCCGTCATTTCGGAGAAAAACGGTAAACCCGTGTAAAAAAAAGACGAAAAACGGGCGTGATGAACCAACCACGCCTGCTTTTTTTATTCTTCAGCCGCCAAATGATACATTAAGATTCCAGCCGCCACTGACACATTCAACGACTCCGCATCTCCATAGATCGGAATATATAAGTTGGCATCGGCCCGATCCAAAAGTTCCGGATCCACGCCACTTGTTTCATTGCCAACAACCAACGCAAAAGGATCGCCTCTTGAAACTGAAGGGTATGCTTCTCCACCCTCCAATGCAGTTCCGAACACACGAATTTGTTCTTTTTTCAAAATAGCCATCCACTCGAATAAATCGCCTTCAACGACCGGAAGATGAAACAACGACCCTTGAGTCGCTCGTAAAACTTTTCCATTGTAAGGATCGGCACAGCCTCTTCCTAAAATAACCGTCGACAACCCTGCCGCATCTGCCGTTCGGATCATCGTACCGATGTTTCCAGGATCCTGCACCCCATCTACAAGCAAATAGCCTCCTTGTAAATGATCTCCCAATACCAGCTCTCTTTTCTGGCATACGGCCACAA
>DASTWO010000167.1:0-5966 GCA_035776675.1 Caryophanales bacterium
ATCCAGAAAAAAAGCCGTTCCCCTGAAATAAAACCGCTACCTACGACGAAGGGATGGTTGCGCGTTTTCAGAGGCGCCTGGCCATTGTGGACGGCTGCTATCGTATTGGCGGTTTTGAATGCTGTCACTTTAATGTTCCGGGGGCATCCTTGGGGCATTACCTCCGCTTTCGCGCTTTGGGGATCCCAGGCCGCCCAGGCGATGGGGATTGATGTTGCTCAATGGACGTACTGGTCGGGGGCAAAGGCGGAAGCTTTGGATCAGTCGGTGTTCATGGATTCGACCAGTATGATGGATTTTGGTGTCATTCTTGGCGCTTTTCTTGCTTCATCGGCTGGTGGGCTATTCTCTTTCAGGAGGCTTCCGTGGAAAGTTGTAACTGCCTCTTTAATTGGCGGTTTTCTGATGGGGTATGGTGCGCGCATAGCCTTCGGTTGCAACATCGGTGCTTATTTTGGCGGGATTGCCTCCTTCAGTCTCCATGGTTGGGTCTGGATGGTGTTTGCTTTGGCCGGAACCTTCTTAGCCTTGTTTCTGCGACCGTTATTTGGGCTCTCCGTTCCGAAATCGGATGATTCTTTCTGTTAACTTGTTCAGTCGTGGGGTCAAACCTCTGCTGAACAAAGATAGGACGTCGGCGGATGCCACGGATTTTTCCAAGAAGTTATCGGCACAACAATCGAAAAGAAAATGGAACGCCATTTTGCCAAGGTCAGCTTGATTAAATTTGACCCGTCTCGCTAGTTTTGAGGAGACGGGTTTTTTTGCGGAATTGTGTGAAAGATATGCGTTATGATAAGCTGAACGAAAAGACTAGTCGAGAGGCGGGAGGCCGGGGTCATGAACTTTGAGCTGAGTGAAGAACAAAAGATGGTTAGAAAGACTGTACGCAGTTTCGTAGATAAAGAGATTTCACCTTATATTCGAGAATGGGATGAGAAGGGAAACTTTGATCCTAAGATCATGAAGCGGCTTGGTGAACTGAACTTGATGGGGGTTTGCATTCCTGAAGCCTATGGTGGAAGCGGGATGGATTACAATACACTTGCGATTGTATGTGAAGAATTGGAACGGGGGGACACTGCTTTTCGCACAGCGGTATCGGTACATACCGGCCTTAACAGTATGACGTTGTTGCAATGGGGATCTGAAGAGCAAAAGCAGAAATACCTTGTTCCTCAGGCTAAAGGTGATAAGATTGCCGCTTATGGATTAACAGAACCGAATGCCGGTTCAGACGTGGCTTCTCTTGAAACAACAGCTGTTAAAGATGGAGACGAATATGTTTTGAACGGTCAGAAAGCCTGGATCTCATTGTCTGATGTTGCGGATCATTTTCTTGTATTTGCTTATACGGACAAGGACAAGAAACATAGAGGTATTTCGGCATTTATCGTCGAGCGGACCATGCCAGGTTTTTCTTCGCGACCTTTTAAAGGCAAACTGGGAATTCGTTCCGGAAACACTGGTGAATTGATACTTGAAGATGTAAGGGTACCAAAGGAAAATATACTTGGTGAAGAAGGAGAAGGTTTCAAAATCGCGATGTCCGCGCTTGATAATGGGCGATTTACCGTTGCAGCGGGAGCATGCGGAATTATTATGGCTTGTCTCGAGGAAAGTGTAAAGTATTGCCGTGAACGCAAAACCTTTGGAGAAGAAATAGGGAAGCATCAATTGGTCAAGCAGATGATTGCCAAAATGGAAGCAGGACTGGCGATGTCTCGCTTATTAGTCTTTAAAGCAGGCGAATTGAAAAATAAAGGAAAAAGGAATACACGTGAAACCTCGCTGGCCAAATGGCAGTCGTGTAATTTCGCGAATGATGCGGCTAACGACGCAGTGCAAATCCATGGAGCATACGGCTATTCCAATGAGTATCCGGTGGAGAGGCATTTGCGCAATTCCAAAGCGCCAATGATATACGAAGGGACAAGGGAGATTCATACGCTCATGCAAGCTGATTACGTCCTTGGATATCGCCAGGATAAGCCGTTGCGAAAAAAGTTGCCCGCTTGGCCATTTGAGTCAGATTAGGCAGACATTAATCGACTTGTAGTGAGAAAATAGTTTTGGAGCACGGATAAAATCAAGAGAGGTGATCCCATTGGATTTTGGTTTAAAAGGAAAGTCGGTGATTGTGACAGCGGGAAGCAAAGGGCTGGGGAAAGCTTCAGCCAAACAGTTTGCATTCGAAGGCGCTCACGTTCTGATTGCCAGTCGCAGTAAATCCGACTTGGAGAAAGCGAAAAAGGAGATCCGGGAGGAAACCGGAAATCCCAATGTGAAATATGCTGTTTGTGACATGACGAAAGGACAGGATATTCAAGATCTGATGACACAAGCCGTTGAATGGAATGGGACAGTCGATGTGCTCATCAACAATACGGGCGGCCCGCCGTCAGGTGGTTTTGACAGTTTCGGGGATGAAGATTGGCAAAATGCCTTTGAACTGAATTTGCTCAGTTTCGTGAGGACCATTCGAGCTGTGTTGCCCCATATGAGAAAGAATGGAAACGGGCATATCGTCAATATCGCCTCTTCTTCCATTAAGCAGTCCATCGACCATTTAATCTTGTCGAATACATTCCGGGCGGGAATCGTTGGGTTGGCCAAGAGCTTGTCTCAGGAATTAGCGAGTGACAATATCCTGATCAATACTGTAGGACCGGGAAGAATTGCTACAGACCGCGTGGCTGGCCTTGACCAAAACCGGGCAGACAAACTGGGTGTGAGCCCTCATCAACTTCGTGATCAAAATGAAAAAGCCATTCCATTAGGGCGGTACGGAAGTCCCGAAGAATTCGCGAAAACCGTCGTTTATCTTTGTTCTGAAGCCAACAGTTACATGACCGGGCAAGCGCTGGTCATTGATGGCGGCATGGTTAAGGCTTTGTAAGAAGCTCGACTAAGGATGGAATAGCACATTTTTCAAAGTAAACCCCCCGATTCCATGTCGGAATCGGGGGGGTGACTTAGCCTTCTGCTTTTTGTTTGTTTTCATTGTTCTTGTTCTCTTCGTTATTTCCCTCATCGTTTATTTTGTTTTTTTTTCCCTTTTGTCTCAGGTAACTAATTCCCAAGACACCTACTGTGATAATCAGTGGGACGAGCCAATGAAAGGCGCCGAGATAATGCTCGACATATTCATGAACGAAATCATCGCCGTTAATCATTTCACCGGCCGTCCAGGCGAGCAAACCTGCTCCTGCCCAGATGATGATCGGGAATTTCTCCATCAACTTTAACAGTAAGTTGCTGCCCCAGATGATCAGCGGAATGCTGATGGCAAGACCAAGAATGATCAACAAGGCGTTATCCCCAGCAGTACCCGCGATCGCAAGGACATTGTCCAGGCTCATGATCAGATCAGCGAAGATCACAGTCTGAATGGCTTTAGCAAGTCCATTTGCGCCTTCAATATTTTCACCGGGCTCATGGTCATCGTTCAACAAGTTATAAGCGATGTAAATTAACAACAAGCCGCCGATTAACTTCAGAAACGGAATTTGCAAAAGCCAGGCGACCAGGAAAGTCAGAACGACACGAAGGCCAATTGCCCCTACGCTGCCCCAGAAAATCGCTTTTTTACGCTGTTTTTCCGGTAAGTTTCTTGAAGCGAGTGCAATAACAACTGCGTTATCACCACTCATAACAATATTGATGAGAAAAATGGTAAGCAGACCGGTCCAAAATGCTACATCAAACAAAAGAATCCCCCCAATATAGAAAGTCTGTCCGTTCACAAGGGTCTATCTTAATATACCCTGAATTTCGTCGAATCAATCATTGCATGCTATTTCGGCCAAACCCGTTCCATTAAAAAAAGGGACCTTGCTCCTTAAAGGCAAGGTCCTAATTATGTAATAAAGACCCTTGCCTCCCGCGGTCACAACGACTGCGCAGAAGTCAAAGGTCTCGCTAAACGATATCGATGTTTACAAAGCCGGGGCGTATTGCCCGAAATGACGACTTTGTACCAGCCGAAGCCTTGTAGCTACTCCCCTTTGATTCAAAATCAACGGACCATTCAATTTTCCTACTACAAAGTATGACAGGTTCAACTGAAAATGTCTATTCTTTTGCCATAAATCTTTCACAAAAAGGAAAAAAGTATTCACTTCCGTATAAACTGGAGACATTTGGCTCACCGTATAAGATGTGGAGGTGGGGCAGGATGATTTGGGACTGGTTCCGAAAGAACTTCGAGCGAAAAGCAAAAGAAGAAACGACGATGACCGAACTGTTGAAAGCGGCAAAGATGTCCTCCGACTTTGTTCACAATCATCACACAAAGGGTTCCAAGTCATACTGGGTTTCTTACTTCAAAACCATTACCAAACGTGAGTTAATTCATCGCGATATACTTCCGTATTTGAAAGAAGAATCTCTTAATTCCATGGAACAATTGAAGAGGGAAATTCCCGTAGACAATATCTTGATTCTGAAAGATGTCGATGAGATTCAAAACAAGTTATATCAGGGCTATGTCATGATCCAGTTCCATGAAAAGGACAAGAAATGTTTGTTGATCATGGCATCGGAACGGGTCAGCAGGCAAGTCGGGATCTCTGAAGTTGAATTCAGTGTTCTTGGTCCAAAAGCTTCCTTTGTTGAGGATCTTAACATCAATATGAATTTAATGAGACAGCGGTTCCCACTTCCGCAGTTGACATTTAAGGAACTGTTGGTTGGAAAGCTGTCGAAGACCCGGGTCGTTGTCGCATACATAGATGGAATCGCTAGTGAAGAAAACGTAAATACAATGATGCAACGGCTCGGTGATATTGAGTTTGATGATGTCATTGATACATCACTCTTGCAACAGTTAATCAGTGATAACGCGAATTCGATGTTCCCTTTGACAATAAATACCGAAAAGCCGGACAGAGTGGCCGGGCAGCTTGGCAACGGAAAAGTTGCTGTTTTCTCCCAGGGATCTTCCCAGGCCGTTATAGCTCCAACGACCTTCTTTGAATCATTTGTGGCTCGTGAAGATTATTATATGCCCTGGTTGCTGGCAACCGGGTTCCGCTTAATCCGTTATTTTGCCGTATTGTTCTCAGTATTGGCTTCCTCCCTTTATGTGGCTGTTTTGACGTATCACTATGAAATGATTCCGAAGAATATATTGGCGACTTTAATATCATCCAGAAGTAATATTCCGTTTCCGCCTGTCATTGAGGCGTTGTTTCTTGAATTAACCATTGAACTGCTCAGAGAGGCGGGGGCAAGATTACCAACCAAAGTTGGCCAAACACTCGGTATTGTTGGCGGTATTGTAATTGGACAGGCGGCTGTCGCGGCTTCCCTGACAAGTAATGTATTGTTAATTATTGTGGCGTTGGCGGCATTGGCTTCTTTCACCACGCCCATTTACAAGATGTCCAATACGATCCGGCTTCTAAGATTTCCGTTCATTGTGTTCGCCGCTTGTTGGGGAGGATTGGGCATTGTATTTTGCTTCAGTTTCTTCCTTGTTCATTTATTGCGGTTGACGTCTTTGGGGCGTCCGTATTTGTATCCGTTTTATCCAACCCGGATAAAGGGGATGGGGGAGACCTTTTTGCGTTTCCCCTTCAGCCACACTCCAAAACGGCCGCCTTATGCGCAGACGCAAGATGCTTTTCGCTATAACCCGAAACGTGCCAAAGAGAAACACGATATTGACGATTAATGGAAGGGATGGCCTATGGCGGACTTGCATTCAGTTAAGGAAAGTAAAAAAATCTCGCCTTATATGGTCATGTTCGTAATCCACCCGCTTCAAATCGGTGTCGGCATCCTGAGCTTTCAACATGATATCGTTAAGTATGCCGGCTACGATGCCTGGATTTCTGTGATCTTGGCGGGGCTTGGTACTCATGCGTTGTTGTGGATTATCTACAGCATTCTGAACAAAGGAAAAGGGGATCTGATTAAGATCCATCGGGATATGTTCGGAAAATGGGTGGGCGGCGCATTCA
>DASTWO010000168.1:0-3251 GCA_035776675.1 Caryophanales bacterium
ATTTAAATGTGTCGACTGTGATAAACGGTGGACTTCATCGCAAAAACAAGGTTTCCAATATGACTTTCCGTCCGTGGCATCTTGTGTCGTTCCATTCCAAGGTCATGACACTGCTGCCGGGAGATATCATTTCCACCGGAACCCCGGGGGCAGTTGTGATACGTGATGGGGATGTCGTGGAATGCCATATTGATGGTTTTGAACCGCTTGTCAATCCGGTTAAGGATTTGAAAGTTTAGAAGAATATTAGAGTTTGAAGGAATTTCGGAAATCAAAATTTGGAAATTTGAAAGGGGAAATTGAATTGGATTTAGGATTACAAGGAAAATCGATAATCGTCACCGCAGCAAGCAAAGGTTTGGGAAAAGCGACAGCTAAACAATTTGCAGCGGAGGGTGCCCATGTGCTGCTCTCCAGCCGAAATGAGGAGGAGTTACAAAAAACAAAAGAAGAAATTCAATCAGAGACCGGAAATCAGAATGTGGAGTATGCCGTTTGCGACATTACACAGCCGCAAGATGTCAAAGATCTGGTAGCAAATGCAGTTAAATTGAACGGTACCGTGGACGTTTTGGTAAATAACGCGGGGGGCCCTCCTGCAGGTGGTTTTGATAATTTTGATGATGAACAGTGGCAAAAAGCATTTGAACTGAATTTGCTCAGCTTTGTCCGCACAATCCGTGAAGTATTGCCGCATATGAGAAAACAAGGCGGCGGACACATTGTCAATTTTACCTCGTCTTCCATGAAACAACCGGTCGACAATTTGATTTTATCGAATACATTTCGGACGGGAGTCGTTGGCCTTGCCAAGAGCTTGTCCCAGGAACTTGCGAAGGACAATATTTTGGTCAATGTTGTCGGACCCGGAAGAATTGCCACCGATCGCGTTGCCCATCTTGACAAAGTAAAAGCCGATAAGTTGGACCTTAGTCCCGAGGAAGTTAAATCCCAATCTGAAAAGTCGATCCCGTTGGGACGTTACGGTCAGCCCGAGGAATTTGCCAGCATGGTCGTTTACCTGTGTTCGAAAGCAAATACCTACGTAACGGGTCAATCCTTGCTTGTTGACGGTGGAATGGTAAAAGCTCTGTAGGTGCCGGCTGGAAGGAGCAGAATGACAAGATAAGGGCAATAATGAGGGAGGTTGAAAATGAGCGAGTTCCCATTGATGTATAAAGTCAAACAAGAATTCGAGAGGGAAGCCGTTGCGGATCTTGACGATGAGGTGAAAAAAGCAGTTGATTCGGCAGTTGCTCAAGCCAATTTAGCGGCCGGCGCGCGGATTGCCGTGACGGCAGGATCGCGAGGGATTCAAAATTATGTTCCCATCCTCCAGGGCGTTGTGAATGAACTGAAAAATAGGGGTTTTTCTCCGTTTATGGTCGCCGCAATGGGGAGCCATGGACGTGGAGAAGCAGCTGGGCAGCAGGAGCTATTAGCTAGCCTTGGGATAACTGAATCTTCAATGGGTGTTCCCATTTCGTGTTCAAGTGAAAGTACACAAATCGGAGAAACGGATAAAGCAAGCGGGAGGTTGCCGGTGTTCGTAGCACCGGAAATTTTCGATGCCGATGCGACCCTTTTGGTTAACCGTGTTAAACCGCATACTTCATTCCGGGGGCCTTATGAGAGCGGATTAATAAAGATGGCTGCCGTCGGCCTCGGAAGACCGAAAGGAGCCACAATGGTGCATAGTCTAGGCGCGGATCGATTGGCTGAAGTGATTCCGGCGATTGCAAAGGTATCGTTCGAGAAAACAAATATCATTGGCGGCGTAGCTATTGTTGAAAATGCCTATGACGAAACGGCGGTCATTCAAGGGATTCCTGTGGATAGTATTTTTGATTTGGAAAAAGAATTACAGGCGAAGGCGAAGAAAATGATGCCTTCTTTGCCCATTGATCAAATGGATCTTTGTTTGGTCGGGGAAATGGGCAAGGACTTTAGCGGGACAGGAATGGACACGAACATTATCGGGCGGATGCGAATTGAAGGCGTGGCAGAGCCGGAAAAGCCCTCAATTACGTATTTGGGTGTTCTGAATCTATCTAAGGCATCCCATGGAAATGCAAATGGGGTTGGCCTTGCCGATCTGACAACGGAATCTTTGGTTGCCGACATTGATTATGAGGCAATGTATCTGAACAGTTTAACAAGCGGTTTTATTATTCGCGCCGCTGTTCCGATGACGTTTTCCAATGATCTGGAACTTGTAAAAGGCGCTTTGAAAGGCCTCAAACTATCAGATCCGAAAATGATGCGATTGGTTTACATCAAGAACACTTTACATGTAGACGAGATTTGGGTATCAGAATCAGTATTTGAAGAAATCAAGGACAAGCCGAATGTGAAGGTAATAAGCGAACCTAATCCCATCCCGTTTGATGAAAATGGCCGGATTCAACTAGATTAATAACAGGGGAGGCCGAAATATGCTTCAGGAAAAATACGAAAACTTAAAGGCGATCCTCCGTGAAATGGAAAGTGTAGTCGTGGCGTTTTCCGGCGGGGTAGACAGCACATTATTACTGAAGGCGGCTCTAGACGAGTTGGGTTCGGAACATGTTATCGCGGTGACTGCCGACTCGGAAACTTATCCGTCCAGTGAATTAGAAGAAGCAAAAGAATTGGCTGAACAATTGGGAGCTGTGCATAAGGTGATTGAAACCTCGGAACTTGCCATTCCAGGATACCAGGCTAACGGGCGGAACCGGTGTTATTTTTGCCGGCAAAATTTATTCGATAAACTTTCTCCAGTGACGGAACAATACGGTTTTCACAACGTCGTTTTCGGATTGATCGCGGATGACATGAGTGATTTTCGGCCAGGCGTACAAGCCGCCAGGGAATACGGTGTACGGGGGCCGCTTCAAGAGGCAGATCTGCACAAGGAAGAGGTCCGTGAGTTGTCGAAGCAGCTTGGGTTGTCGACATGGGATAAACCGTCGTTTGCCTGTTTATCATCAAGAATTGCGTACGGTGAAAAAATCACGAAAGCCAAACTAACGAAAGTCCAGAAATCTGAAGCTTTCTTGAAAACACTGGGCCTCCGTCAAATTAGAGTTCGAACACATGGGGAAATGGCAAGAATTGAAGTGGAGCCGCAAGATCTGGAAAAGGTTTTGGAAAATAAAGAACGGGTTACGAACCGCCTGAAAGAGTACGGGTATCAATATGTCACGCTCGATCTTTCCGGATTTAAAAGCGGAAGTATGAATCAGGTTTTAAAACACGGATAGGGGTAATCA
>DASTWO010000169.1:0-19476 GCA_035776675.1 Caryophanales bacterium
CTGGCGACAGGTTCCGTGACCCGGGTAAGTGATGTAAAAGCAAACTTGAACACTTTGCAAAACCCAATGCCCAATGCCGTGTTTGTGGTGACACAAGGTGAGAAGGGCGTTTATTATACAGATGGCGATGAATATGGAGAATATCCGGCCCAATCCATTGAAGTTGTGGACACAACCGCTGCTGGCGATTCTTTCAATGCAGGAATGGCTGTAAAATTGGCCGAGGGTTCGTACTTAAAAGAGGCTATAGCCTTTGCGACAAAAGTGGCAGCGGTCACCGTAACCCGTTTCGGGGCACAAACCTCGTTGCCGACAAGGGAAGAAATTGTAGATTAGACCATGCGACTTCAAAAGCGCATGGTTTTTTGGTTGATTGAAGAATAACAGGGAAACGGGTAATATAGAAACATAAGGAATTTTCATGAAATAATGAGGTCAAACGAATGGTTTCCGATAGATGATACTCAGGATATCCGCGAATGTTAAACCCTACTGAATCCCTCAAAAGGAGGCCCAAAGATGCAAATTCAATTGATTCGACATGCGACGTTATGGGTGGAATATCAGGGTAAGTCGATTTTGGTTGATCCGATGTTCGGTGCCGCTGAAGAGTATCCCCCGATTCAAAATGCTACGAATGACCGGCGAAACCCCCTGGTTCCGCTCCCGGTTTCCATTGAGAAAATCAACGAACCGGATCTTATTATCGTGACGCACCTACATAATGATCATTGGGATCCCGAGGCCATCAAGTCTTTGCCGAAAGAGACACTGATTTTTTGCCAACCGGGCGATAAAGAAACCATCCATCAGAGTGGATTCACAAATGTGACTGAGGTGGCTTCGTCAGTCCAACTTTCAAACATTACTTTCGATAGAACTGATGGTGAACATGGAACTGGTGATATCGGCAAAAAGATGGGGCAGGTTTCCGGTTTTATTTTACGAGCAAATGACGAACCGACCTTGTATATTGCTGGGGATACCATTTATTGTGACAAGGTGACGGAAGCGCTCGATGAATATCAGCCGGATTACACCGTTGTGAATGCAGGAGGTGCGCGTTTTGCAAAGGGGGATCCGATCACCATGACGCCGGAGGATGTTGTGTCGGTTTGTCGCCATTCGCCCAAGACAAAGGTGGTTGCTGTCCATATGGATACGATCAATCATTGTTTGGACACTAGAGATGATCTTCGTGCTAGATTGGAAGAGGAGAAACTAAGTACCCGAGTGAGCGTACCGGAAGATGGCGAGTGTTTGAGCAATGAGTAGTGAACAGCTTATCCAGCTATCGAACAATGTCTGGATTTATCCATTTGACGGAGGTGTTCAGCCGAACGTCGGGATTATTGTGACAAATACTGAAACGGTCTTAATCGACTGTGGAAACAGCCCGCAAAGTGCTGAGGAAATCAAATCTCTTTTATTGAAAATCGATGCTCCGCCGGTAAAGTATGTTATTTATACCCACCATCATTGGGATCACACTTTTGGCGCTTTGGCCTTTGATAGTCTTTTTATAAGCCATCGGAAATGTAATGACTTCCTGAAAGAATCCTCGAAAATCAAATGGAGCCAGGAATACCTGGAGGATGAAATCAAGCAACAACCGCTTCTCGAAACAAGCAATAGATATAAAATAAAACTCATCAACGACTGGGAGTCATTCAGAATCGTATTGCCCGAAATCACTTTTGATCACATGCTGGAGATGCATTTGGACGGAGTCACGCTTGAGCTCAGTTATATTGGAGGAAATCATGCGGATGATTCTATTGTGATTAAGGTGGTTGAATCCAACCTCTTGTTTGTTGGGGACTGTTTTTACCCGCCGCCCCTTCATGTGAGAAAAGAGACTGATACGCATTCTTTGGAGATATTAAGGAAGCTTTATGATTTTTCAGCTGACATGTATATTCACGGTCATGGGGAACCGGCTGAATTGGGTGATTTAAAGCCTTTAATTGAATCCATGGAGGATGAAACAAACAAAAGATCAAAATGAAAAAGATGAAGGAGGCATAGGAATTGGAAATCGGAATTGCCGTTTTGATTTTTCTAATAGGGCTAAGACTTCTCTATATAGAGTCCAATCTCAAAAAGATGGTGAAGGCACAACAAGAGACCAATCAAAAGCTTGATGAGGTGTTGAAGGAAATCAAGGATAATAATTGAGACTTGAGAGTCAGGATGAAGGTGAAATCTATCAAATTGATATATAAAATAAACAAAATAACCGTTCGAAAGCTTGAGAAAGCGGATGAACGATTGTTGGTTTCCTGGCTATCCGATCCGCGTGTGCTTCAATTTTATGAGGGCCGCGATCGCCCGCATGATCTGGAGATAGTCAGGGAACGTTTTTATGTAGATGACGACGAGTGTCGTTGTATTGTTGAGTTTGATGGGAAAGCGATTGGTTATATTCAATTTTATCAATTGGATAAGGACGCCAGGATGGAATATGGTTATTTGAATCCGGATGAGAAAGTCTATGGCATGGACCAATTCATCGGTGAAATTGAGTATTGGGATCAGGGAATCGGAAAGAAACTGGTCAAATCAATGGTTGAGCATCTTACCAATCACGAGAAGGTCGATAAAGTCGCCATGGATCCACAAACATGGAATGAACGAGCCATTGCCTGTTATGAGAAATGTGGGTTTAAGAAAATAAAACGATTGAAAGAACATGAGAAACATGAAGGTCGATACAGGGACTGTTGGTTGATGGAGTATTCAACTTATTTGTAGACGGCTTTAATCTGAAGTGATAAAATACAGGAACAAAGGTTCTGTACCGAACGTCATTTAAAGAGATCATTACAGGTAAATTTACATAGTGAAAGGATCAGGAAGTCATGTTGAAGTACAATCTTTGTCTTATCAGACGGGGAAGTCAAATTTTATTGTTAAATCGCGAAACTGCGGCCTGGATGGGTTGTTGGAATGGTGTCGGCGGGAAATTGGAGGAGAATGAGCACCCAAGAGGGTCTGCATTGAGAGAAATCTATGAGGAAACCCAGATCGATGTTTCCTCCCTACAGTTCAAAGGATTAATCACCTGGATCTCATCAAAGGGCGGACAGTTTGGCGGGTTATTTTTATACCTGGCAGAGCTTCCCGTAGATTTTCAGTATAATACTCCGATCAAAACAGAAGAGGGCATTCTGGACTGGAAAGAGATTGATTGGATTTTACACCCGGAGAACGATGGTGTGGCTTCGAATATCCCCGGTGTTATGGAAAAAGTACTGCATGATGCTCGTTGTTTCAATCACCACAGCGTGTTTGCGGATGACAGGATGGTTGATCAAGTTTCGACAGTAGTCGATCCAAGAGTGGAAGAAGATGAGGTTTTGAGGGAAGCCTATTTGAAAGAGTATGTCGAAGCTGCCAGTGTGAAGAGGTGAAAAAATCATAAAGCCCGTAGGGGGAGTCAATGAAAACTTTTATTTATTTTGTTAGGCATGCAATTTCTCCATTTTCTCTGGGGAACGAACGAGTCAGAGGGCTGTCGAGGGAAGGGAAAGCGGATGCTGATCGGGTTGCCGAGGTTTTGAGCAAGGAAGAAATCGATGTGATTGCCTCGAGTCCATATACAAGGGCTATTGAAACGGTGCAACCGTTGGCTAATCAACTCGGTAAGGAAATCATTGAATTTGAGGAACTGAGAGAGCGGGCGATTGCCAGCATGAGATATAAGATCGATGAAGAGGAATTGTTGGAAGCCATGGAAAGATCGTTTGCGGATATTGACTTTTGCCTGGGGGAAGGAGAAACGACAAGACAAGCCCGGAACCGGGCGATCCCGACCCTCAAACATATTTTAATGGAACATCAAGGCAACAGGATTGCTATCGGTACACACGGGAACATCATGACGATTATGTTGAATTATTTTAACGAGAATTATGGTTTTGACTTTTTTACTCGAACCTCTAAACCAGATATCTACAAACTGGAATTTGAAGACCAGGATTTAAAGCATGTTGTCAGGTTGTGGCAGCCGAGATGAGGGGAACGGGAGTGACTGGAAATGGTGGAATCCAATCTACCAACGTTACAGGAGTACATAAAAGAATTCGATTTTAATCCGGCTGACAAAAGCGCATATTTCTTGAAATTGTCCGAGGAAATGGGCGAACTGGCGGAGGCTATGCGAAAAGACCAAAGACTGCATGATACCGGAAGTATTAAAGGAACGATAGAAGAGGAATTGTGTGACGTGCTTTACTACGTTATTGCGTTGGCAAATGTGTATGGCATTGATCTTGAGGAAAGCTTTCGGTTGAAGGATGAAATCAACAAGCTGAAATGGAACCGGTGAACGATATCGAATCCGAGAGCCTTGAAGGTTTTAAGTGCTTTATGGTGAATATTAAGGGAAGGCTGTAAGTTGCAAGGTGAATTTATCAATTTTTTCGAAAGTGGGAGGATTATGATTACCTATATTGTGTTACTACGGGGCATCAATATTCCCGGCAAGATTGTGAAAATGGATAGGCTGCGGAGTATTTTTGCGGCTATGGGTTTTCAGAATGTGCGGACGTACATTCAAAGTGGAAATGTGCTGTTTGAGGCGGAGGAACAGAGTACAGATCTGCTTGCTGAACAAATTGTTGAGGAACTTCAGAAGAATTTTGATTTTCCCATTCCAGTGGCTATCCGGACACTCAACGAGTGGGAAGAGGTCATTCGGCAAAATCCTTTTCCTGACAAGGAGCCTCAGGTTTCTTTTTTATCAGGGAAGCCCAGTGACGATGCGCTAGATAAGGTGAAATCCTATCAGGATAGGTCCGATGACGAAATACAGATTCTCGGTCGTGAAGTTTATCTGGTCTGCAAGGGCAGCTATCACAAGACGCTTTATTCTAATGCATTTCTTGAAAGGAATCTTCAGGTTTCGTCGACGACGCGGAATTGGAAGACGGTCAACAAGCTTTTGGACTTGTCCCAAAAACCTTAATTTGGAGGGCTTTAATGTCGAATACACCAGTCACTGTCAACATGGATGATGTTTCTTTTCAGCTGCGGGAACCTCACCATTTTGATTGGTTAAGGGACCTTGGAAGAGTGTTTAGAGTTTTTGACCAACAGGATTCCGGGAATTTGTGCTTCGGAATTGTGGGGGACGGCGGGAGAAGGCAATTCGTCAAATACGCCGGTGCCCGAACATTAAATTATGAAGGAGATCCGAAAGACGCTGTTGATCGACTCAAGCAAGCCGTTCCTGTTTATGAAGCCTTAGAGCATCCGAATTTGATAGAGTTGACGGCTCACTTTGAAGCAGGGAGTGGCTACGCTGCCGTTTTTGAATGGTTCGACGGAGAAGGTCTTCACCCTCACTGGGCATTCCCGCCTCCCGCAAAATACAATCATCCGGATTCTCCATTTTATCGTTACAGGCAGCTGCCCGTTGGACAACGCCTAGCCTCTTTGGACAATATTTTTTCGTTTCATGTGCAAGTTGAATCTAGGAACTATGTCGCTATTGATTTCTACGACGGCAGTCTTTTATATGATTTTCAAAACGGTATAACCAAGATTTGCGATATTGATATGTACCATCGCAAGCCGTTTACTAATGCCATGGGACGGATGTGGGGTTCTTCTCGCTTTATGTCGACGGAGGAATTTACATTGGGTGCGGAGATTGATGGACGAACGAATGTGTTCAATATGGGCGCCACGGCTTTTGTCCTTCTGGGCGGCGGATTGGATCGTTCCTTTTCCGGGTGGGAGGCAAGCAGGGAGCTTTATGACGTAGCTTTTCGAGCTGTCGAGGATGATAGGGATCGAAGGTACCCGTCAGTCGATGCCTTTTATTTGGCTTGGAAGAAGGCTCTGGCAAAAACAGCTTGAATTTTACAGAGAGGGGATCTTTTATGGAGAAGCGCTATATCGATCTAAGCCACACCATAGAAAATGGATTAATGACTTACAAAGGGCTGCCGGCCCCGTATATTTGCGACTATCTGAGCAGGGAAGAGTCCAGAAAAACCTATGAGGAAGGTACTGAGTTTCAAATAGGCAAGATTGAGATGGTTTCGAACACCGGGACTTATATGGACACGCCTTTTCATCGATATGAAGGCGGCAAGGACTTATCTGAAATTGATATTTTTGCAGGGCTTGAAGGGGTGCTCATTAGCGTGCGCGGCGCTGAAATAAAGGCCATTGATGAATCTTATTTTCACGGAATTGATTTAGAGGGCAAAGCCGTTCTGGTGAATACCGGCTGGGATCGTCATTGGAACACGGATCAATATTTCGAAGATCATCCATATTTAACCCAGGAGGCGGCGGAATACCTGCTTGATCACAAGGTGGCGCTTGTTGGAATCGATTCGGTAAATATTGATGATACATCGGGCGGGGCGAGGCCAGTCCATTCTATTTTGTTAAAAGCGGAGATTGCGATCGTAGAACATCTGTGTAATCTGAAAGAACTGTCAGGGAAGGCGTTTTCCTTTTACGCGGTTCCTCCGAAGATCAAAGGGATGGGGACTTTTCCTGTGCGAGCTTTCGCGGAATTACGAGGAAAGAAATCGTGAGAAATCAAGATATCGATTTGCGTAGCCCTTGCCTATTTGTGATTACAGGAATCATGGCTTCCGGGAAATCGACCGTTGCTCAACTCCTTGCTGAGAAGTTTGAAAAGAGTGTACATGTTCGGGGTGATCTATTTCGTAAAATGATCGTGTCCGGGCGGGTTGAAATGGCCCCCGACGCTTCGGAAGAAGCCTACAATCAATTGATGTTGCGTTATAAATTGGCCGCAGCTACAGTGGACGAATACTTTAAGTCGGGATTTCACGTTGTGGTTCAAGATATCATTCTTGGACCGGAATTACAAGCTTTTGTCGATCAAATCCAGAGTCGGCCGTTGTTTGTAATCGTCTTGAATCCGAACGTCGAAGCCGTAGCGGAAAGAGAGCAAACTCGTTTAAAGAAGGGTTATGGGGACTGGACGCCCTCAAACTTAAATCAGATTTTGGAAAGCGAAACGCCGAAAATCGGAATGTGGTTGGATTCTTCTGACCTAACGCCGGAAGAAACGGTCGAAGCCATTCTTGAGAGGGCTGTTGAGGAAGCTGAAATTCGTTAAGTCAGAAAGGAAGAAATGGATGGAAAGAGTAGATGTCGCCAGCGCGCTGATTTTCGATGAAGCCCAGGCAAACGTGTTGATGGTTAGAAATAAAAAAGGAGAATCTACTTACTGGAGTCTTCCGGGCGGGGCTGTTGAAATCGGTGAAACCCTGGAAGAAGCAGCTAAACGGGAAACGAAAGAGGAATGCGGTTTTGACATAGAAGTAACGGGTCTTTATTCCGTGAGGGAAGTCTTTTTCACTGAAAGAGATCATCATGCCTTGCTGTTCACTTTCCATACTCGGGTTATCAAGGATGAAATCAAAATATTAGACCCTGATGAGGAAATTGTTGAAGTGAAATGGATGGACCTCCAGACTGCAAACCGGCTCATGCCTTATTTGACTGAAGAATTGAAGGTTCGATCCGGCGGGAACTATTTTTCCCCGTACCTTTTTCAAGGAACCGAATAATAACCCGAGTTCAAAGCGCAGCTATCAACAGTAAAAAAAGGAGAAAAACATGCAGGAAGAAAATCTATTTAAGATCATGGAAGTACCGGGATACGATAAAGAACTTGGCAGATTGGTGTCTATGATGAATTATGCCAGGTACACCACTTTGAATGCGGTGAAGGGACTCACAACAGAACAACTAGATTATCTTCAGGACGGAAACAGCAACACGATCGGGGCTCTTCTTTTACATATAGCGGCCGTTGAATTGGGTTTTCAGATTGAGATTTTCGATAACAGGGCGCCGAACGAAGCGGAAATGGACGAATGGGGAGCCGCCTATGATCTAGGAGACCGTGGCCGCAATGAAATAAAAGGGCAACCGCTTGATTTTTATTTGGACAAACTGGACAAAGTCCGGGAAAGAACTTTAAAAGAATTTCAGAATCGTAATGATGATTGGTTGTATGAAGAAAGACCTTGGGATGGCTTGCCCTCGAATAACTATTTTATCTGGTTTCATGTTTTTGAGGATGAGGTCAATCATCGCGGGCAAATCCGTTGGCTCAGAAGGAGACTCCCGCGAAATAAACAGGGGTGAACCGAATTGAGTACGAAAATCTTCTTTGGCTCCCACCCACTTGGGAAAATAACGGACGGGCCATTACAACGAATGCTGGATCGTTTCGATTTAGGGGAACTGCTTTCCTCGGAAAAAACCGCAAATGGCGTGTTGGGGCAGACGATGTTTGTCTCAAGTTCAACCAGAGAGTATGTCTTGAAAGGAAACCCGATTTTTCAGGGGCAGTTTGTTGAAGAAAAATTTTTCGCGGAAAATCTCCGTAAAAGAACGAAAGTACCGGTTCCGGTTCCATACATGGTCGACGAATCGGATGACATATTCGGGTGGCCCTATGCTTTAATGCCACGTTTGTCTGGCCATCATTTGACAACGGGGGACATTCAAGCTCCAGATCAAATAAAAATGGCGGAGTTGTTAGCCGAAGCTTTGGTTGAATTACATAAATGGAAAGTGGATCAGTATGGTGAATTTAATCCCGAAACCCACACTGTACGCCCGTTTAAAGGCTCCTATCAATCGTGGCTTTATAACACTATTCAATATTGGTTAGAGGATGCAAAAAAATACTCCGAGATTACTTCGAAGGATGTTGGATGGGCGGAAGAGATATTAGACTGTTCGAGAGAAACCTTCGAGCATCTGCATTCGCCGGCTTTCGTGATGGGGGATTTTAAACCGGAAAATATTCTTTTTCAATCAGGAAGGAAAGGTTGGGAGGTCAGTGGCGTTTTTGATTTTACCAATTCTTACTTTGGGGATCCCGTTGCCGATCTGCCAAAAATGACGGCTTTTTATCTGGATAATGGGGAAGAAGAGTTGGCAAGAACGTTCTTGTCTGTTTATATTCGGAACGCGGGAATAAACAAGGATGAGTTCGTCAAACGCTTCAAGGTTCATATGCTCCACCGGCGTATGTTGGACTGGGGATGTGCGAAGGCTATTGATCAGGTCACCTGGGATCATGATCTTTCTTTTTCAGATTGGGCTGAGAGGTTCACCGATTCGGCGGCCAATTTGTTAAATTAGTATTCAATTGAAGGCTGGATGGAGAATGAGGGGAGGATGAAGATGCCTAGCAAATTAGATGATTTGCCTCAAGATCATACATTGGTCGGTGTTTATCCGACCGCATTTCGTGCTGTGAAAACAGGAGATGCAGAAACACTGACGAACTTGCTGAGTGAAAATCCTGATTTGGCCAATGCTCGTTCACAGCAGGGAAGAACTCTATTAAACCATTTGTGTGATTGGCCGGGTCATTTTCCGAATGAGGTGGAAATTGGCCGTGTGCTTATCGATGCAGGTGCGGATATCAATGCCCGTGCTATCGATCCGGACAGTGGAGAGACCTCTCTTCAATGGGCGGTCAGTTCAAATGATGTGATCATGGCAGAATTTCTGATTGAATCCGGTGCTTCGGTAAATGGTCTTGATGATGATTTACGCCCCCTTGCGCAGGCCCTTTTCTATGGTTGTTCTGAGGTCGCGGCATCTCTTGTTAGGAAAGGCGCGACGGTGAACCTGGAATTTGCTGCTGGATTAGGTAGGGATGACCTGATACCGGGTTTCTTTAATTCAAATCATCACCTGCACCCTCATGCAGGGGCGCACACAGCACCAATTAATAACGCCATTACAAGACAGCAACCCAAGGAAGAATTGTTGGAGCAGTCGCTCATCTATGCTGTGATCACTGATAGGGTCGAAGCTGCCAAAGTTCTTCTTGATTACGGTGCTGACCTTAAAGCAATGCCCTCGGGATTTCATTTTATAGGGACGCCGCTCCATTGGGCGGCCGGAGGTGAATGTTTGTCAATGGCGGAATTTCTTGTCCTTCACGGGGCCGACATTCATGCGGAGGCTCCAGACGATAAGGCTACACCGCTTGATATTGCAAAAGGAAGGCGTTCAGATGCGATGATTCGCCTGTTGAGGAAATTGGGAGCGACGCGTTAGGGAAAGTAAAACCTTCTGCCGAAGGACAGAAGGTTTCTAAGGCCATCTTTTTTTATTTTGATGCAGCGGCTTGAACCGCTTCATAGGCGTTCACATATCCGGCTCCCACTTCGTACGTATCGTACCCTGCCATTGGATCGGCCGTATTTTGCAAGATATTCAGGACTTCGTCCGGCGTTAAGTCCGGGTTCGCCTCAAGCATCAAAGCCACCACACCGGAGATTTCCGGCGTTGCCATGCTTGTGCCGCTTAACGTGGTATAGTAAGGAAGATATTGTGGTTCAAGATATGTTAAATCAGTAGTCGCCGAGGTCAACGGCACGATTCCCGTTTTTGCCCGAGTAGAAACGATGTTGACTCCGGGAGCTGTTATATCTGGATGAAGCAAAGAACTTCCCGGAACGCCACGCGAGGAAAAGTCTGCTAACTTCTTATCTTTTGTACCCGCTGCGACTGAAATTACCCAGGGTGCGGCTGACAGGGGATTCAACGTGTTTTGTTCCGGTCCGGCATTTCCGGCGGCAAAAGTTACGACAATCCCGGAATCATGAGCTTTTTTACTTGCCACATTGATCGGTGCGTCCGGCGAGTATTCTCCGGTTGTGCCATAACTGTTGCTGATGACCTGAATATTGTATTCCTCCTGATGCTCCAACACATAGTTGAATGAAGCCAGCACCCAGAAAATATTAAGTCCTTCTCCGGCTCCAAGACCTACAAGATTGGCATCAGGAGCGACGCCTTTGTATACCCCATCGCTCGCGGATCCGTTACCGGCAATGATCCCTGCGACATGAGTTCCGTGCCCCGAGGTGGTATCCGTATCGACTACATTTTCAAGATAAATCGAATCTGTTCCCAACAGGTCACCGCCTACAAGGAACTTTACATTCTGTATCACTGTCTCCCCAAAAGGTAAATCCGGATGTGTTGCGTCAATCCCGCTGTCAATGACAGCGACTGTCACTCCTTTTCCTGTGTAACCGAGCTGGGCGTTTACTTTGTCTGCTCCCATCACCTCTCGTCCGGTAGGATGGCTGCTTAAGTATTCCAGATCCTTGTTGAAGTAGATTGAACGTGCTTCCAATCCAGAAGATACGAGCTGTTTCATCTGTAGGGCTGTGCCTTGAATTGCCACCATCGGAAGCTCGCTGAAGGTTCTGGTCTGTAAACCGAGATCCTGTAAAATCTGCAACTGGTTGTCTGTCGGCATTTGCTGATACGTCACAATAGCTTGTACCGGCGCTAAGTTGGTTACGTCATTGACTAAGGATAATTCGGTAGCCTTGCTGATGATTTGTTCCAACTTCTGCCCGACTTCCAGGCCAGATGCGTTCGCCCGATGAGAGAATCCTCCGAAAGAGAAAGTCATCAGAAACAAAAAGGCTGCAAGCACAACGTAAAGAACACGTTTCATATTTTCACTCCCCATTCAGTATAAAATCATCTTAAGGGTCACTCCTTTAGTAGAAAATTACGAATTTTGTCGGAGGGTCAATAGGTCTTCCTACTTTCATAGGTTTTGTGGGACTTCTGGATCATTGGCGCTCTTGAGAAAAAAGGTTTTCCTTCATGAATGAAGAAATAAGATACAAAGGATTTGGGATTTCAGGGAGGGCTAGTCACGATGGGAAATCGGAATTTTGAAAGGGCTCGACAGTTCATGAAAACAAAGGCTCGAAGGTTGGAGAAAGCCATATTTGAGTATGAATTTGAATCGGCGGCTTACGCCAGGGTTCTTGAAGAGTTGGTACAATTTCAAAATGAGGATGGCGGGTTCGGCCATGGTCTCGAACCTGATCTTCGCTGTCCGGAATCCTCAGCGGTAGCGACAACAAGAGCTCTTGAGATTTTGCAGTTAGATCAAGGCAGGGATGAACAGGATCCTATCATCAAAAAAGCCCTGCAATACCTTGAGGAAACTTTTCGTGAGGAACGTCTCGGATGGGACATCATTCCGAAGGCAGCAGAAAATTCCCCGCGGGCGATTTGGTGGGACTACGGGGTTTTCGAGGACAATTGGGGGAATCCGAATGCGGATATCGTCAGTTATTTTATAGAGTATCGTTCCCTTTATTCATTGGACAAGCTTGACGATCTGATTAATTACGCCATCGAATACCTCGTTGAAT
The DNA here is from genome assembly GCA_035776675.1 of Caryophanales bacterium. GTDB lineage: Bacteria > Bacillota > Bacilli > Bacillales > DASSOY01 > DASSOY01. The sequence goes on from DASTWO010000169.1 coordinate 12,219, forward strand.
CTTGCGATCTGGAAGAAATGCATGAACTGTTTTGTTACCTTCGATTGTACGAGCGACTTGGGGAGGAACAGAAACAGAAAATCAAAGGCACTCTTGATAAATTCGTTGACAATTGTGTCGTTAAAAATCCCGGTGATCGCCAGGGATACGGTGCAACTCCGCTGAAAGTTGTAGATTCTCCGGATTCCCTGTATTACCCGAAATATTCGGATGTCATGCCTCGTGAATTGGACGGGTTAATCGATCAACAAACTGAAGAAGGCTCATGGGAACCGGATTGGACATGGCATCAATTCGAAGACGAGTGGCAGAACGCGAAGGAAGAATGGAAAGGCATCCTGACGCTGGATGCGCTTCGTACTTTGCGGAATTTTGAAAGGCTTGGTCATTGATCATTGAGGCTTGACACGTGAAAAGGGGTTTTTCATATGGAGCGTATCCGGATTATTGGTTATTGTGGCAGCGGAAAGACCTACATTTCCAAAAAACTTTCAATAAAACTCGATCTACCAATGTACGAGCTGGATAATTTCGTCTGGGATCGCCAAAGTTCGGAAGACCGAAGGAATTCCGATGCAGAAAGGGACGCTGCTTTACGAAAAGTGGTGAACCAAGACAAGTGGATTATTGAAGGGGTTCATTATACTTGGACGTATGAGACATTTAGTCGTGCCGACGTCATTTTCGTGATCCATTCAAATAAGTGGCTGAATGATTGGGGGATCATCAAGCGTTATTTAAAAGAGAAAACCCACATCGAGAAAGCGAATTATGAACAGTCTCTCAGACTGATATTTAAGGGATTCGGCTGGATTCATAACTACGATATTCATGAGGTACTCGCTTTCACAGAAACCTTTCGACAGAAGAGAATCATTGTGAGAAAAAGTCAAGATATCTTGAAGTACATAGAACGGTGTGAGCTGCCGAGAAGGCAGCGTGATTTCTCAGATTCAAACGGAAGGAGTCAACCATGACGTCATTGGTACTCATCAAACACTCGATGCCCGATGTGAAGGCAGATATCCCGTCCAAGCAATGGACACTTTCTGATGAAGGAAGAGAAAGATCCGTTAAGCTTGCCGGGTATTTGAAACAATATAAAGCCAGGTGTATCTATACAAGTTTGGAACCTAAAGCTATACAGACAGGCGAAGTTGTTTCAAACCAACTGAATTTGCCTCACAAAACGGTAAGAGACGTTCATGAAAATGATCGCACTCATATGAAGTATCTTCCGAGAAATGAATATGAGACGATTTTCAAAGAATATTTCGCAAATCCTTCGAAACGAATCGTAGGGAATGAAACCGCAGAAGATGCAGCCAAGAGATTTGATAAAGCTGTGAAAAAGGTGATGAAGGAAGATAAAGAACGGGATATTATCTTGATCACGCACGGAACGGTGATGTCGTTGTTCGTAAACGAGGATAACGATGTTGATGTGTTTAATCTGTGGAATTCCCTGCAGTTGCCCTCAATCATTGAACTATCGATGCCGGATTTTCAAATCAGGAAGATCGTAGAAGAAATATAATGAGCCGCTTTCATTGCGGCTTGGGAGCATAGATGAGGTGGCCCCAAAGGAACGGTATCCCACCGAACATTTGAGACCTGACTTGACCAGTGTAAGCGCTGACATTTCCAAATGGGTGATTCGTGGCAACATTTTCTGACTTGGAGCGAATCCTGGGGTTCAGTTTTTAAGGGAATAAGTAATTTTGTTAGTTCATGTATGTTTTAGGAGAGGGTTTGGTAATGTCCTACGCGCTGGTCTTATATTTACTATCGGCAACAGCTATGACTTGTTTAGTGTTTTTCGGAAATTTTTTACCAAAATTATAAAAACTATTTCATCCTTATGGTCTATATAAATTCAAAATAATGGAAAACGTCTCTGTTATTACTATGTGGATTTCGATTGTTTTTTATTTCTGATGAACATATAGAACAGCGCTCCCAGAATGATTAGATAACCGACAAAGCTGAACGGATCCGGCGTTTGCCCAAACACCACAATACTGATCGCGGTTGAATAAAGGACTGTCGAGTAGAAAAAGATCGAAATGTCCTTTGCCGGGGCAAACTTGTAAGCCAGAGTGATGCCGAACTGGCCGAGTGTCGCAAAGATGCCGGTCAAGAGCACATAAATGAATTGCCGCAAGGTCATCGGCTCATAGAAAAGGATCACGAACGGCAATAACACCACAGTGGAAAAGAAGCAAAAATAAAAGACGACCGTATAGTACTTCTCTCTGTTTCCGAGAACACGCAAAAAGGTATAGGCGCCCGCCGCTACAACGGCTGACAGCAATCCAACCGCATAAGGGATCGTTTCTACTGAGAACGAAGGCTGGATGATAAACAGAGCCCCGATGAAAGCAACGAGGACGCTATAAAGCTGAAACGGTCTGGCCTTTTCTTTCAAGAATACAGCAGCGAAAAGAATCTGCAGAAAGGGACTTAACTTATTGAGCATGTCCGCATCCGATAAGACCAAATGGTCAATCGCGTAGAAAAAGAGAATGATCCCCAGCGTGCCACAGGCGGACCTCAACAATAAAGGAGCCTGGTTTTCTTTCTTGCCAAAAAGCCTTTCTTTATGGGAAATCACAAACCCGAACGCAATGATCATTGTCACCAGATTGCGAAAGAAAGTTTTTTGAACAGCCGGCAAGTCTCCGGAAAGTTTCACAAAGGCGGCCATCATAGAAAACCCAAAAGCCGCCAGTAATAATAGTAAAATGCCTTTTGTCTTGTCACTCATGATCTTTCCCCACCTGTTTCTTTTAAATAAGACCCAATGTTAGATTGTCTCACTTTTCGCAGGGAAATACCAGAAGTTGATATTCGTTGGATTCAAATCCCCTTAAGCTGTTTTGCTTTGCTTATTCAGGGTCGCCTTTTTCCTTTCGGCTAAGGTAATGTTGATCACCAGCAGCAGACCGGCGAAGGCAATTACGCCACCGCAGAACATCATATCCAATCCTGCGGTGAATATTCGGCTAATGTAAGCATTGGCCGCCATTCCGATCAAAGTCGCAATCGAGAACACACTGCTGGCGAAGCTCATGAAACGTCCAAGCTTCTCATAGGGCACCCTTTTTTGCCAGAAGGTGGAGGATGACATATTGTAAACGGCGTTGAAGACCCCGGTGAGAAAAGCTGCAGCCATCATTCCCAACAAACTGTTTTCAAGGCCAATCAGACTGAAGGACAAGCCAAGGAGAAGTGACGATACGCCTAACTGTACAGACAACGGCCAATTTTTCACATATTTTGCTCCTAATGTAGAAGTGACCAAGATCCCGAAACCAAGCGCCCCGATAATGTAACCTACTTGGAATGAACCCAGCCCGCTTTCGCTCACATGTGAGGTGAGAACTACTTCATTTCCCGCGATTCCAAATAACAATAGAAGAAAAATGGTAAAGACATGAAAGACGATAGGATCTTTCAATGGTGTCAAGCCGCCTTTCCAATTTTCAAGCCAACCCGTTTTGGGGACGTCAGGCTTTTTCTCGTTTTTGGTAGATTTCTTTACAGCAGTAAGGCCGATCAACAAGCATGCAGCGCTCACATAGGAAAAGGAATCAATCACGAAGCCGAGAGGCTTTAAAGCTGTTGGCAGCAGGGCAAGCACAAAGACCGCGAAAGCGGGACCGATAATTTTCACAAACTCCCGGATCATTTGAAAGGACGAGTTCGCCTGCATCAGATCGTCTTCTTCCACAGCGGCGACCAGGTATTTCTGGAACGTTGGCATCCGAAAGGCGTTGACAAAGGCCATAAGAAAAGCGAAAAAGCTGTACACGTACACGTTGGCCGGCATGAAGAATACAGAAGAAATAATGACGGCACTAATCCAATCACTCGTAATCAAAACGGTTTTTGGATTTTTGTTCTCTATGATGATTCCAGCCACCTGACCACCGATAAGCATGGCAACCATCTGAGCTCCCACGACAATCATTGTGAGGCGTTCGTCCTTTGTTTGGTTGAAAATCTGTACAACAAACAGCATGTAAGTAAACCATGTGCCCAATTGCGAAATAAACACCGATGTGATCAGAAATCTTAAATCTCTATGTCTCTTCATCAATGAAAACATTTCAAACCCCCTGTTGGTAAACTTTATTTTATTATTAAAATTAATTTTAATACAAAACATCTTTTTGTCAATATGCAATTTTTTGTTAGAATGAAGGCAGGTCAAGGAGACAAGGGTGATTGATGTGCAAGTGCAGGACATGGAGCTGTTCAAGTCGTTACTGAACCCAAAACGGGTTCGGATATTGAAGCAGGTCGAAACTGAGGTGAAAACCGTAAAGGAAATCGCCAAGGCGTTGGAGGATAAGCCGTCCAGGCTGTACTACCATGTTCATCAATTGGTGGATCAGGGATTTCTGGAGGTGGCCGAAACGAGACAGGTCGGTCATTTAACGGAGAAATATTATAAAGCGGCAGTTGTCGAAGATTTCAATCTGAGCGACGAGTTCGTTAAGGAAAATGAAGATTTCGTTTTTAAACAAATGCTTGTACAGGTGAACCGCGCTATTGAGGCGATGAAATCGACAATCGACCAGGGCTCTATGGAGGACATGGAAAGCATCAAGGGCCAGGCCAGTCTTCTTCAAGCTGAACTCACTAAGGAAGATTGGCACCAGCTGAACGCGGAAATTCGGAAATTGATCAACGAAAAAGATAAAGAATCCAGAAAAAAAGGAACGGAAAACACGGAATCCATTTCCTATGTGCTCATGAGTTATGTCGATGAGGATTCGGAATGATAACACTTGAACGGTTTCACCATTTATGATATATAAAAAATTGGAATTATCACTCCGTCCATTCGAGTGCTAATAGTTTCTCTTATTCTACGAACGAAGGTGATAAAATGCGAAAAAAACAGTTTAAGGCGGAATCCAAGCGATTGCTGGACATGATGATCAACTCGGTCTACTCGCAGAAGGAAATTTTTCTAAGAGAATTGATTTCCAACGCCAGCGACGCTATCGACAAAATCTATTACCAGGCTCTGACTGATGACAATATGGCGTTCGACCCGAAAGACTACTATATCAAGATTGAGGCGGACAAGCCCGGCCGTACCTTGAAGGTCATCGACACCGGGATCGGGATGACGAAAGAAGAGCTTGAAAACAACCTCGGTGTGGTTGCGAAAAGTGGTTCGCTGGCTTTTAAAAAAGAAAATGAAGCAAAGGATGGCCACAACATCATCGGCCAATTCGGCGTCGGATTTTATTCTTCTTTTATGGTGGCGGATGTGGTCACGGTTATCAGTAAGTCACTCGGAAGTGAAGAAGCCTACAAGTGGAAATCCGAAGGCGCGGATGGCTATACGGTTGTGCCATGTGAGAAGGATTCGGTCGGCACTGAGATCACCTTGGAAATCAAGGAGAACACCGAAGACCATCAATACGATGAGTTCCTAGATGAGCAGGGGCTTAAGGCGATCATCAAGAAATACTCCGATTTTATCAGATATCCAATCAGGATGGATGTGACTGAACAAAAACCTAAAGAGGGCGAAGAAAACGAATTCGAGGAAGTCGTCGAGGAACAAACCGTCAACAGCATGGTTCCAATCTGGCGGAAGAACAAGAATGAACTGACGGACGAAGACTATGAAAATTTTTATGCGGAAAAGCGCTACGGCTTCGACAAACCATTGGATCATCTCCACATTAAAGCCGACGGCACGTTGATTTACCAGGCGATTCTGTATATCCCGGAACAAACGCCATTCGACTATTACACGAAAGAATACGAAAAAGGGCTGGAGCTCTACTCCAACGGCGTTCTGATCATGAATAGATGCCCGGATTTGCTGCCCGATTATTTCGGTTTCGTCAAAGGAATGGTCGATTCGGAGGATCTGTCGCTCAACATATCCCGTGAGATATTGCAGCATGACCGGCAGTTGAAGGTGATCGCCAAGAACATCAAGAACAAGATCAAGGGCGAGCTGAAAAGCATGCTTAAGAATGACAGGGAGCAATACGAGAAATTTTATCAATCATTCGGCCGTCAATTGAAGTTCGGAGCATACGACAACTTTGGTGCTAATAAAGAAGACTTGAAGGATCTGTTGATGTTTTATTCGTCTCGGGATAAGAAGCTTGTCTCTCTTGATGAATATGTGTCGAGAATGGCCGAAGATCAGAAGTACATCTATTACGCTTCCGGGGAATCCATTGAGCGTATCGAAAAAATGCCGCAAACCGAGCAGGTCGCCGACAAAGGCTATGAAATGCTTTATTTCACCGAAGAAATCGATGAGTTTGCCGCCAAAGTGCTGATGTCTTATCAGGACAAGGAATTCCGGTCGGTTTCGAGCGGAGACCTTGGGTTTGAGACGGAAGAGAAGGAAAAGGCAGCCGAGAAAGCGGAGGAAAACAAAGAGCTGTTTGAAGCGATGAAGAAGGTTCTTGGAGACAAGGTGAAAGATGTGAAGCCGTCGGGAAGGTTGAAAACCCACCCGGTGTGCTTCTCCACCGAAGGCGAAGTCACGATTGAGATGGAAAAGACCTTGAAAGCCATGCCGAACGGCCAGGAGATCAAAGCCGACAAGGTGTTGGAAATCAACACGGATCATGCTGTCTTCACTTCGTTAAAAGAGGTTCACGAAAAAGACGAAGAGAAAATGGCGATGTACACGAACCTGTTATACAACCAGGCTTTGCTCATCGAGGGCTTGCCAGTGAGCGATCCTGTAGCCTTCAGCAACGACATTTGCAAGATTATGGCTTAATGAGGAAAAGAGAAAAGACCCGATTCAGCTTTTGAACTGAGTCGGGTCTCATTTTGGTTGACTTCGCTACAAACCTTCATTTATAGGGAACGGTTGTTTGGTATGATTATAAAAAAGTGGTACAATTAAGATGAGTTACATAAGCAGAGATGGGGCGGTGGCCCTGCCGACCGTTGTTTGACATTCGCCATGTCAGAAACGGGAGGAGGTGCATGCCGAGAAATGATTACTTTGTATCAAGGTTTGATCCTTATGGTTTCTTTCACATCTATGGTGATTGGAATCGTATCAGTGGTCATCTTGATTGTACGAAAAAAGTAATCCCCTCACCTGCTAAAGGGCTGAACTGCACCCCAATTGTTAGACACCAACTAACAATTGGAGGTGCTTTTCTTATGGCAAAATATACACCTGAAGAAAAATTAGAAGCTGTACATCGCTACCTTAACGGAAACGATGGATATCGTTCTTTAGCGATGGTTC
>DASTWO010000170.1:0-11001 GCA_035776675.1 Caryophanales bacterium
GCACTCATTTGCCTGTCTAATCTTTTCAACTGTTGTCTAACCGCCTCAGTTTGCTCCACAGCTTCGTCAAAAGCTCTTTCACCCTGAGCCAATCGATCATTCACAATTGCTTCAGATTCACGTACCTGATCGTCTTCTTTCAAAGATAGTTTGGCCTTCTCGGTATCTTCTATCCCGGCATCGGTCGCTTTTCGGAGCTCTTCCGCAAGGGTGGCCAAGCTGGTTCTTACCCGATCCAATTCAGCCCCCCGTCCAAAACGCAATACAGAAAAGGCAAATCCAGCCGTCAGGGTCGCAACCACCGCGCCCACAACCCACTGTCCGTTTGAAATCAACCATATCACTACCATGGCACCCAGTGCCGTTCCCCCGTAAAAAGGCAATTGTTTGGATAAGCTTCCCGAACGGGCTAGCTGTTCTTCCAATCCCCTCTTCTCCTTACGCTTTCGTTCCCATTCATCTCGATAACTCAGTGCCTCTTCCAGCCGCCGCCTTTCGTCATCCGCCAACCGCTTCGCGCTGACAGCCTCCCGCTCCGCCCGGCTTTTCTCCAGCAGCCGCTCCAAACGCTCCCGTTCGTCGTCCATCACCTTCCGCCGTTGTTGCAGGCTTTCCCGCGCCTGCACAAGCTCTTTCATCCCTTCTCTGGCGCCGAACCCGGTGTCGGCCGCTTCAACCATCTCCCTCGTCCATAACGAACCAAGCCGTTCCATCAAAACGGCTAATTCTTCCCCTTCCGTCCTCGCGGCCTGCTCGCATGCGGCCCTTTCGCTCTCTTTATTTTGCATAAAGCGCTCCTGCTCGCGCTCATAACGAACTTCCTCTTTCAGCCCCAGCCAGTCCTCTCGTACCTCGACTCCGGCCCGCTTCTTCTCAACCGCTTTCCGCTCCGCTTCAAGCTCAGCAAGCTCCGCTTCCAGCGCTACGGCTTGGGTCCGCCATTCCTCAAACCGGGCAAGCCCGTCTTCCGGAAACGGCTCGCACACCGGCAACCGCTCCAAACGCAATTCCAGCTCCCGCTTATCTTTCACAAACGGAGCTAACGCTTTCTGCTTTTCGAGCGCACGAATTTCATTCCTCAGCGTGCTCTTAGTCTTCGCGATCTCAGCGATTCGCCGCTCAACCTCATCGGACTCTCTCCCGAGCTCCCGATATCCTTCATTTTTCCTTCTCCAGGACGCAACCTCTTTTTCAAGGGTCTCCAGTTCTGCAAGTTCACGGTTCAGCAACGGCTTACGCCCCTGCGGTTTAAATAATTCTTCTTGCTTTTTGACCAATTTCTTTTCCAGCTTTCGGATTGAGAAATCTCCTGTCATTCCCGCGTGAAACAAATAATTATTCACTTCGTCGGATTTGACCCGTTCCAATCCTTGAAGTCCGTCCAACCCAAATGAAAAAATCGCGCGAAACATGGATTCATCCAGCCCGGGGAACAACTCGGCCAACGCTTCTTCTCCGCCGATACGGCCATCGTCAAAATAGACTTTGACCGAACCGCGCCCGCGATTTCCAGTTCGTTCAACTGTCACATCACCGCGCACCGGGACCTCCAGCGTTAAGCAACCGCCAAATCCTTCACCGCCGGCAATGGAAATCCCCGGAGATTGGGAGGAAAATCCGAACAAGATTTCGCGGATAAAGCGCATCATCGTTGATTTCCCCGCTTCATTTACACCGTAAACAACCTGAAATCCATCGGAAGGAAGAGGAAAAATGGTATCGACAAACATTCCGTACCGAAACATGTGGAGTTGTTTGATCTTCATTCAGCGTCCTCCTCCCGTAACAATTCCGTTAACAGCAACGTTTCCGCATCTCGCAAAATTCCGTTCTCTGCCTGTCCATTCGACTCGGCTAAATAACGCTTGGCCCGCCGATTTTTCATTAAAGGGGAAAGCGCATCATCAGCCCCGTTGTTATCGATCAGGCGCAACAAATCACCTATGAAATGGTCCTCCCCCGCCAATTGCTCACGATTCCAATCAGCTGTGGTCTTCACACGGCAGGAAACCGGCCAAACGAAATTTTCTCTGATGTCCTCACCTTCTCGAACGACGGCAAGCAGTTCCTCCAGGTTCTCTTCCTGATGAAGATAAGGATGTAATGTGCCCGCACCGGAAAATTCGATGACCGCCAGAACCCCGATGCCTTCCTGGCGAAATCCCTCCAACGCCTGCTCGCAAACTTCCAGCAATTGATCAGCATCCACCACACCCGAAATCGAGACTTCGCAGGTTCGCCATTCCACTTCTGCCGTTGGAATAAATGAAAGCCTCGACACTTCTTCTTCCATTTCTACCAAAGTACAGCCTTTTTCCCCTGTTTCCTTCGGATTCAAACCTTGAATATTGCCTGAATATAAAATGACCGGATTCCCTTCTTGCAACATCTGTCGTTTATGTATATGGCCAAGCGCCCAATAATCAAACTCTTTGTCTAACAACTCGTTTACTGTAAACGGGGCATACGAAGCGTGATCACTGCTGTTTCCTTCCGCCTGGCCATGTAGAATGCCAATATGGTAGGGAGCACCGGATTTTTTCACATAAAAAGAGCCCATCTCCTCTGTAACAGCCCGTTGCCAATAGCTGAAACCATACAGGTGAGCCAAAACCTCACCGTTTTTCATAAATGGCAGGACCTCAACCTCCGGACCAAAAACATGCACATTGTCTGGCCACGACAAGGCTACCCAATCTCCGCCGACCGGGTCATGATTCCCATGAATGACAAAAGCTTCAATTCCAGCCTCCTCAAGACGGCGCATTTCGTCACGAAATCGGGCCTGCGCCCGCAAACTGCGGTTTTCCCCGTCAAACAAATCACCAGCGATGATCACAAAGTCCATTCTATGTTCAATTGCCGCATCAACAATTCGCCGTAAGGAATGAAAGGTGCTTTCTCGCACCCGTTTGACAATTTCAGCCGGAGCATCGGCCAATCCCCGAAACGGCCGATCCAAATGAAGATCCGCGCAATGAATGAAACGAAGCGATTTCATGAGCCTCCCGCCTTTCTCTTTTTTTATTTTACCATAACGATCGCACGTTCGTATATACCGGATTTAATCGGGAAATCAAACAACAAAGCAGCCAAAGCCGCATAAAAAAAGTTTCATCGTTTGAAGGAAAATCCGCCCGGCACTACGAATAATGTTTATAGGAATAAGAGAAAGGATGACTATCAAAATGCCAAACTACACATTGACCGTATTTGATAAAAGCGGGGAGACCCTTCTGGACGAGACCTTCGAGGCCAAAGACGAGAACGAAGCGAAGGAAATCGGCGAAAAACGCCTGAAAGACGAAGGCTACGAGCACCACACGAACCGGATGACCTCATCCGCCGGCAAACTCGTCTTATTCCACCGTTAAAGGAGGCCCCAATGGATCAACTGATTTTCCAAAAGCACGATTACCGATTTTACGAGAGCCCATACCAGGATATATATTTGCGCGACCCATTTCCAGCCGCGGTAGTCATTCTGGCACTGTGTGACAGCAAGGTTGCGATATGTAAACAATACAGGGAAGGTGTCGGAAGAGAAACCTGCGAACTCCCCGGTGGCAGTATTGAAGCCGGCGAGGAGAAGGAAATAGCGGCAAGACGGGAATTGCTTGAAGAGACAGGGATGACATGTGACAAATTATATTACCTTGGGCAAACGGAACCGGATCCCTGCTTGAGCAACCAATTCTCCTATTTATATTTCACGAAGAATGCTAAATGGAACCATGCCCAAGCCTTGGACGACGGCGAACAAATTGAAGTCAGCTTCCATGACCCAGAGGCAGTCATACAAAACATCGCTGAAGGCCGTTGGAATAACAGCGAGCTCGTTCACGCCTTGTTCCTGGCAAGACAGAAAGGTCTTTTATAAAAGGATTAGTTCGACAGAGCGAGGACTCCAAAACTAAAAAAGGCATGTGAATTTATTATAGAAATCCACATGCCTGAAAGAACCCCGTTTTTTCAACTGTCACTCATGAAAAGGTGAACGCCCACAATGTTGGTGACACCTGAGCTCATGATAATCTCTTCGGCACGGTAACAAGGATAACTGCCGACAACACTTACATTACAACCAAGTGCCTCCAATTCCCTTTTCACACCCGGAAGCAGCACATCGTCCATTTTCATATCGACATCAATAATGAAAAAGTAATTTCCCAATCCTGTTTTCGTCGGACGCGACTCAATCTTTGACATATTTAACTTTCTCCAGGCGAACGCCGACAACACCTGATGCAGCGCTCCGGAGAAATCGTGAGGCAATGTCACGGTAAGCGTGGTCTTGTCACGAATGTGTGGAGCATTGTCGGATTTGAAATCAATCTTTTCCCGATTGAGAACAACGAACCGTGTATGGTTGTTATCATAATCGTGAACATCCTGGCGGACTGTGGTCAGTCCGTACATCTGTGCCGCCAGGGAATTGCCGACCGCTCCAGCATTTTCTTCCGGGTGATCCTTCACCCACTCCGCTGCCGCGGCAGTTGAGTTCATAAAAGAAGTTTCTGCCTCGGGCAACGTCTTCTTTAAGAAATGATGGGTTTGCGAGATGGCCTGGGGATGGGAATAAACAGTTTCTACATCCATCCAGTCATCAGCACGATCAGGGTGAACCATAAAATGCTGGCGAATGGGAACGACCACTTCCCCGACAATTGAAAGAATCTTCTCATGGAACAAATAATCCATTGTTAAATTCACAGAACCCTCGATCGCATTCTCCAGTGGAACAACACAATAATTCAGCTTGCCAGAACGCACAGCCTCCATACACTCCGGTATTGTAGTATGAGGAATTAATTCTTCATTAGGAAACAACGCGTCCGCGGCCGTTTCCGTAAAGGTTCCTTTCGGTCCTAAATAGCCAATCTGTTCTCTCATCTGGCTTCCCTCCATTATATGTAACCACCATCTTAGCTCAAACTTATTGAGATTTCAATAGATTCACTACAAACTGGGCGCCTCTTTTCAGAAATATCATGCTTGTCCCCGATTATAGGTAAAAAGCGCCCCGCCCGGCTAACTCGTGTGCTGGGCGGGGAACGCTTTAGATTTGCATACGCAACTGTTTGCGAAATACTTCCCGTACCATATAAGAAACACCGTTTTGATCATTGGAACGTGTTACCCAATCGGCTACTTTCCTTACTTCAGCAGGTGCGTTTTTCATGGCAACGCCTAACCCTGCCCTTGTGATCATCTCGCGATCAGCATTAGAGTCCCCGATCGCGACAATTTCCTCCTGAGAAAGTCCAAGTTGATTGGCAAGAAGCTGAACACCTTTCGCCTTCGAGGCTCCCATAGCCACGATTTCGCATTCTTCACCTGATAGACTGACTGCTACCTGAGGATAGTCCTTCCTGATCTTTTCAAGAGCTGTCTCTTGTTCTTCCTGATCGAAAAAGTGGACATCCACCTTAGTCGGAGCTATTGAATTTTCCAATAAATAATCTCCAAGTGAATCTACAAAAGTGACGGGATAGAATAACGGATCGCCGATCCCGATCGTCATTTTGGCGATCAGTTCATTCTTCTGCCTTACACGATTTCCGACAGAGAAACGTTCATGTGAAACACGGACATGGCAATCGTATTGTTCCAAAGACTCGACAAGTTCATTCACCAATTCCGGATTCAGACGGTTTTCATACAAAGGTTTATCGATGGACGAGGCAATAAATGCACCATTTTGTGTGATCATAACCGTATTGAGCTTCAAGGCTTTTGCGATTTTCATTGCAGAATGATAGTGTCGTTCTGTGACAAGGGAAACATAGACATCTTTACTTTTGACAAACTCAATAGCCTCTTTTGTACGTCGATCCAATTTGTTGTTACTGTGCAATAAAGTTCCGTCAATATCAACGGCAAGCATACGATAGACCACGATCATCCCCCTCTTCTGGTTGCAGATTCTCAGATGTATAAAGGCTTCAATACGATTTTATGAAGGGCTTTCCCGTTTTAGAACATTGATAGCCTTGGAAGATGGGCTTTTCCATTCACACAAAAAAAGAAACCGGTTTTTTCAACCGATTCCTTCACAAGCTTGTCGCCAAGCTTGATTTGTTTAGTAAACCATAGTTACTGGCTGTTTTCCGGATTCCCATACAGATCTTCCAGCGGCTTGGTGATAATTCCGTTCAAATCGTTAATAATCGTGCTCATTCTTTGTTCAGCCGCCATCAACTTTGAAATCCCCTCGTGTTGTTGAACCATCTGAAGCTGTTGCTGTGCCGACTGTGCTTCTTCCTCACTGATTTGCTGGCCTTGCATTTGCTTTTGCTGCAATTCCAACTGAAGGTTGCGGAACTTATCGAACATCTTTTTGCCGGTCTCGTCCTGCTCCAGCTCATCATAGCTCTTTTTCAATTCCTGATACTCATCGCTTTCACGAATAGCATTTTCCAAGTCGTACGCGCTGTCATAAATGTTTGGCATGGTCGACCTCCTCTATTTGACTCTTTCCCCACTATAACATCCATGTTTCCCATTGTATATGTTCGCCCAGATTGTGTGAACTCAACATGGTGATCGAGTTCATGCGAACAGCTGGATCAAAAGCCCTTGCACAAGCCCGATAACGCCTCCGAGAAGCGCCCCCAGATACGTGATCATCTTGAACTCGCGCCGCGAAATGGACAGAACCAGTTCCTCAAGCCTGGCTACCGCAAACGTTTCAACCTGCGTTTTCACTACTTCCTCCAGACGCAGATGCCGGAGCAATTCTCCCACCTTTGCCGTCACTGTTCTTCCGGCCCAATCCACCATTCGGGGAATCCAGGTTTCAATGACCAAGCTATGATGAGGCGCTGTCCATTCCTTCAGCGGACTTTCAAGCCATTGATTCAACGGCCATTCTTTTTTAACAAATGTTGAAATGTCCGCCGAAATATTCTCGACCGGAAACTCACCGACCTGTTTCCGCTTCAGTTTCCCCCATTGCGTCTCAAGAAGCTGTTCGATCATATCCCGCAGCATCGGCTTCCGCAAAAGCTTTGCCAATTCGGCTTGCACCTTATCACCTAAACTGTCGCCTCCGAGGAACATTTGCAGCATATTGCTGAGCATTCCCCTGCCCGACAGGAATTGTTCAATCAACAGTTGCAGCTTGAACCTGCCTTCCGGACTTTCCACAAAAAGCGCACCTTCTTCGGCAATATAAGCTGCTAAAGCCGGAATCATTTCGTCTGCCTTTTCTCTCCATTTACCCGGTATCACTTCTTCTATTGTGTATTCACGCCTGCTCTCAAACACAGCTCGCACGGCCGCTTCAATCTGTCCATCTGCTTTTTCCTTCAAGCCCGCCACGCCAAATTGGCGTTCCATCAGCTCTTGAAGCGACTCCTCGCTTTCAAGCACCTCACGCGCTTGTTTCTTCGCCCACTGCAAGACTTCTTCCTGGAAATCTGCATCATGCAGCTTTCGCTGGATGCTCTCCGGTGTCAGCAAATGTTCCATTACCGTTTTCCCAAGTTGTTCAGCTAAGTCCTCACGACGTTTCGGTATCAAGCCAGGGGTCAACGGCAGCCTCCATCTGCCAATGTAGATCGGATGATAAGGGCGAAACAACATTTTGATCGCCAACGAGTTCGTCACGCCTCCGATCAGGGCACCAATTACAATCAAAAAAATAAGCTCGATTAGAATCTCCATCTATGTCCTGCCTCCACACTCACAATTTCCGCATACATCCCATAGTATACGGTATCAGCGACTGCCCAGCCAATCCATAGGGAGGCGTTTGTACTCTGAGAATCGGGATAGGGGCCTCCCCATTAAGAACTAAATGGCTTTGCTATTAAATCCAACTTCCATCGTCAGAAGGTGAATGCCATGTCCCTGATAGAACCTATTATCGTCCAGCCATTGACTGGTGAAACCAACGAAATTCATTTAAGCCGGCCGCTTTATGAATCGTGGAAACTGGCATCCTTCTCGAATCTTACATTAAAGTGCGGTCCCGTACAACACTCTGTTTCTTGTTTGCCGAATAACAATGGCGGCTCTCCGCAGTTGATTTGCGATCCTCGGTTATTGCAGAAATTTCATTTGCCTGTGGAACCCCAGCCTTTGAGAATAGCCTTTGATCCGACAAAAGGCGAACTCCAAATCGGGCCAGTTGTCGCAGTCTTAACTCTCCTCAAAGGAAATGCTTTCGAGGGTTCATTGGTAGCTTATTGCGACGAATTGACACGTTACAGCGAGAAACAACATGCGCTGCTTTATGTATTTACTTTAAAAGATTGGCGGCGAGACTCTGTCATTGGATACGTAAAGCGACACAATTATTGGGACCGACGGGAACTGCCTATTCCTCATGTGATTCACAACCGGATCGGACAGCGAAAACTTGAACAATTACCAGCCACAGAACGTTATTTTCAAGAAATCACAAATGAAGGAATTGCTTGTTTCAATGCTCGTTTTTTGGACAAATGGGAGGTTCACCAACAACTTGCCTCTCACCCGGATCTCGCACCCTACCTTCCGGAAACCATTCTGTACGAAAGTGAAAAATCATTGAAAGAGATGACAGAGCGATATTCGAGTGTTTTTTTGAAACCAGCCGCCGGCAGCCAGGGGAAGCAAATCTTTCGAATTACCCGCAGGGAAAACCATTTTGAATTGGATTACACCACTTTCAGCGGGGACATTGAACGGCAATTTTCCACATTTGAGGAACTGTATCATACCTTGGTAAGGCGGATTCGACAACAGCAATATATCATTCAACAGGGCCTTTCCTTGCTCGAACATCGGCAATGTCCTCTCGATTTCCGGATGCTATGCAACAGGCGTCAAACCGATAAATGGACGGTCACCTCAGGGGTGGCCCGGATATCCAATGAAGAACAATTTGTTTCCAATCTTGCCCGCGGCGGAAAATCACATTCAATTAAAGAGGTGCTCCAACAAGCCTTTCCAAATAGAGTTGCCAAACAAATTCGGGCACTGCTCGGTGATCTGTCATTAGAGATCGCTGAACGGGTCTCGCTCGAAAGTGAAGGTATTTACGGCGAACTCGGTATCGACCTGGCTCTCGATTACCAGGGAAAACCATGGATTCTCGAGGTGAACACAAAACCTTCGAAAGACCTTGATCCTTCTCGAGATCAGGCCATTCGCCCGTCAGCTAAAGCTGTGATTGATTATAGCTGTTATCTGGCCGGCTTCTCAAATCCTTAAGAAACGCAGGTGACCAACTGATGCCCTCTTTCGGAATCATCACCTTAAATCAAAACCAGGAAGAAAGATATTTCAAGAATATTGGAGAATACGCGGCAAAACTGGATCTGAAAGTCCATCAATTCGTTCCTAATGCGATTGATCCTTACACAGAGCAAATAACCGGGAAAACCTTTGACCCCGGCAGTGGTACTTGGAAAGCGGAAACCTTTACGATTCCCGATGTCTTATACGATCGCTGTTTCTACACTTCAAGCCAGGCCTACAAAACCAATGCGCCCATTGTCGAATGGCTGAAAAATCGGACCCTGTTTCTCGGTTTTGGCTTGCCTAACAAATCCAAGGTCTATCAAGCTCTTCAAAGCGAACCTTATCTCAATTCCTACACCATTGACACACTGAGAGCCAGGAAAGCCGATTTCATCATAGAAGAGCTGGAGAAACAAAGAACTTTGCTGTTGAAACCAGAAAACGGGTCACAGGGAAAAGGCATTCTTGTTCTGAGAAAACAACCTGAAAACTTTACGGTTAAGACGGATAGACGCGGGAAAACCGTGCAAAAGACTTTCTTGCGAAAATCACAATTGAAAAAGTGGCTAGATACCCAATTGGTTCAAACACCATTTCTAATCCAGCCTTTCCTAAGCGTACAAAACGAGAATCAACAACCCTTTGATATCAGAATCGTAGTCCAGAAAAATGCAGACGGAAAATGGATAGAACGCGGGCGTGGAGTTCGAATCGGCAAGGCGGGAGCCATTGTCTCCAATTTACACAGCACGGGAAAGATTGCCGACTTCAGTCAATGGCTCAAAACCTTTTCGAACACAAAAAGAAGCTTCCTTGAACATGAGATAGCTTCCATCATTGAGCGGGTTCCCCCTTTGCTGGAGTCCTCATTCGGCCCATTGTTTGAACTGGGGCTTGATATCGGGATTGATCAGGAAGACGCCGTATGGGTTTTGGAGGCCAATTCCAAACCGGGACATCAAACGATTCTTCAAAGCGGAGAACTTAACGAGAAAGAAATCGCGCAGGCACCGCTGCAATATGCCCGGTATTTGCTCAAGCAAAAGGAGTTGAAAGATAATGAATCAGTCGTTGAAACTGCGAAAAACTGAACAAACAACCGGCATAGTTGAACTGCCCGGCCATTACCGCCAGCAAATGACCGAAAGAATCAACTGGCTGGCTTTTTCAACAAGGCGCACACCATGCCGGGTTGTATTCAGTGATTCCAGGGAAGATATTCTCGTGTCGGAAGATTTGTGGGAGGCATTGCGACTTCCTTATGAAGAAAACGTTCATCTATTTTGCAAGGATAACACCCTGCATGTCGGTCCGCTTATCGGAATTTTCACCGCGGGTTTCACGGATTATTCGTTGCGTCCTATCGGTGAACGCACACAATTTTTCGCAAAGTTCTTGTCTGTCGCCGATCAAGTTGGGGCATTTTGCTTCGTTTTTGGCCGGCACCATATTAATTGGGAAGAAGGAACAATGAACGGCTTCTTTTACCGGGGGGACGGCTGGCAACAAATCAAGGTCCCATTCCCGGATGTGATTTATGACCGATTGCCGAACCGCAGGACCGAGCGGCTCATTCGCTTTCAAAGCGTTAAGCGGCAGCTTCAGGACGATTACCTGATTCCATGGTTCAACCCCGGCTTCTTCGATAAATGGCACATGCATGAACTTTTGCAAACTGACGACCGGGCCTTTCCTTATCTACCGGAAACCTTCTCCAATCCGTCACTTGATACACTGGAGCGCATGCTCGACACATTTAATCGCATCTAC
>DASTWO010000171.1:0-13392 GCA_035776675.1 Caryophanales bacterium
GATGGAGTTGAAACAGGAGATTTGCTTACCAATCGACAAGAAAATGCATGAATCGGGCGAGATGGGCAGGATTTCTCGGATAGTAAAAGAATATTATAAAATAGAGAGGGGACCTCAAGGAAGTCTTTAAGATCTTTGCCCGTTATATTCCCGCAGAAGCCTGAAGGCCTTATTGGCTTCCTTTTTTGGAACCTCAATTTTCACAGAGTTGAAGAATGAATTCCGGGCAACATCCTCTTTCGCGACATCACCGCCGCCCGAACCTGTGGTTTTCAATCGGCATTTCACCTGCCTTGCTTTCAAATAGGCGTACCGCTCTTCCGCCTCTGGCCTTCGATTCCCGGAGATTTCGTAGACGGACTCCCAATTCTTGCGATCTTCCCATTTGATCCATGCATAAATAAGAATAAGTGCGATTAACAAGAAGATACTTAATACATCCACCTGAACCCCATCCTTTCCATTGAACGTTCTATATTTTATTAAACCATAGAAGGCTTGCCTGAACAATTGATGCTCAGGGAACCATCTGCCGCAAGGATTCGTACGTAAGGGCAACAGCCACAATTATTTTATAGGGGGAATTCATAATGCAGGCGCTGGTTAATCTCATTGAGTGGTTATTCTCAAGCAAGAAGACTTTGATTTACATGACTTTTATGATGAAGGATTATTACAAGGTAACGGGTAAATTGAAGGCGGAAGGGGTGAAATACCGGGTAGCGACATTCTCTCAACATACACCAGGGGACTGGGGAGACCAAAACAACGAATATAAAATTTACATCAAAAAAGAGGATAAACACCGGGCGCAAGCCGCCATTCATCAAAAATAAGAACACCCCACACGAGGTGTTCCATCAATTAAGCGCCCAACTTGCGGCATTTCTCTGCGCAATCCAAGCATTTCGCAGCACACGTTTTGCAATGGGCGGCTTTATGTTTCTTGCATTCATTGCCGCAGGATTCACATACAACGGCACAAAGAGCTCCGATTTCCTCAGTAAATAAACTGTGCCGGGAAATCGCCTCCGCCGCATAAGAACAAACAGCTGCGCACTCCTGCGTCAACCGGATACAATCAACCATATCCGAGAGATTTTCTTCCTTTAGACAGGCATCATAACAATGATTGCAAGCCTCCACACAGGCCCAGCATGCTTTCATACATTCCTTGAATGACTCGTCCATTCCATCTCCTCCGTTCACAAATAGATTCTATTCCTAGTTTCCCCGAATTCTTCTATTTCCAAACGGAAAACCCTCGGGTTGATACCCAAGGGCTTCTCTAAATCTAAAAGACCCACTTGCCATCCTTCTGGACCAACTGGCCGTCGAGATAAATTTCTCCGCCGTTTTTCAGGTTTTTCACCATGTCCCAATGAATCGCCGACTGATTCCCCGGCTCTTCGTAGGCCGCCCCGACAGCCATGTGAACCGACCCGCCGATTTTCTCATCGAACAAAATACTTTTTGTCGGTTTCGTAATACCAAAGTTTGTGCCGATGCCAAGTTCCCCGAGATAGCGGGAGCCATCATCTGTATTCAACGTTTCTTCGAGAAATTTCTCTCCTTTTTCCGCGCTGTACTCCACGACTTTGCCTTCTTTAAATGTCAGGCGGATGCCCTGCATTTCCTGGCCCGCATAAACTGTCGGCCAGTCATAATAAATCGTGCCTTCCGTTTTCAAGTGGTTCGGCGTGTAGAAAAACTCGCCGTCCGGCACATTTCGCTTGCCGTGGGAAACGATTGCCTCCCGTCCTTCAATATCAACGGTAATGTCCGTTCCTTCCGCCACAATCCTTACCTTATTCGCTCGATTGAAATGTTCCGAAGCCTCATCCATCGTTTCCTTCAATGCGGCGTAATCAATGTTGGTCGCCCCATACACGAAATCTTCATAGGCTTCAATCGGCATTTCCGCGTCCTGTGCGGCCGCGTTTGTCGGAAATTCCGTCAAGACCCAGCGAACCGCACCCGACATCACATGTTTCTGTATCGGTAGCATCGCTTCCTGCGCCCATTGCATTTTCTTCGGGTCAACGCCGGTCATTTCCTTCGTATTCGATGACGCCGGAATTTGAATCATCGCATCAATATGCTTGATCAGCCATTCCTCAACTTCGATATCTGTTAACTGTTCTTTTCCCGCCTCATCGGCCAGTATCCTTTGCAGACCTGGAATGCCGATCTGGGTAATCGGCTTCGCTCCTTGCCTCAATACTTTTCTATAAACTTCTCTTATTAAGGGCGCCGCCTCGGAATCACCTGTAATCAACACCCTTTCTCCCTTTTTCACCTCTACCGAGTGATTGACAAGAACGTCTGCCAGTTTTTCAACGCGTGGATCTGCCACAGCCTTCATCTCCTTATGTATTTTTACCAATCTATGCTAAAGATTCTCGTCTCTTACACTGATTTCCTGCATCCTTTTGGAAAATCGGTCTTGGGACTGAATGGGGTTCCCTCTGGAGCACGACCCGGATTCTCCCTATCTTCTCTAATGAACGGCTTCAAAAAAAAGAACCTGACATCTTAAAGTCAGGATCCTTTCATTACAACGCCAAGGTTACCTCTTTAATCTTTCTGCTTCATCTTCTGAAGTTCATTTTCAGTGATTTTATCCAAACTTCCACTGCTGATATTTTTAAATTTATGCCCATTACCCTTGTATAAATAATACGGAGAATTGTTCAGGAAGATTAACTTATGATTTTCTTCATCTCTAAAGGGGTTTAAAAACAAAAGGTAATTTCCGGATTTGATATTTTTAACGCCATTTTGTTTCAACTCTAGTTCTTTTCCTTCAATTTGAGCCCCCATTGTAACAGCTAAGGTAATCACATCCCCTTTTCGAAAGCTTTCACCAGTAGTATTTTTA
The DNA here is from genome assembly GCA_035776675.1 of Caryophanales bacterium. GTDB lineage: Bacteria > Bacillota > Bacilli > Bacillales > DASSOY01 > DASSOY01. The sequence goes on from DASTWO010000171.1 coordinate 2,882, forward strand.
ATTTCCTTTTTCACCTTAACCTTATACAATCTTTCCCGTATCTTCTGAGAGCCAAGATTCCTTTCATTTTTTTGATAGCCATCTAATACCTTACCTTTAACAACAAAATTGGAATCCTTAAACAAGTCAGAAACAGTTTCAAACGTTTGAGCAAGCGCATGGCTTGTCGGCTTGGAATCCTTGGCTTCTTGGTATAGAAATATTCCCCCGAAACCAATTGAAAACACAACAACAAACAATAATATATAATTCATCCTTTTTATCATATAAATGCTCCTTTAGATTTAGTATGGATATAAATCTCGAAGTTCCTCTTCGTCGTAGCCTGTTGGCCCATTAATTTCATTATCGAACACATCCCCATCGTCCATAATAGAATTAACAGCACTAAAAACACCGTCTTCTGTATGCGCAAGACCTAAGAGATGGCCGAATTCATGTGTAATCACCATTTCTTTGTCATGACTACTGAGATTTTTACAATTTCCATTTACAATATAAAGGTCACCATAAGTATACGTCCCACTATTTCCATCTGGGCCCGGAATGCCAAAACCATAATAACCTTGGCTTGTCCAATAAGCGTCGTTTGCCATATATTGAACGTCTATATCATTGTATATATAATAATCATATACATTCTGCCAATCTGGTCTGTACCTGAGAGCAATGTCCGCAATGCCGTTCCAATTAACTGCGGCATCCTTTATTTCAGAGGTATAAGAAGAACTTACCTGGCTAGAAATTTCAAAGTAGACTGCATATTGTCCCGATTTCCCACCCAGTTTTTCCGCAAAAATATTACTTGAAAAAACACCGATGAAAAAAGTAATAGATAGAGCTGTGATCAATACAAACTTCGTTTTCGTGAGATTTTTCATTTTTAACACCTTCCTTAATGTTTTAGGGTCGTGAGTTTATAAACAACCTACTAACATAATTTACTCCTCCCCATATAAGTTTTTAATAACTTTGTGTAAGCAACAAAAGCACTAGTATATTTATTTCAGCAGTAAGATTATTACCCTGGAACTTCAATCCTCCTTATGGATTATTTTTACTTATGGATCTTTTGGATTATTTTGATATCCCCAATTTCTGAATTCTACCTTAGGCATTCCTTCTGCGGCCCCTGCCTCGCGAAATTTCTTCGTTATGGTTTTAAAATTTCAACAGACTTTTGATCAAACTGAAAATTATTCAACAAACTCATAAGCATCATTAACCTTCTTGTACATTTACATGTACAGGAACTAGTAGTTGTATCAACACAGGTACTGAAAAACCAAATAATCCCCTTGAATCTCATTAGAATTTACCAGGTAAGACTATTGAGTTTTAAAAATTCATAGACACATGCTTAAAAAAATGTTGAAAAGGGAAAACCAACAATAGCAATGAAAATAGGAGGTATAAGAATTGAGTTCACTGAAACTTGGCGATCAGGCACCCGATTTCATGTTGACTTCCACCAATGACGAACAGTACTCATTCGAGGAATACCGGAAAAACCACGAAGGGTGGCATCTGCTTGTCTTCTTTCGCGGCAATTGGTGACCTGTGTGTATCAAACACCTCCAGGATGTGGAGGCCTCATTGGATCGATTTGAAAGGTTCAACGTGCACATTACGGGCATTTCGACGGATGACATCAGCGATTTAAAAGACGTTGTTAAAGAGAATGAACTATCGTATCCGGTGCTTTCGGACTCGGATTTTGAAGTGTCAGAGGCTTATGATGTCCCGATTCACCAAGACGATGAGCTGTACGAAGACCACGGCAAACATAACGATCCCGCTTATTTTCTGGTTAACGAAAAAGGGCAAATCATGCATCTGCATAAACTGACAGGGCCTATGGGCCGACCCTCAGCTGAAGAATTGATAAAAACAATCAAATACGTGCAAAAACAGGCAAAATAAAAATGGCCGTTTCGGAATCGTTTCATTAACTTTTCCGGAGCGGCCCATTATCGATCAAAAGCTGGTTTGATCCCCGAAAGTCCGGTTCTGCGAACGCTTCAGGGATCATTGAAGCGCTATGATCCCCGAATGGCCAGTTCCGCGAACGCTACAGGGATCATAGATGGGCTATGATCCCCGAATGGCCAGTTTCGCGGACGCCACAGGGATCATACAAGCGCTATGATCCCCGAATGACCGGCTCCGCGGACGCTACAGGGATCATAGATGGGCTATGATCCCCGAAAGTTCAGTTTCGCGGACGCTACAGGGATCATAGATGGGCTATGATCCCCGAAAGTCCGGTTCTGCGAACGCTTCAGGGATCATAGATGGGCTATGATCCCCGAAAGTTCCTGTCACAAAGACAATCCATCTTGTATCTTACTAACTGGCTGTGCTCATTGAAAAACGACTTATACCCGAGTTGCACGAATAAAATCACGGTGAACGACACAGCACCGGCAATCCCCAGCATGATCACAATTTGATAGCCGATGGCCGTGAGCGGAGCGGTTCCGGATAAAATTTGCCCTGTCATCATCCCCGGCAAAAACACGATTCCCATTCCGACCATGGAATTAATCGTAGGCAAGATTGCGGAATCAAACGCATGATTGACGATCCCCCGGCAAGCCGCTTTCGGCGTGGCGCCGAGCATAAGTGCCGTTTCCACCTTATGTCTTTGGTTCTTCATCCCCTCGACAAGTGTGTTGACCCCAAGCGTGATCCCCGTCATCGAATTCCCAATCACCATGCCGCCAATCGGAATGAAATAACGCGGATTAAACCACGGTGAAAAATGAATGACGACAAAATCAAAAAACAATAAGCTGGTAAACGTGCCGACGATCATCGACAATGCAATAACCCTCTTTAACCGTCCCGACAGATCAAGCTTCACCCGCTGATAAATATTATAGATGGCGAAGACCTCCATGAGCGCCACAACAAGCATAGAGACCCATACATTCGGATGGGCAAAAATATAAGTTAAAATATACCCGACAAGCACCAGTTGAATCGTCATGCGAATCGTGGAAATCAAAATTTCTTTTTCCCTTGGAATTTTACGCCACTTAACGATCGCCAGCATCATCAATACAAATACATATGCCGCCGCCAACCGCCAGATTTCCAGCTGAATGATTCCATTCATGAGGGCTCACCCACCTTTTTGGAAAACGGTTCAATTTCAATCATCCGATCGGCAAACCGCTCGGCCATCTTTGTCGCATGAGTGACCATCACAACCGTTTTATCATTGGCCCTGGCGTAATCAAAAAAACGTTCCATTACAAGCTCTTCCATACCTTCATCAAGCGCGGAGGTCGGTTCATCCAACAGGAAAACGGGCGGGTCCATCAACATGACCCGCGCCAATGCCAGGCGTTGTTGTTCCCCACCGGATAACCGCTCCGCCTCTTCGTCAAGGTTTTTATGTAAGTTTACTTTTTTCAGGGTTTCCTTCATTTGTTCATCCGAAGCGGGTGCCTTCTCCGAAAACCCCAGCCCGGCTTCAAGGTTTTCTTTTACCGTATCCCCGAAAAGCGCGGGCTGTTGCGCAAGCATCACCACTTGCCGCCGCAGCTCCACGGCATTTATTTTATTCACCGATTCACCGTTGAAAAGCACTTCTCCGTTATCCGGCGAAATCATATGGTTCAACAATTTTAACAACGTCGATTTGCCGCTGCCGCTTTCCCCGATGAGTCCTGTCGTTTGGTTTTCGTGAATTTCAAGATCATCAATGTTGAGTATGTCTTTGTATGTAACTCTTTTTAAGGTGAACAGGCTAACCATCTCCCGTGTTCAAGACTTCTTATAAAAAAGTATGTCCAACCTTGAAAGCCCTTATCTCGATGCATTTTCCCCGTATTTCCCCTCGTGCTTCGACCTGTACAATACACGGATGCACCTGCCTCCCCCAAGCTGACAGCAATTCCGCGACCGGCTCCCCGTGTGGCGCCCGCAACAACAGCCACCTTGCCTTCCAATGGGCACCGTTCTCCTCTTTCGGTGCCCGAAGCTCCCTCTTTAGCTCACCTTTGGCTTCACTGTCATCTCCTGTCGAAAGCTTCTCAAGAAGCTCCTTGTTCATTCAAATGCATTGACACTTTTTACCCGACCACCTTTATTATACAAAATTTTCTTGACACCCTGTGTCATATATATTGTAATCAAGGATAGAAGCTTGGAAAGGAGACCTTTATGCGAGCAGATCGACTCATATCTATTCTGTTATTGCTACAATCCAGAGGCCGGATGACTGCCGAACAGTTAGCGGAGAAATTAGAAGTCTCTGAACGTACCGTTTACAGAGACATGGACGCACTTAGCAGCGCTGGCATTCCCGTTTTGGCTGACCGTGGCGCGAAGGGAGGCTGGCGCCTGTTGGAGGAATACCGCACAAACCTGACCGGCTTGAAGGAATCAGAAATCAAGGCCTTGTTTGTTTCCCCTTCCGGGCAATTGCTTGAAGATCTCGGATTGACTCGCACGGCGGAAGATGCAAGGGCCAAGCTGTTGGCCGCGCTTCCGGAGGTCTATCGCCATAATGCCGCGAACGTCTGGAATCGTGTACACATCGACACGAGCAGGTGGAGACAACCTCAAGAACAAATTGCTTCCTTCGAAACATTGAAAGAAGCCATTTGGGGCCATCACAAGCTCACAATTGATTATGAACGTGCGAACGGAGACAGAAACACCCGGACAGTTGAACCTTTGGGCCTTGTCGCGAAAGGCGGAACATGGTATTTCATTGCATCGGCGGAAGGAGAAATCCGAACTTACAGGGTATCGAGGATCCAATCAGCTGACTTAACAGAAGAAACCTTCGAGCGCCCTGAGGAGTTTGATCTCGTTCATTATTGGAAAACCTCGACCACAACATTTATGAAAAATTTACCGAAATTTGAAGTCCACGCAGAGATTACATCCAAAATTGTACCTCGATTAAAATTCACGGGAAGGTTTGTACAAGTGAACGGAATCGGAAAACCCGACAGCGAAGGATGGATACCTGTCAAATTTTCTTTTGAGACCAAAGAGGAAGCGAAAGCATACATTCTCGGCTTCGGCGCCCAAATAAAGATCGTAGAACCTGAAGCATTGCAAGGCGAAATCCTGGAAATGGCTGAAGCGGCTGTTGCTTTTTATAATGTAATCTATTGAAGTCAATACTTCCTGTTCAAATTCAGGCTTCAAACCTTAGGATACATCTTTATTACTAAGAATGGAGAATTCACATGATAAGGACAACAACAAAAAAATTAACCAGAAAATTCCACACCACCATTGCGAAGAAAGCGGTGAAATCTTATGAAGAACCTTTTAGTGTCCGTCGCAAATCTTCGTTTACCAACAAAACGACATTAGGCCGAAACACTCATTTTGGCGGAATGTCCATCGACGGAAGGGGGAACGTGAAGATAGGAGATAACTTTCACGCTGGCCAGGAATGCCGCATGATTACCCAAAATCATAATTATGAAGGAGAAGCCATCCCTTACGATACGACTGTTACTACCAAAGACATCAACATTGAAGATAACGTTTGGATGGGGACTCGAGTCATTGTGTTAGGTGGCGTCACGATCGGGGAAGGCGCCATCATTCAAGCCGGCTCTGTGGTAGTCTCCGATGTACCCAAATGCGCTATTGTCGGCGGAAGTCCCGCCAAAGTTTTTAAATACAGGGATGTTGAACGTTACGAACGTTTGAAAAAAGAAAAGAAGTTTCATTAATGTGGCGCGAAGTGAATATCGCGCTTTTCTTATCCTTCCAATCGCCGAATCAATTCATATGGGCGTACCCTGTAAAGATGGCAAGGCGTGAGTTCCCCTTTCATGGCATCCAACACCCGGCTCTGGAAATGCTGACGTGTGACATACTCACTGATCGTTTCCGGGGATAATTTTACAAAAGCGACTTCTTTTGTTTCATCGGAGGTTCGCAGGCGGCCACCGATTGCCTTGCCGGCAAATTGTACAGACACAATTCCGGTCGTGACATTTTGATAGACAGAACAAACCCCGTCCAGCTCAACTATAATGCCGCTCTCTTCTTCAATTTCCCGCTTGACCGCGTCATCGAGCGTTTCGCCTTCTTCCACTTGCCCGCCGGGGATTTCCCATGTATCATCGCGCCAATAGGTTTTCACCAACAGAACTTCCCCGGCCTCATTCGTAATGTAGCCACCGACTGTGGCAATATGGCGAGGCGGCTGATAGTCTCCGGTTGCATTAAGAAAGTCTTGCTTGCTTTCATAAAATAAAGGCTTCATCTGTTGCCGGCGCTCCTGCGCCTTTCGGTGCATGTCATCCTCGCGGACGGCCTGCTCGATTCTCTCATAAGCTTCCATGCTGTCATACGCCCAGATGGCGGTAATTTCATCTTTAGCTTCCGTCCCCCAACGGCCAACCAGCTTCGCACCGTGCTTCATCTGATTCGGATACAAATATTCATGGAAAAATGCGTTGAACCGTTCGTAGTGTTGCGGATCGATCTTGTAGGTTTTTCTCCGATAAATCATTTGTTGTGGCCTCCCCGTTGATCGTTTATGACTGATTTTGCTCGTTCTTGATTGATTATGCGCGATTATGATCGAGTTTGATTGATTATGATTGATTGTGATTGATTATGATTGAGTTTGATTGAGTTTGATTGAATTTGATTGAATTTGATCGTTTTTGATCGACTTTGACTGTTTTCAGGATTGCTTTCTCTTATTAAATGGCTATTTTACAACCCTTTCCAATATAATTTTCGGCTCCCCTTTGTCGTCCGTATAGGTACCGATGACATCGAATCCATGGCGAAGGTTCAGAATCAGCATGTCTTTCCATTTATTTTTCGTATGCGTCCGAATCGTTCGATATCCGTTTTGCCGACACCAGGAATGTTGCCGGCGAATCAGCTCCGAGGCAATCCCTTGCTCTCGAAAACCCTTTTCAACACCCCCAAGCCAACTGTAAAAATGCCCCTCTTTCCGATCATAGCCCATTTTGAAGCCCACTACCTGATCATTCGCCAGAGCGGCAAACGTCACCAGGTTTCTTTTTGTCTCCAGGTCTTTAGTCAGATCCTCTTCGGTCTGGAAAATGGTCCGATACAAACCGGCAATGTCTGCTAGAACGCCATCCGTCGGCATGCCTGGAACGTGGATATACTCCATCCGCTCAGCCCCTTTCTGAATCTTCATTTTACTATAAGAAACGGATTGGCAGGAAACAAGTGCCGTGATACCGAAAAGGAACATGTCGAGAAATCCCGAAAAAACATGTATAATAGGGCGGTGAGGCTAGAAAAAGGAGCAGCAAAAATGACGGCGGAAACCGTACTTTATCAACCGAAATGGCGAATCATCGATCAGTCGGCGTTCAGCCAGGCATTCGACGCGGAGCAATCATTCGGAATGGATGATATGTTGTGTGAATCAGTCGGCAACGGCGAATCTTTGCCGACAGCGCGTACATGGGTGCATCACAACACCATTGTCCTCGGCATTCAGGATGCACGGCTTCCTTTTGTGAAAGGCGGCATTGACTATTTAAGACAAAAAGGGTACCGCGTCATTATCAGAAACTCAGGAGGATTGGCTGTTGTCCTAGACGAAGGCATCCTCAACCTTTCACTCATCTTTTCCGAACGGCAGAAAGTGAACATTGACCAGGGCTATGAAGCGATGGCCGCCTTCACGAGACGGATGTTGGAACCCTACGAGATCGAGGTTCACGACGGTGAAGTGGAAGGTTCATACTGCCCGGGACGGTTTGATTTAAGCATTGACGGGAAGAAATTCGCCGGCATTTCGCAACGCCGCATCCGCCATGGCGTGGCGGTACAAATCTACATGTGCGTCGATGGCAGTGGCGCGGACCGCGCCAGCATCATTCAGGAATTTTACAGACGATCCTTTGCGGCTTGGGAGACCAAAACCACTTACCCGAAAGTCCGCCCCGAAACCATGGCTTCTTTATCGGAATTAACCGGTGAGAACCTTGACGTTCGCAAGGTGATGAGCCTCTGCTTAATGGCACTGAAACACTACGGCAGCGAAGTGGTGAACCAACCGCTGACCCCACACGAAATCGACCTATTCTACACTTACTACAAAAGGGTTTTGGACCGGAGCAACAAGGCTTTGAGCGTGGAAATATAAAATAAACATTGAGGGTGTGGTACATGATATTAAAATCTCGAACGGAATCCGAAGAGTTGAAGCTTCTCAGATTTCTGGATTCACGAATGAAGTTATCAGCCAGAGATGCCAATGACTATTGGAACCATGAAAAAGGATACGAAGGAGAGGAGAAATTCGACACCTGGTTGGAAGATTCCTCGAAGGACTGGCTGATCTTAAATGACTTGTTGCTTGAAAGCAACAACACCTTATTTCAAATCGATTCGCTGGTCATTTGCCAAAAGAAAATCTATCTCTTCGAAGTGAAAAACTATGAAGGCGACTTTTATATGGACGGTGACCGTTGGTACACCCTGCCCAGCGCCGAAATCAAAAGTCCTTTTCTCCAGTTGAAACGAAGTGAATCTCTGTTTCGACGCTTACTCCACGATCTTGGATGGAACATTCCAGTTGAATCCCACCTCATTTTTATGAATCCGCATTTTTATTTGTATCAAGCCCCACTGGACCTGCCTGCCGTCTTTCCAAACCAACTCAACCGCTTCATGGACAAATTGAAAAAAGAACCCTCTAAGTTAAGTCAAAAACACTCGGCTTTCGCGGAGAAGTTATTATCCCTTCACCTGAACGAATCACCTTACACTCGGCTCCCCGACTTCGATTACAACCAACTCAAAAAAGGCATCGTTTGCCCTTTCTGCTGGTCTACTTTTATGGAATTACACGGAGGATTTTTGATTTGTAAGGAATGCGGTCGCAAAGAAAAAGTAGATATTGGCGTCCTGCGTAGCGTTAAAGAATTTCATGCGCTTTTCCCTGACAGGGCTATAACCACAAACATCATTCAAGAATGGTGTAAAATCATATCTACTAAAGCCATCCGGAGAATTCTTTTACAAAACTTTAAGCTCGTTGGACACAGTAAGTCCGCCCATTACGTTGAATTTCAAAAACAAAAATAAAAAATCTCACTCCCTCTCTGGTGACCATTTTCACCCTTCAGCCTGATTTCGGTCATCAGTTGTTCTTTCTGGTGACCGTTTTCACTCGTCAGCCTGATTTCGGTCATCAGTCGCTCTTTCTGGTGACCGTTTTCACGCTTCAGACTGATTTCGGTCATCAGTTGCTCTTTCTGGTGACCGTTTTCACTCGTCAGACTGATTTCGGTCATCAGTTGCTCTTTCTGGTGACCATTTTTACGCTTCAGCCTGATTTCGGTCATCAGTTGTTCTTTCTGGTGACCATTTTCACCCGTCAGCCTGATTTCGGTCATCAGTCAATCCTTCTGGTGACCGTTTTCACTCGTCAGCCTGATTTCGGTCATCAGTCAATCCTTCTGGTGACCATTTTCACTCGTCAGACTGATTTCGGTCATCAGTTGTTCTTTCTGATGACCGTTTTCTCCTCTCCGGGTCAATTCCGGGCACCTTTCCGCTCGAATGGTGACCGTTTTTTCCTCTCCAGGTCAATTTCGGGCGCCGTTCTCCCCTTTCGGTGACCGAAGCTTTCCTTCCAGACCGATTTCGGTCATCAGTCACTCCTTCCCACCAACTTTCGAGCACTAGTCGCACTTCCCCCAACTCCCCTCAACGAAAAAAGAACCCCAAAAGGGGTTCCATCATCATCACAACGGCAGCAACGCCGCAATCCGCTCCGCATGCCCGCGAACGCCGGCATGTTCCACGTCCTGCAAAAACGCCAGCATGCCTTTCACGACAACCTTCCGCGGCTCATCCGAATCCACTTCCGCCTCAAGCAAAGCCAACGCCTCCAACACCTCTTCACGAAGGGGATCTCCCATCTCCTCCGCCAACTTCCGAAGCCCCTCAAGCTCACCAAGAACTTCCGCAACCGCAGACGCGGACGCCGCTCCGCTACCACAACGCGCGGCAACAATTCCCTCAGTCACCATCGGCTCCGGCTGCCGCTCCGCCAGCCCGGCAGCCAAATCATCCAACCGGTCCACAATAAACTCCGACAAGCCGCCCAAATCCAAATTCATTTTATCTATGATCAAATAACCGATGTACTCACTGATCATCGCATTCAACAACGTCCCCAGATCGTAAGCATACCGCCGAACCTCATCACCGTAAACTTCCACAACCTCATTTCGATACCATTCAAGCGTATCCGCGCGGATTTGGAACATGAAAGCCGTAATTTCTTCGTTGACTTGCAAAGCCTGCTCGCGCATTTGCATTTCGATAAAATTCCGATGCCGCAAGAACTCCTGAAACTGGAGGTGAATTTGCCGGACGAGCCTCTCCCTTGCAGAGAGGCTGTCATCCTCAGAAACACGCGAAACCTTCTCAATCAACAAGTCATAATAAAATTTGAATATCGACAGCAGCAAATTTTCCTTAGAGTCAAAATGGTTGTAAACTGAACCCTTAGCCAC
>DASTWO010000172.1:0-4332 GCA_035776675.1 Caryophanales bacterium
GTCTTCAGGTACACGATAACGTGAAGCCATGTCATCCAACCATTTTTCAGGGTTCGGATGGCTCCGTGAAAAGTCGTACAGCTTTTCAACAAGCGTCTGAAGAGCGACATCGCTGCGATCCCCGCTGTACCGGTCTACAAGTTCATAGAAGGCTTCATTATCCGATTTACCGTACTCTTCTTCAAACAACTCTCCGATCACTTCTTCACGCATCAGCTCCGCTTCCGTTTCGTCAACAACTCGAAAAGCCGGATCGATTCCAATCTTGTAATAATAACGGCGCAAGACGTTCATACAAAACGAATGAATTGTTGAAATCTGGGCGCGGTTCAGCAGAGAAAGCTGTCTACGCAAATGTTGGGAAGACGGATCTGCCACAAGTGCCTTCTCCAGTTCTTTGCCAATCCTCGCCTTCATCTCAGCTGCAGCCGCATTCGTAAACGTGGCCACCAACAGACTGTCAACATCAACCGAGTCTTCAGTAATTTTGCGGATAATCCGTTCCACAAGCACTGCTGTTTTCCCGGAACCGGCGGCAGCCGCCACGAGCATGTTCTGTCCACGCGCAACAATCGCTTCCCAGTGCTCATCGCTCCAGAAAACTCCTTCCGGTTTAGGCTTCACTTGTTTCATCGTCTTCCCTCCCCTCAAGCATCTTTTTCAGCATCACATCGTCCTTTTCCTTACGAAGCCAACGGTAATCATTCGTTTCCATAGACGGATCGAACTGGCATACAGGCCGGTACGAACAAAAGGTACAAGGTGTCCTGTCCTTTAACCGGTACGGCGCAATATCAATCATGCCGTCAGTCAGATCGGTTCCGATATTTTGAATCACACGACGCACATATTTGCGGATATCGGAAAATTGCTCGGGCGCGGCGACTGAAGAATTGCTGTAAAATTCACCGTTCTTCTTCAAACCGGCAGGGACAATATTGGAATGCCCATTTTCAAGCGTTCCATCCATCAGCCGTACCGTTTCTTCTTCCGCCAACACGAGGCCGTTCATTTTAAATTCCTTAAATAACTTTTGTTCAATGGCCTCCGGCGTTAATGCCTGTGATTCCTGCAACATCGGATTATGCACATGAAAATAAAGGACGCCTGCAGGAGAGGCCTCTCGCCCCAGCCACTGCCCGGCATGTGTCAAAACAACATCCAGATAAGTCAACATTTGCAATGCAAGCCCGAAATACACTTCTGTCAATCCCAAAGATGTCGCGCTCGATTTATAATCGATAACACGTAACAACAATCCGTTGCTTCCTTCAGCGGCATCGATACGGTCAATTCGGCCGACAATTTCCATTTTCGTGCCGTTTGCCAATTCAAACTGGATCGGCGGCAGCTGTTCCTTCGGTCCGAACGGCAATTCCAGGCCTACCGGAGAAAATCCGCTCGCCTTAGCATGATCGCGCAGAATAGTCGCGGTCCGGGAAACGACGCTTTTCAGCTTTCGGGCAATATAGTGATGGCGGTTCGAACTGAGCAAGATTTCCCTTTGCAATTTCGGAATCAATCCGTCAACGAACTGGCCAGCCAGCCGCTCACATTCCGCGTCACTCAATTCGCCCCAATTTTTCCTGGTTTGCCGGACATGATCAGCCATTAAACTCAATGCCGAATGAAAAAGCTGCCCGATATCCGGCGCTTCCAGCCGGAAGGTCTCCCTTTCCTTCAAACGCAATCCATGAGACGCAAACTGCTGGAAAGGACATGAGCTGAACCGCTCCATCCGGGAAACACTGGCCTGAATTTTATCTCCGTACAAACTTCTTGAAGTTTCAGGGGACAAACGCTTCTCTTTATTTTTATAAAATAATCCACTGAACAAACGCCGGCCGTCAACCTGCCATTCCGGTCTTTCAGCCAGCCAATTGTACACATCCCACCACACCGGGGGAATCGGATAGCCTTTTCTCCACTGGCGAACCTGCCCAAGGGTATAAACAAGACCTCTTTGTGGACCGGACACATATTCAAGCGCTTCTTCACCCGTCGCTTCCTCCGGTTCGGACATAATTAACTTTTCCTCCAACTCCGGAAAAACGGCCTTCAGGCGGTTGATCAACAGTGACGGCTGCAAGGCTTTCCCTTCCTCATCAGCTAAGGGGTAACTGACCCATAGCCGTTCTTTCGCCCCCGCAAGGGCCAAATACATCAGCAGTTCTTCTTCCAGTAGCCGCTGCCGGCTTCCAGGTGCCAGTTCAATTCCTCTCACCTCAAGCAATTCCCGTTCTTCCTCAGAGAGCATGCCGTCTTCTTTCGGCTTTGCGGGAAGCACCCCATCGTTAGCACCCAAGATCAGCACGCTTTTTACATCTACGGAACGTGTCCGATCAAGGCTGCCGACAAGAACTTGATCCAAGGCCGGTGGCACAAGCGAAAATTTCATGCTGTCAAGCCCAGTTTCGATCATTTTCACAAAAACATCCGGCTTCACAACTTGGTCTCCGACCATCTCGACCATTTGGTCCAAAAGCCCGATCACTGCCGTCCATACTTGATCGTGCTCACGCGCTTCTGCCAAACGCCCTTCTTCTTCCGCCCGATTCCGCCACTTCTCGATCTTTTGCGGCACTTCCAGCGCCTCCAAATACAAATACAGCGCCTCACAACGTTCCCTCGCCGTTTTCGCGCCCTTCAAATCACGTTCCAGCCGGGATAGCGGCGTCACGATCATCCCGCGCAACTCGTTGATCCGGGCTTCCTTCTTTTTCTCCTCGTCGGTTTGAACGCCTTCTGCATCATCCAGCCCGCGATAACGCCTGTAGCGCCACGACTTTCCGTCGGTCCAGCGACCTCCGTGAATCCCGTGAGCCAGCACATAGTTCTCAAGCTCATCCATTTCCTCACGCAACCGTTCAACATTTCCCGCCTCCGGCGGAAACAACATATCGGTTTTCACACAACGAAACACCGCTTCGTATCGCCAATTTTGCTCAATCACATCAAGACTCGAGCGGATGAACTCCATCAGCGGATGATGCAACATCGTTCTCTTCTGGTCCAAAAAGATCGGAATCCCGTGATCTTCAAAAATCGTTTCCATCAGATCGTGATACGTTCCCATGTCACGGACAAGCACAGCTACATCACGAAAACGCAGCTCCTCTTCCCGAACGAGACGAAGGATTTCCCGAGCCGCACCTTCTACTTCACTCCGGCGGTTCACGGCCTGCGAAACAACAACTTCGTCTTTTTCACTTAGAAACTGCTCTGGCGGCCTTTTTTCAAAATTCGCCTCCAAATGAGCCAATGCTGCTCCGCTAAACCGCTTTGCCTCGCTTAGTACAAGCGGTTCCTCAATCTCAACATCTGCTTCCGCAGCAATACCGCACAACTTCTGATAAGTCGCCGCGGTCGGCCGAAACAATGCCGTTTCATCAGGCAGTTCGTTTTCATATGGACGGTCCAAAGTCAATCCGATCGTTACACGCCGACAATGCTTCATTAAAGCTTCAAGCACTGCCATTTCCTGCGGTGTAAACGAATAGAACCCGTCTACCCACACCTCGGCGTCTCGCAATCCGGGAGCCAGCGGAATTTTCTCAGCCAACAACCTCATCGAATCCTCGGCATCTATGTATTTTCCGGCCAACGCAGCCTCCATATCTCCGAAGATCAATCGAAGATCATGCAGCTTGTCCGCCAAAACTTCGGATTTCCCTCCATCAGGAGCCTTTCTCACAAAACCCAAAGTCTGATCAAGATCTTCCGGGGTAAACTGATACCGCTTCAATTCAGTCATCATTTCCTCAAGCAATTCATAGAATCCTTGCTGATCCGATGCCCGTTGAAAGACTTTCAACTCTGACTTCCGAGCCTCTACAATATTTCGCAGCATCATGTTAATCCCGACGCTGTCAATCCGCCCGCGGGTTACTCCACCCACCTGTTGCAATACATTCAAGGCCAGACGTCCAAAGCTGAACACTTGAGCGCGGGTCATCCCGCCAAGCTCATTTTCAGCAGCCAACCGATATTCCGTCTCAAAAGTCATCTGGTCGGGAACAACCATGACAAGTAGCGAGCCCTCTGGTGTCTCCCGCAATTTATCACGAACCTCTCCAAGAAAACCGCTTGTTTTGCCGCTGCCGGCCCGTCCCAACATGAACCGTAAAGACATAAGAATCCCCCGCTCAATTAATCTATCTTCATTCTCTCACGTATCCGCTTCAAAACCTACCGTTATTTTCTTCCGAATTTATTATAACACAAACAGAATGTACGTTCCTATCCCAGGAAAACAATCTGTAAAAAAATTAAAGAAAACGCCAAACCAGTTCACCAGGCATCGCACCAAAAAGAACAACCACCTGAAAAAGA
>DASTWO010000173.1:0-26410 GCA_035776675.1 Caryophanales bacterium
TTACCTTTGCCTCAACGCTTTCGTTTACTGTCATCTTCGGCAAAGAGGAGATAGCTTGATCTATGGGAAACAATTGATGTTCCAACTCCCGCTTCTCAACCATTTTCTCAATCTGGTCCAAGGTCCAACAATCCGCCAGGCTGAAATTGCCGGATTTCGTGCGGAGCAAAGCCGACATATGGGCCGGATAACCAAGTTCTTGACCGATATCGACGGCCAATGTTCGAATATAGGTCCCTTTGCTGCACCGGACACGGACACGAAAAGAAACTTGCTTCTTCTGACTCAGTTCGCCTGAATCTAACAGCCTCAGTTCATGGATCCTGACTTGTCTTTTCGGCCTTTCAACGTCAATACCTTCCCTTGCATATTCGTAAAGACGCTTTCCATTTATTTTCACCGCTGAATACATTGGCGGAATTTGTTCAACAGAACCTGTCCATTTTTCAAGCGCTTCTATTATTTCTTCTCGCTCCAAAGGGCGTTCAACCGGCTTTTCCGAAATCACATCTCCGAAACGATCCTCGGTAGTTGTTGCTTTACCAAGCGTAATTTCGGCTTCATACTCTTTGTCATCTTCAGACATGTATTGAACAACCTTTGTGGCTTTCCCCAAACAAAGCGGCAGTACGCCTTCCGCTCCCGGATCAAGCGTGCCGGTATGGCCAATTCTTCGTTGCCGCGTCAACTTTCGTACTTTGTCTACACAATCATGAGAGGTCATCCCGTTCGGCTTGTACAACGGCAAGATGCCATCCATATCATACACCCTCCTGACACACAATGAAAAGGATAGACATACGCTGCCTATCCTTTACCGATCTTCTTTGTTATGGAGATCCTGCAACAATTCATCGATTCGGGAACCGTGCTCAAATGAATGGTCCCAGCGAAAGTCGAGTTCAGGCGTTTTTCGCAGGCGAATGCGATTCCCTACCTCACTTCGGATGAATCCTTTCGCTTTTTCAAGTCCATCGAGCGTCTTTTCTTTCTTGTCCTCATCCCCCAACACAGTGATATAAACCTTTGCCAGTTGGAGGTCACCAGTTACTTCAACATCCGTAACCGTCACAAACCCAATACGAGGATCCTTAAGTTTTCGCCCGATAATGTCGCCCAGTTCTTTCTTCATCTGTTCTGCGACACGATTGGCACGCAAGTTGCTCACTTGAAGCACCTCACTTTCCAGAGGTCAGTACCCAAAAAAGATATCATAGGAAAACTATACCGCGGAGACCGGCCGTTAGGCCCGTTGTTTCTCCGCCATAATATAGGCTTCCATTGTATCTCCCTCTTTAATATCGTTAAATTTATCTAATGTGATCCCGCATTCATATCCGGCACTAACTTCTTTTGCGTCGTTTTTGAACCGTTTCAGTGAATCAATATCACCTTCATGAATCACGACACCATCACGGACAAGACGGACCTTCGAATCTCTTGTAATCTTGCCATCCGTAACATAGGAACCGGCAATCGTTCCGATTTTCGAAACCTTGAACGTTGTACGGACTTCCACTTGCCCGATAACTTTCTCTTCATACTCAGGATCCAGCATGCCTTTCATCGCGCTTTCGATTTCCTCAATGGCATCGTAAATGACACGATAAAGACGAATATCGACTTTCTCGCTTTCCGCCGCTTTTCTGGCGTTGTTATCGGGACGAACGTTAAAGCCTACGATAATTGCGTCCGAAGCAGACGCCAGAATAATATCAGATTCGGTGATCGCGCCGGCGCCAGTATGAATGACATTCAACTTGGCACCTTCAACGTCGATTTTGCGTAAGGAACCGGCTAAAGCTTCAACCGAACCTTGAACATCGGCTTTGACAATAACGTTGATTTCCTTGAGATCCCCTTCGCGGATCTTATCGAACAAATCATCAAGGCTCACTTTTGATGTTTCATTCCGTTCGCTTTCAACCTGTTGTTTCCCACGGGCTTCCCCAATATGGCGGGCTTTCTTCTCATCTTCAAAAACAATGAAACGATCCCCCGCTTGCGGTACATCGTTCAACCCGGTGATTTCAACCGGTGCCGACGGCCCTGCAGCATCAACACGGCGGCCATGTTCATTTACCATAGCTCGAACGCGTCCGAAAGTGTGTCCGACAACGAGAGAATCACTTACGTGAAGTGTTCCCTTTTGCACAAGCAACGTTGCCACTGGTCCACGGCCCTTGTCCAACTCCGCCTCAATTACAGTTCCTACAGCTGAACGGCCGGGATTCGCCTTATATTCTTCTACCTCGGAAACCAACAAAATCATTTCCACCAATTCATCAATACCTTCACCGCTAAGTGCTGAAAGTCTGACAAATATCGTATCGCCGCCCCAATCTTCCGGGATCAGACCGTGTTCCGACAGCTCCTGCATCACCCGGTCAGGATTGGCACCTTCTGTATCCATTTTGTTAACTGCAACAATAATGGGAACTTCGGCCGCTTTCGCATGATTAATGGCTTCAACGGTCTGCGGCATAACGCCATCGTCTGCAGCAACAACAAGAATCGTAATATCGGTTACCTGCGCACCACGAGCTCTCATTGTCGTAAATGCGGCATGGCCCGGTGTATCTAAGAAGGTGATTTTCTTGTCATTTTCTTCAATTTGATAAGCGCCGATATGCTGAGTGATTCCTCCGGCTTCTCCAGAGGTGACCTTTGTATGCCGAATGGCGTCAAGCAAAGTGGTTTTGCCATGATCGACGTGGCCCATCATCGTAACAACCGGTGCCCTCAATTGCAATGATTCTTCATTATCTTCGATGTCATAAAGATCTAGATCGGTCTCGTCAATTTGTTCTTCTTCCTCAACACTTGATCCGTATTCTCCGGCGATCAGCTCAATTGATTCCATGGTCAGTTCCTGATTTTTTGTTGCCATCACACCAAGCTGCATCAATTTCTTGATAATTTCCGAAGAAGACTTCCCTAATTTCTCAGCAAGTCCGGCCACTGTCAGCGTTCCGTTAATTGTGATCTTCTCAGGAACCGGAATCGGATTCGGAGCTGGCTTGGACGGCCTTCTGTTTTGATTACGGTTGAATCGTCTATTTCGATTTCCGCCTCTACCTTTTCCTTGTCCCTGTCTTGCCGGCCTTGCACCGCGGTCCTGATCCGACCCCGGCCTTTGACGCCGCTTCCTGCCTTGCTGATCGGATTGCGGCTTCCCGTTACGGGAACCGCCGCCTTGACCAGAGTTCGATTTAACCGGCCTTGAACCCCGGCCTTGCTCCGACCCTTGATTCGGCTTCCGGCGGTCTTGATCAGTTCCCGGCCGCGAACGGCGGGGTTTTCGTCCCTGATCAGTATCCGACGACCCGGATGGTCTCGTTCTTTGACCTTGGCTTGATTCGGCTGTTCGTCTAGGTCTCTGTTCCGATCCGGATTTCGGACGCGGTCTCCGCTTTCGCTGCCCTTCCTGATTTCGGCCGTCCGGTTTCTGACCATCCCGGCCTTGTTTCTCCGGTTTTGCTCTTCTTTCCGATTTCCCCTCGAGCTTCTGGATCATCTGGTCATCAACGACAGACATATGGCTTGAAACCGTAATCCCGTGCTTTTTCAATCTGTCAATGACATCTTTACTGGCCAAATTCTTCTCTCTCGCATACTCATAAATTCGTTTCTTAGTCATTCATTCACCCCCGTTATTGATCAAGCAAGGCGATCAGCTTCTTCGAAAACCCATGATCGTTGACCGCTGCAACGACTCGGTGCGCTTTCCCCATTGCTCCACCGAGTTGATATCGGTCGGCTACAATACGTAACGGCACACCATAATAATCGCACTTATTCTCCCATGTACCTTTTGTCCGTTCGGAAGCATCTTCTGCAACAAGGACAAGCTTAGCTTTCTCCCCACGAACCGCAGACATAACTGCTTCCTCCCCGGAAACAATCTTTCCTGCCCGAAAGGCCAGACCGACAAGTGAAAACCATGGCGCAGGTCTCATGTTCGCTTTTCCTTTTCCGCCATTTCCAGCAATTCATCGTAAACGTCATCCGAGACCTTTGCATTTAAGTGCTTCGCCAGAACATTGCCTTTCTTGGCCCGTACAATGGCTTCCCTGTCCTTACTCAAATAAGTCCCGCGTCCCGACTTTTTGCCAGTCGGATCATAAAGGACCTCTCCTTCCGGCGTGCGAACGATTCGAAAAAGCTCCTTCTTCGGCCTCATTTCCTGCGTGGCGACACATTTCCTCATCGGAATCCTTTTTTTCTTCATGTGCCCTGCGCTCCTTTACTACGCTTTTTCATCTACTTTATCACCGGGATTGACCTCTTCATCCTCATCTTCCGTCAATTCCGGTTCATCTTCATATTCCTCTTCGTCGTAATCCTCTTCGTATTCGTCATCATCTTCTTCAATATATTCGCCTTCGGTTTCGTACTCATCTCCCTCGGCATACTCTTCATCATCGTAGTACTCGTCGTCATCATACTCGCCCTCATAATCGTCATCGATATATTCAGGCTCATCTTCGTATTCACCTTCATCATCCAACAATCCCAGTTCCTCGGCTTCCGATTCGCTCTTAATGTCGATTTTCCATCCAGTCAATTTGGCGGCCAACCTGGCATTTTGCCCTCGTTTACCGATAGCAAGCGAAAGCTGGTAGTCCGGAACAATAACCTGTGTTGTCTTTTCCTCTTCATCGACCTGAACCTCGATAACCTTCGAAGGGCTCAAGGCGTTAGCTACGTAGTCCACAGGGTCTTCCGACCAACGGACAATGTCGATTTTTTCCCCTTTTAATTCATTGACGATGGCCTGCACCCGTGTTCCTTTGTGCCCGACACATGAACCAACCGGATCGACCTCGGGGTCTTCGGCATGTACGGCAATTTTCGAACGGTCGCCGGCTTCCCTGGAAATCGATTTGATTTCGACAGTCCCATCATAAATCTCCGGAACTTCCAATTCAAAGAGACGCTTCAATAATCCTGGATGAGTTCTGGAAACCATGACTTGAGGGCCTTTCGTCGTTCTTTCAACATCAGTTAAGTACACCTTGATCCGGTCATGTTGACGATATGTTTCATTCGGCATTTGCTCACCTGAAGGCAAAAGCGCCTCAATTCTTCCAAGATCCACATAAATAAAACGATGATCCTGGCGTTGAACAATACCTGTCATGATGTCATCTTCGCGGTCGATAAACTCGGAATATATAATTCCTCGCTCAGCTTCTCTGACACGCTGAGTGACAACTTGTTTGGCCGTTTGAGCTGCGATGCGTCCGAAATTTCTCGGTGTCACCTCAACTTCGACGATATCACCTGATTCATATTGCGGGCTGATCTTTTGAGCTTCGTCTAAAGAAATCTCCTGCAAAGAGTCCTCCACTTCTTCAACAATCTCTTTGCGGGCGAATACCTCGATTTTGCCCGTCTCTTCATTAATATTGACGCGGACGTTTTGTGCCTGATGGAAGTTGCGCTTATACGCTGAAATCAGTGCTGCCTCAAGTGCTTCCAAAATCACGTCCTTGCTGATGCCCTTTTCTTTCTCGATGGAGGTGAGGGCTTCCAACAGATCACTGCTCATTTTGATTCATTCTCCCCTTTGTAAAGAAAAGCTATTGCCCCTTCCATTCTAAACCTCGGTCGTCATTTCATATGAGGAACATCTATAAATGGTTCCTGTAACACCGATTGATAGAAGGGTTTGATTTTAATGAAAAACAACCGCGAGCCTGGCACTCGCAACTTTCTCGTAAGGAATTTCCACTTCCAGTTTCCTTGTTTTCCGCTGGACGGCCAATCGCAAATGGTCGCCGTCATAACCGACAAGTTCTCCCTCAAACGCCTTTTCTCCATCGATTTTCGTATAGGTTGTAATGCGAACCTGTTTTCCGATGGCTTCTCGGAAATCTTTCTCCTTCTTCAAAGGACGTTCGGCTCCAGGTGAAGAAACTTCCAGGAAATACGCCTGTTCGATCAAATTCCGTTCATCAAGCTTTTGACTCAGTTGTTCGCTGACCTCCGTGCATTCATCAAGATCAACGCCGCTTTCCGAATCAATATAAACTCGCAAGTACCAATTGCTTCCTTCTTTGACGAATTCGACATCAACGAGTTCAAGGTTCATCTCGCCGACAATCGGTGCCGCCAATGCTTCTGTAACGTCCTTTATACTTTCGCCCATCGCCTGCGCTGGCCTCCTTTCTTTATTAAACGTAATCCTTCAACACAATGTTGAAATGGACTCGAAACTGTATGGATGTTTCGTAAACGAAAATGAAAGAGTGGGAAAAACCCACTCTTTGCGCGCGAACCTATTCACTAGTATAGCCACAATTAATATATCATACTCAATTTACCAAAGCAAATGTGACAGCCTTGTCAGTCTTTGGACGACAACATCATTAAAAAATCTTTTAATTCTGGCTATTATGATATATAATAGAAATATAAAGAAAATAAAATCAAGAGTCTTTTTAGACGCCGATGCATTCCCTTGAATGGACAAGCTGTTTTAAATAAATACAGCGAATTGGGAATGGATCGGTTTATTTTATTTTCTTCCAAAAAAAGGAGGCATGGTGAAGATGAGTTTCACAGACCATTTAGCTTCATTTCACCAGAAGGAGTCGGGTTTGAAATGGGAAGGTACCTTCTCGAAATATCTTGAAAAAGTCAAAGACAATCCCGCTATTTCTCAGCATGCCCACGCCAGAATATTCAACATGATTGCCGCCGCCGGTGTTGGGCGGAAAGGAAATCAAAATCAGTATTCATTTTTCAATGAAGAAATATACGGCTTGGATGACTCTATCCAAACACTTGTAGAAGAATATTTTCAACCTTCCGCGCAAAGATTGGATGTCCGTAAGCGATTATTGTTGTTAATGGGCCCTGTCAGCGGAGGCAAATCAACGATTGTGTCCCTTATCAAAAAAGGCCTTGAAACTTACACCCGCACGGAAGAAGGAGCAATCTACGGAATCAAAGGCTGCCCAATGCATGAGGATCCATTACATCTTGTGCCTCATGAATTGCGGAAAGAAGTTGAAGAAGAATACCACGTTCACATTGAAGGGGATCTGTGTCCCTCTTGCCAACTCCGCCTCGAAACGGAATTTTCGGATGACATCACGCAATTCCCCGTCGAAAGGATCCTGTTTTCGGAAGCCAAACGAACCGGTATTGGAA
The DNA here is from genome assembly GCA_035776675.1 of Caryophanales bacterium. Lineage (GTDB taxonomy): Bacteria > Bacillota > Bacilli > Bacillales > DASSOY01 > DASSOY01. Next base: position 7,162 of record DASTWO010000173.1, read on the forward strand.
CATTTGCTCCTTCCGATCCGAAATCACAAGATATTGCTGATCTGACGGGCAGTATCGACTTTTCAACGATATCCGATTACGGATCTGAATCCGATCCGCGTGCCTACCGGTTTGACGGTGAATTAAACAAGGCCAACCGCGGTTTGATGGAATTCCAGGAAATGTTGAAATGTGACGAGAAATTTCTTTGGAACTTGCTCTCTCTTACCCAAGAAGGAAATTTTAAAGCTGGGCGTTTCGCCTTGATCTCAGCGGACGAGTTAATTGTTGCCCACACAAACGAAACCGAATATCGCCATTTCATAAGCAACAAGAAGAATGAGGCGCTTCACTCCAGAATGATCGTAATGAAGGTGCCTTACAATCTGAAAGCCAGTGCTGAGGAACAAATATACAAGAAACTCATCAAACAAAGCAACATGGACCACGTGCATATTGCACCCCACGCGCTCTGGACCGCATCGGTATTTAGCATACTCACCCGGTTAGAGCCTTCGAGAAAACAAGGAATGAGTCTTCTTAAGAAATTGAGGCTTTATGATGGGGAGGAAATCGAAGGGTACAGTGATAAAGATCTTGAGGAATTGAAGAAAGATGCTTTTGATGAAGGCATGCACGGCATAGATCCCCGGTATGTTATCAACAGGATTTCGAGCGCACTGATCAAGGAACAGAAAAATTGCATCAATGCGCTGGATATTTTACATGCCTTAAAAGAAGGGTTGGACCAACATCCTTCCATTTCTACCGAACAGAAAGAATCGTATTTAAACTTTATTTCCAAAGCCCGCGAAGAATACGATGAGAAAGCGAAAACCGAAGTACAAAAGGCATTTGTCTATTCGTACGAAGAATCCGCGAAGACGATGCTCGACAATTATTTGGATAATGTTGAAGCCTATTGCACAGGAAACCGTCTCAAAGACCCCCTTACAGGTGAGAGAATCGATCCCGATGAAAAGTTGATGCGATCCATTGAAGAACAGATCGATATAACCGAAAACGCGAAGAAATCGTTCCGCGAAGAAATTTTGATTCGGATCTCCCTGTATGCAAGAAAAGGGAAAACCTTTGACTACCAATCTCACGACCGCCTTCGTGAAGCGATTGAGAAGAAGTTATTTGCCGATTTGAAAGACGTCGTTAAGATTACGACTTCGGTAAGAACCCCGGATGAGGAACAATTAAAACGCATGAATCAAGTGTCTGAACGTTTAATTGATGAGCACGGTTATTGTCCGATGTGCGCCAATGAGTTAATGAAATATGTCGGTAGCCTGCTCAATCGCTAAGGAGGTGAAAGACGTGAATGAGAAACCACTGTTTATCTTATCCCGAGAGGAATGGTCATTACACCGAAAAGGACACATCGACCAGGAGCGCCACAAAGAAAAAGTGAAAGAAGCCATCAAGGAAAATCTCGCCGATATTGTCAGCGAAGAATCCATTATCATGTCTAACGGAAGAAAGACGATTCGGGTCCCGGTCCGCTCCATGGAACAATATCATTTTCGTTACCAAACGGAAAATCAGGATCAAGTTGGACAGGGTGACGGAAACAGCAAAGAAGGGCAAAAGCTCGGTAATGCCCCTTCCAATAAACAAAAAAACCCGGGAAAAGGACAGGGAGCCGGCGATCAACCGGGAAGCGATTATTATGATGCCGAAATAACCATTGACGATCTCGGGGACCTGATTTTCGACGATTTACAATTGCCCTATTTAAAGCCGAAACAAAACCCGGAAATGACGACAGAAGAAATGGAATTCAACGACATTCGCAAAAAAGGCATCATGGGCAACCTTGATAAACGCAGGACGATTCTCGAAAGCATGAAGCGAAATTTGCGGAACGGAACCGTCGCGTTCAGCATCAATGAAGATGATCTCCGTTTTAAATCATGGCAGGAGAAAGCCAAGCCGCAATCGGCTGCCGTGGTTGTAGCCATGATGGATACAAGCGGTTCAATGGGAACATTTGAGAAATATATCGCCCGTAGCTTTTACTTCTGGATGGTTCGATTTCTGCAAACCAAATATGAGAAAGTCCAGGTAGTTTTCATCGCCCATACAACAACTGCGAAAGTAGTGAACGAAGAAGCGTTTTTCACAAAAGGGGAAAGCGGCGGAACCTGCTGCTCCTCGGCTTATCAGTTGGCGCTGGAAGTTCTGGAGCAAAAATTTCCGGAAGGCCTTTACAATCGCTATGCGTTTCACTTTTCAGACGGGGACAACTTCCCTAACGATAATGAAAGATCCTTGAATAATATGAAACAATTGGTTCAATCGTGCAATATGGTTGGATATGGAGAAATTTGCGGTCACAATCGGGACGGAAAACTGATGCAGGAATTTACGGAAATTGAGCAGGATACCTTCGTCTGTGCGAAAATCGAGACAAAAAACGATGTTTATCCCGCATTGAAGTCATTTTTCTCCAAAAAAGGGGGTGATGGTGATGCGTGATCAGGATTTTGCAAAGTTGGAACACAAAATTGAAGAGATCACCGCCATCATCGGAAATTTTGGGCTTGATCCCTTTCCAATGCGGTATGAAGTTTGTCCATCGGATATCTTATACTCCATTGGGGCTTACAGCATGCCAAGCCGTTTTTCCCATTGGAGTTTCGGCAAAGCCTTTGAAAGAATGAAAAGGCAGTACGACTTTAACCTGAGCAAAATCTATGAACTTGTCATCAATTCAAACCCCTGCTATGCTTTTTTATTAAGTAACAACAGCTTGCCTGAAAACGAACTGATCGCCGCACATGTACTGGGACACAGTGATTTTTTCAAGAATAACCTTCATTTTGCAGACACGCAACGGGATATGGTGGAAAGCATGGCGGTCACCAGCAAACGATTTCGAAAATATGAATTTGCTTACGGTCGGAAAGAGGTCGAATTGATTTTGGATGCGGGACTTGCCATTCAAGAACATATAGATCCTCATTTCCGTATTTCTCATCATCACAATGATGGCGATTGCCAATCAAGTTCCAATAAGGACGTGATAGGTTTTATAGCCGTAAATGCTCCTAATTTACAAGATTGGCAACGTGATATTTTATTGGAGCTCCGTAAAGAAATGCATTACTTTTGGCCACAAATGGAGACGAAAATCATGAACGAAGGTTGGGCTTCGTACTGGCACATTCGCGTTATGCGGGAATTGGATTTGAATGAGAAAGAATTGTTGCAGTTCGCCAGGATGAACGCGTTTGTCACGGCTCCAAACCGGTTCGGAATCAACCCCTATCATCTTGGATTACGAATGTTTGAAGGGCTTGAAAAGATGTACGGCAGATCCTTTATTTTCGAGGTTCGGGAACGAGACAACGACATCTCATTCATACGAAATTATTTAACTCGGGAAATGGTACGGGAAATGGATCTATATGTGTTTAATAAAGAGGAGGATGTGTGGAAAATCACCTCGAAGGATTGGCAAATAACCAAACAAACGCTGATCCATTCCAAAATCAACGGCGGCTTTCCATACCTGACGGTCAAGGACGACGATTATCACGGAAATAGAGAGCTGTATCTGGTTCACAAGTATGAAGGAGTTGAATTGGATCCCCGCTATCTCGAAAGAACCATTCCCTACGTACATCAGTTATGGGGAAAGCCTGTTCATCTCGAGACTGTGATGGATGGCAAAACGGTTTTGTTCTCTTATGATAAAGAATTGAACCGAAAAGATCTTTCAGCCTAATATAAAAGAGATCCCCGCGTGTCTTCGGGGATCTCTTAGCTTTATTATCTGGGATTGTCAAAACAGCGAAAGTTGATTGGACTCAGGCATGCCTTCCAAACAACCATGTTGATCAAGGTCTTCCACGACCGTTTTTGAGAGCCTGGAACGCTTCTGCAAATCCTCTTTTGATAAGAATTCGCCGTCTTTCCGTGCCTTTACAATGTTCAATGCCGCATTGGTGCCAAGTCCGGAAACGGCATTAAACGGAGGAATTAATGTATCGCCATCGACGATAAACTCCGCTGCCTGCGAGCGATACAGATTGACTCTCTGAAAGGACAGGCCACGCTCGCACATCTCCAATGCGATTTCCAATACAGTCAGAAGACTTTTCTCTTTCGGGGTTGCGTCGAGCCCTTTTCCCTGAATCTCCTGGATTTTCGAACGGATCGCGGAAGAACCGCGGGACATAATGTCAACATCAAAATCATTGGCCCGAACCGTGAAATAAGCCGCATAAAAAAGAATCGGGTGATGGACCTTGAAGTAAGCGATTCGGACAGCCATTAACACATATGCAGCTGCGTGTGCTTTAGGAAACATGTACTTGATTTTTTTACAAGATTCAATGTACCAGTCCGGAACGCCATGGCTTTTCATTTCCTCAATCCATTCGTCTTGCAGTCCTCTCCCCTTCCTTACAAACTCCGTAATCTTAAAGGCAAGAGAAGGTTCAAGTCCCTTATACATTAAATAAACCATAATGTCGTCACGACAGCCGATAACGTCTTTCAACTCACAGGTTCCATTGGCAATCAATTCGCTGGCGTTATTCAACCATACGTCTGTCCCGTGCGATAATCCGGATATTTGCACAAGTTCGGAAAAGGTAGACGGCTTCGTATCCTCAAGCATTTGACGTACAAAGCTTGTCCCGAATTCGGGAATTCCAAGAGTACCGGTTTTGCATAGAATTTGGTCCGGTGTAACCCCCAACGTCTCCGGGCCCTCAAAGATCTTCATTACTTCAGGATCATCTGTCGGAATGGTCTTTGGATCAATTCCACTTAAATCCTGGAGCATCCTGATCACCGTAGGATCATCGTGCCCAAGAATATCGAGCTTCAACAAATTATCGTGGATGGAATGAAAATCAAAATGCGTCGTTCGCCATTCCGAATTCCGGTCATCGGCAGGATATTGAATCGGAGTGAAATCATAAATATCCATATCCTCAGGCACCACAATGATGCCGCCCGGATGCTGCCCTGTGGTTCGCTTCACTCCTGTACAACCGGCGGTTAACCGATCAACTTCCGCACTGCGGAAATGCAAGCCGTTATCACCTTCATAACCACGCACAAAACCATAAGCCGTTTTATTGGCGACCGTTCCTATCGTCCCCGCACGGTATACCTTTTCTACACCAAATAATTCTTTCGTATAATTGTGGGCACGCGGCTGATAATCTCCGGAGAAGTTAAGGTCAATATCCGGCACTTTGTCTCCTTTAAAACCAAGAAAGGTTTCAAATGGAATATCTTGGCCGTCTTTAATATATTGGGTTCCACATTCCGGGCACTTCTTCGCCTCTAGATCAAATCCTGAACCTACCGAACCATCATCATAGAAGTCGGAATGCTTGCAGTTCGGACAGACGTAATGAGGCGGCAACGGATTGACTTCGGTAATCTCCAGCATCATCGCCGTCAACGACGATCCAACCGATCCACGGGATCCTACCAAATAACCATCTTCCAAAGATTTTTTCACGAGTTTATGAGAGATCAAGTAAATAACCGCAAACCCGTTTCCGATAATGCTTTCGAGTTCTGTATCCAGTCGTTTTTCTACAATCTCAGGCAACTCGTCTCCGTAGATATCCCTTGCCCTGCCGAAGCTTTTCCCACGAACTTCTTCCTCAGCCCCTTCGATCTTAGGTGTAAACAGATCTTCTTGAACCGGCTTGATATCCTCGATCTCATTGGCCATCTTTTGCGTGTTGTCAACGACGACTTCCTTTGCCTTTTCTTCACCTAAAAATGAGAAAGCCTCCAACATCTCGGTCGTTGTCCGAAAATGCACTTGCGGCATTTTATCAAGACGGTTCAACGGGTTGGCGCCGCCTTGAGAAGCGATTAATATTTTTCGATACAAATGATCGTTCGGGTCCAAATAATGGACATTTCCGGTGGCTACAACCGGTTTTTCCAATTTCTCACCGAGCTTTACAAGCTTCTTTAATATTTCTCTAAGCGCAGATTCATTATGAATTAAATCTCTTTCGATAAGGGCTTGATAGTTAGCAGGAGGCTGAACTTCGATATAATCATAGAAACTCGCAACCTCTTCCGTTTCATCCATTGATTTTTGCATCGCGGCCGTGAACACTTCTCCTTCACTGCACCCCGAACCGACAAGCAATCCTTTGCGATATTTCTCCAGCTCGGATCGTGGAATCCTGGGAACTCTGTGAAAATACTCAAGGTGCGCCACTGAAACGAGCTTGTATAAATTCCGCAAGCCTTCCTGAGTTTGCGCGAGCAATGTGCAATGGGTCGGCCGAACCCTACGAAATTCTCCGTTCCCGGTATTTTCATTCAACTGATCGTGAAAGATTATGCCTTTTTCCTTTGTATCCATTACCATTTTCCACAACAGATAGCCGGTCGCCTCGGCATCGTAAATAGCGCGATGATGTTGGGTCAATTCGATTTTGAACTTCTTACATAGCGTATCGAGACGGTGATTTTTCATTTCCGGGAATAAGAAACGACCGAGTTCAAGTGTGTCTACCACCGGATTCACGGCTTTCTCAAAACCGATACTCTTATACCCGACATTCAAGAATCCCATGTCAAAACTTGCATTGTGAGCAACAAGGACGCCATCACCGGTAAATTCGTAGAAATCTTTAAGAACTTCTTCGATCTCAGGTGCATTTTCTACCATATCGTCAGTGATTCCGGTCAAGTCGATCGTTGTTTGCGACAACGGATGATGAGGATTTGCAAATCGCTCAAATCTGTCGATGATCTCTCCGTTTTTCACCTTCACGGCGGCCAATTCGATAATTTTGTCGTAAACGGCGGACAAACCTGTCGTCTCAACGTCAAAGACAATATAAGATTCATCTGTAAGCTTGCGGTGGGCTTCATTGTAAGCGATCGGAACTCCATCATCTACAAGATTGGCTTCAAGACCATATAGAATTTTCACTCCGTGCTTTTCCCCGGCCGCATGCGCTTCGGGAAAAGATTGGACCACACCGTGATCTGTGATCGCGATGGCTTCATGCCCCCATTTACCAGCTTGTTCCACTAACTTGGTGGTTGAAGAAACAGCATCCATTTGACTCATAGGCGTATGCAAATGAAGCTCAACTCGCTTTTCACCTTCTGGTGCTTCATCAGTGCGATGCCAACCGGGAACCTGCTCAAGATCATTCGCAATCATAACCAGATCCCTTACAAAGGTGTCATGTTGAATACTACCGCGCGCTTTCAACCAAATGCCCTTTTCTACTGCTTTCATCTTAGGAATATCTTCATCCTTGCGTGAGAACATCTTCACAAGCAAGGAATCACTATAGTCGGTCATTTTCAATGTTAACAAAAGCCGGCCGCTTCGGAGTTCACGCGTTTCAGCTTCAAAGACATATCCTTGAATCGCAATCTTCCGCTCTTCCTCTGTAATGGTTTGAATTTGCACCGGTTCGTCTTTAATCGGATATCCGACCGCGACGGGTCCGGACGGTGCCTCCTGTTGTTCCGCCTTCTTTTGTGCTTTTTCCTTTTGGATAACGGCTTCAGCCATTTTGGTACGATCTTCGTTTTGCCGTTGCTCCAGGAATTTCTCATAATCCACTTCGGATTGCTTTACTTCGGTCTCGAGAAGTAAAGCTGGTAAACCGAACTTTTGAAACCCTTGATTCAGTGGCTCCGATAACTTACGTTTAAGCACAACAGCTTCAGTATCATTTCGAGCCGACACGATCAATTTGGACCCTTCAAGTCTGGGATTCTGTGATTTCAATAAAGTTGTTACAGATTCGGACAAATCAGTTAGCTGGCCGACAAAGGCAGGCCAATAATCCGCAATAAGAGCATCCGAAATCTCTGTGGTGTCCGAGGCAACCGAAAAAGAGACGGGAGCAATGTTTGCAAACGTCTCTTCAAGGCGCGTTTTGAACCATTGATAAACTTCGTAAGGAAGCACAGCCGGCACCCGGATTTGAAAATGCCAGTCGCGGCTTTCCGTATCAATGATCAGCTTGTCCAAACGCGCCTGCTGAAAATGGGAATCGACCAGATCCTGCGGAGCATTGATTTGATCGAGAAGGATTTGAAAACTTTCTCTCTTTGCTTGTTCGTCTTCATTCACTGTCTTTCTTCCTCCCCCGAATTAGCGGCTGAGTTCCTTTGTGAGTTCTGTCAAGGCAGAAGGTAACTGGTCAAGATGAACTTCCCGCATTTCTCCATTACTCCGGGTTTTCAACTCCACAATTCCTTCCGACGCCTTTTTGCCTACCGTTACCCGGATCGGCAAACCAATCAAATCGGAGTCGGCGAACTTCACACCAGCACGCTCTTTCCGATCATCGAATAAAACATCATAATGGTTCCCCAATTGTTCATATAACTTCTCCGCTGTTTCACGTTGGGCCTCATCCTTCATGTTAACAGCAATCAAATGAAGATCGAACGGTGTCACGCTAAGAGGCCAAATCATGCCGCGATCATCATGGTTTTGTTCAACAATAGCAGCGATAGTACGTGAAACGCCTATCCCATAACATCCCATAATCATCGGCTGTGCCCGTCCATTTTCATCAAGAAATTCGGCACCCATCGTTTCGCTGTAGAAAGTGCCCAGTTTGAAGATCTGGCCAATTTCAATACCCCTTGCGAAGCGGATTTTCCCTTGGCCATCTGGAGAAGGATCTCCTTCCTGGATTATGCGGAGATCGGCATATTGGTCAACAGCCAAATCTCGTTCAGGATTAACATTAATAAAGAATTTGCCGTTTTCATTTGCCCCGCTCACGCCATTTACCACGTATTGAACAGCGTGATCGGAAATTACCCGCACGTCTTCAGGAACCTGGAACGGCCCCAACGCTTGAGTTCCACAACCAAACAAAGAACGGACAGTTTCTTCTTCTGCCGGTTCAACAATCCGTGCATCTAACAAGTTTTTCAATTTCACATCATTGATCTCGTGATCTCCGCGTACCACGACCAGAATATATGTACCATCAACAGTGAATAGCTTTGAGACTACCTGTTTTTCCTTTCCCACATCAGCTCCTGAATCACTTTTCTCAAGAGCCAACGGAGTTTCAGGGATTCTCTCATATGTTGATTGGACTTCAGCCATTTCTACGTTGGAAGCATATTGAGAAGTGTCCGAATAGGCAATTGTATCTTCCCCGATGTCAGCAAGCGCCATGAATTCCTGTGTGTCCTTGCCACCCATAGCTCCTGAATCGGCAATGACCGCCCGGAAATTCAATCCGCATCTTGTAAACACTTTTCTATAAGCTTCGTACATAACGTCATAGCTTCGATCAAGACCCTCTTGAGTCGTATCAAAGGAATACGCGTCTTTCATGATGAACTCTCTGCCTCGCAATAGTCCGAAACGCGGACGTTTTTCATCACGATACTTGGTTTGAATTTGATACAAAGTCATCGGCAATTTCTTATAGGAGTTCACTTCACGGGCAAGACTTGTAATCATTTCTTCCCCGGTTGCACCGAGTGCGAAATCTCTTCCATGGCGGTCCTTAAGCCGCATTAATTCCGGACCGTATACTTCCCAGCGCCCGGTTTCATGCCACAGTTCGGCCGGTTGAATAGCCGGCATTAGAAGCTCTTGGCCACCGGTCGCGTCCATTTCTTCACGAATAATGTTTTCCACTTTGCCCAGTACCCGTTTGCCAAGCGGCAAATAGGAATAAATTCCCGCCGCGTTTTGACGAATAAAACCCGCGCGCAAAAGCAGCTGGTGGCTGGCTGCTTCCGCGTCAGCGGGAGCTTCTCTGAGAGTGGGTACAAACGTATGGCTTTGTCTCATCACTTGCACCTCGATTCTTGAAATTAGCATATGGAAATGCTTCGAATTCTTCTATTTATCCAAGAAAAAACTTGTGAATGTCATTCCACGTTACAACGATCATTAACAAAAGCAAAAATGCGAAGCCAATCAAATGTAACATGGATTCTTTCTGCGGATCGATCGGTTTGCCCCGAACAGCTTCAAACAAGAGAAAAAGAAGTCTTCCACCGTCTAAAGCCGGCAACGGCAATAAATTGAAGATCCCTACGTTAATACTAAGGAAAGCCGCAAAACTCATCAAGGCGATGACACCGCCTTGTTGGGCAACCTGTCCGGTGAAACTATATATACCGACTGGGCCGGCCAGACCATTGATTCCTATTTGCCCAGTAATGATTTTCCCGACGCCATCGAAAATCAAGCCCGTGGTTTGAATGGTTCGACTCACACCATATTTCAGCGAGTCCACCAATGAATGTCTCATCGAAGCATAGGCCCCAATTCTGCCCTCTACCTTACCGTTTCCGAGTTTATGTTTTTCAGGTGTAACCGGCACCTGAAGAATCTCTCCATCCCGCTTGACCTTGAAAACGAGTCGATCTCCGGGATGCTTTTGTATAACGGTAACGAGTTCCTTCCATGAATTAACCGGATTATCGTTGACGGCAAGAACACGATCACCCTGGTGCAAACCAGCTTCTATCGCCGGCCGGTCCTGAACCAGATCCCCAAGCTTCGCTTCATTAGTAGGAATTCCTCCGATCATGGCATACAAAACAAATAAAATAAACGCCAAAACAAAATTCATAAAGGGGCCGGCAAAAATAGCCAGCACTCGGTCCCAAATAGATTTGGAAGCGAATTGACGATGGTACGGAGCAATTTGTACAGCCTGTTCATCGACTATAAAATCAGCTCTTTCATCAACCTGGAAATATTCCGGAACTTCTTCCTCTCCTTCAGAGCCTTTAATGAACAATTCCTTTTCAAGATCAGCCTCTTCAACAGTGATCATTCTAGCTTCAGGATGTTTTGACTTATTGTTAATAATCATCTGCTTGACCTTGCCGACCTGATTAAACACCAGGCCGATACGCTGACCCGGTTTAATCTCGATCGTCTCCGGGTCCTCTCCGGCCATACGTACAAATCCACCGATTGGTAACAAACGTACCGTATAGATCGTTTCGTATTTTCTTACTGAAAACAACTTCGGGCCGAACCCAATAGCAAATTCACGGCATAGAATGCCGGCCCGTTTTGCCAAAATCAGGTGGCCCAATTCGTGAATCGATATCAATAATCCGAAGATGATCACAATCGCTATAAATGTTTCCATACAAGACCAACCCTTTCAGATACCGGATGTCTCAAGCCAGATGAACGGCAGAAGAAGGTCTCCTGCCTTTTGCGAGCGTACCTTCATCCGGATTTGGCATTAGATTCATTACTTTTTGTCCAAAGACCTTACAAATTCCCTTGTCTCCTGGTCAACCGCTTGAATTTCTTGCAGATTCGGGTAAGAAAGCGAATCATGCCGCTCAAGTGCGGCCTCTACTCTGCTTTCAATATCCAAAAAGGTGATATTCCCTTCCAGAAACAACTGAACCGCTTCTTCATTGGCCGCATTCAGTACCGTTGGCATGGTCCCGCCGATTTTGCCCGCCTCATAGGCAAAGCGCAAACAGCGAAATCGATCCAGATCCTTTTCTTGAAAATGAAGGGTTCTCATTTCCCATAAGTTTAACCCTTTTGCCCCTTTCAATTCAAGCCTGTTCGGGTAGGAAAGAGCATACTGGATTGGGACCCTCATATCCGGAAGCCCCAGTTGGGCTATTACGCTTGTATCCTTGAATTCAACCATTGAATGAATGACACTTTCCCTGTGAAGCACGACATCAATCTGCTCATAAGGCATGTCGAAGAGCCAATGGGCCTCTATAACTTCAAGCCCTTTGTTCATCATAGTTGCTGAATCAATGGTGATCTTGGCGCCCATTGACCAATTTGGGTGATTCAACGCTTCTTCAACGGTAACCCCTTCCAATTCTTCACGTTTCTTGTCACGGAAGCTTCCACCGGAAGCAGTGATGATCAACTTTGAAATCCGATTCGGATCTTCTCCCTGTAAACATTGGAAGATGGCCGAATGCTCGCTGTCAACCGGGAGAACTTGCACCCCTTTTCTTTCAGCCGCTTCCATTACGAGGTGACCGGCCATTACAAGGGTTTCCTTATTAGCGAAAGCAAGGTTTTTGCCTGCATCGATCGCGGCAAGTGTTGGTGCCAGACCAACGCTTCCGAGCAACGCGTTCAAAACGACGGTTGCTTCCGGATAAACAGCCGCTTCAATCAGTCCTTCTTTACCATAAACGATTTTGACATCGGAAGGCACCATATTCACAATTTCATCACGAATTTCTTTTGTACCGACGGCAACCAGGCTTGGTTGATATGTATGAATAATATCGAGCCCTGATGAAACATTCTTCCCAAAAGACATCGCGACTAATGAAAATTGATCGGGGTGATCTGAAATAACGTCAAGTGTTTGGCGACCGACTGAACCCGTTGCACCAAGCAAGCTGATCCTCTTCATCAATACCATCCTCATCGTTATAAATTAATAAAATTAAAACCGATAAAATTCAAGCATTCTACTATAATCTCGACTATTAAATAAAATGAAACAAGTGCATAATCGGCAATACGAACAGCCAGCTGTCACAACGATCCAAAATACCGCCATGTCCCGGCAAAAAACTTCCGGAATCCTTCACACCATAGTGACGTTTGAAAGCCGACTCAACAAGGTCGCCAATTTGACTGAACACCGCGATCACAAAGGCTGACAAGACCACAATCACCATTGATTCGGATACGGAAAATAACAATTGATACAAAACAGCTACGATGAGAGCGGCAACAATCCCACCGATGGCCCCTTCAATGGTCTTCTTCGGGCTAATTCGCGGCCATAATTTTCGTTTACCCATCGCTCGTCCAGTGAAATAAGCGCCGCTGTCGGTTGTCCATATTAAAAGCAAAATAAATAACAATACACTGATACCGTTTCCAGACACCCTGGCCTCAATAAGATAATGAAAGCCAAAGCCCACATATAAAGAAGCCAACATAATAAATGACGCCTGGTCAAAATGAAAGGCATTCTTAGACAGGACTGTGTGAATTAACAATAGCAAAAAAGCGGCCATGATCAATTCAACAGGCGAGATTAATGAAAATTCGAAGCGGGGTACAATGAAAATAACAAGAATGAATCCAATAATAGCGGGAAAAGAATATGGGTTGATCTTTCTCATTCGCAAAAATTCCAGATAACCGACCAATGCCATGAGGATAACCAATAAACTGAAAGCAACGCCACCAATCACCGCAAGACCTAAGAAAAAGATACCGGCCAAAGCGGCCGTAATAATTCGCTGTTTCATGACAACCCCCATAAACAGATGTGGAATTTCCTGGCCCAAACCCGAACGGCAAAGCATTCCGAAAGCACGACACTGAGATCAGCTCGAAACTCTTTCATGGTCTTATGAGTTCCTGACCTTCGGACTATACACCGCCAAATCGACGTCCTCGCTGCTGAAAATCATGAACGGCCTCGAGCAGTTGAGCTTTTTTGAAATCCGGCCATAATACATCGGTAAACCATAATTCTGTATAGGCAAGTTGCCAAAGCATAAAATTGCTTAGGCGCAGTTCACCGCTTGTTCTAATTAAAAGGTCGGGGTCCCCTAGCTGTGGACTGAACAAATAATTGGAAATCATGCTTTCGTCAATTTGATCGACATCGACCTTTCCGTCTTTGACCTCTTGAGCCAAGTTCCGAACAGCTTGAGTCATTTCAAAGCGGCTTCCGTAATTCCATGCGAAATTGAGAATTAAACCTGTATTATCCTTCGTTTCTTCCACAGCAGTTTCAACAGCGTTTACAGTATAAGCCGGGAGATTGTCCGGACTTCCCATTGTCCGCACCTGAACATTCTTCTCGACAAGTTCAGGTAAATATGTAAGAAGAAATTTCTCGGGAGCTTTCATTAGAAAGTCGACTTCTTTCCTCGGACGCTTCCAATTCTCCGTGGAAAATGCGTAAAGCGTCAGCGCTTTAACGCCTATATCGTCACATGCCATAACAATATTGCGAACGACTTTCATGCCTTCACGGTGCCCGGCGATTCTCGGCAATCCTTTTTTCTTCGCCCATCTTCCGTTCCCATCCATGATAATGGCGATATGTTCCGGAATATTCGCCGAATCGATTTCTTCGGGTGCCTTGTGCTTTTTCGTTGAAAATTTCCCCAGCATCGTGAATCCTCCATCATCTTACAAAAAGCCCTCGACCGAAAGAGGAGGGCTTTTCTCATTATTGTATCATTGTAACGTGAAACCAGTTACACTTCCATGATTTCTTTTTCTTTTTCATCCGCGATGTTTTCAATTTGCCCGATTTCGGAGTTTGTCAGTTTTTGAATCTCGTCCGTATAACGACGCAACTCATCTTCAGTGATATCCCCATTCTTTTCCGCCTTCTTTAATTCGTCATTGGAATCCCGGCGAATGTTGCGAATGGCAACCTTCCCATCCTCAGCATATTTCTTCACCAACTTGACAAGTTGTTGGCGCCGTTCTTCCGTCAATTGCGGAATAGAAATACGGATAAGGTCTCCGTCATTGGAAGGAGACAGGCCGAGATCCGCTTTCTGAATCGCCTTTTCCATATCCTGAAGGCTTGATTTATCATAAGGCTGAATGACAAGAAGCCTTGCTTCCGGCGTTGATATGCTGGCCAGTTGATTCAAAGGAGTGGTCGCTCCATAATAATCGACCATAACTTTGTCGAGAATAGATGGATTGGCTCTGCCAGCTCGAACAGTAGCAATTTCACGTCGAAAAGCTGCTACGGCTTTTCCCATTTTATCCTTTGTGGTTTGAATCACTTCATTTGACATGATTACTCCCCCTTCACGACGGTTCCGATGGATTCACCCAAAACAGCTCGCTTAATGTTGCCATTTTCAGTAATGGAAAAAACGACAAGTGGAATATCGTTATCCATACATAGTGAGGAAGCTGTGGAATCCATTACCGCCAATTGTTTTTTTAACACATCGAGGTAAGACAAGGTTTCGTACTTCTGTGCATTTTCATCTTGCGAAGGATCAGCATTATAGACGCCGTCAACATTATTCTTCGCCATCAAGATCACATCCGCCTCAATTTCAGCCGCGCGGAGAGCTGCAGTTGTATCCGTTGTAAAATAAGGATTTCCCGTGCCCGCCGCGAAAATAACGACCCGTTTCTTCTCAAGATGGCGAATCGCCTTGCGACGAATGTAAGGTTCCGCCACTTGCCGCATTTCGATTGAGGTTTGCACACGTGTTTCGACACCAAAGTTCTCCAGGCTGTCCTGAAGAGCCAATGAGTTCATCACTGTGGCCAACATTCCCATATAGTCTGCGGTTGCGCGGTCCATTCCCATTTCACTGCCAACCTTGCCACGCCAAATGTTTCCTGCGCCAACCACAATCGCTACCTCGACACCAAGTTCCGCAATTTCCTTAACTTGCGTGGAAATCGACTGAATGATGGCAGGTTCAATTCCATAGTTATCTTTGCCGGCAAGAGCTTCTCCACTCAGTTTCAAAATTACGCGTCGATATTTCGGTTCCGTCATAATGACCTCCAGGATTAGATGTATGAAAGAAGTTGTAAGTTAAAGATGGCGAATAAGGGAACACATAGTGTCCCCTTATTTTTTCAATTGCGATTGTACTTCTTCAGCGAAGTTCTCTTCACGTTTCTCTAATCCTTCTCCTACCGCATAACGGATAAATCCCTTCACAGCGGAATCGTTACTTTTCACATATTTTCCGACCTTTTGATCCGGATCTTTAACGAAAGGCTGGTCCAATAAGCAAATTTCTTCAAACCACTTATTCAGGCGTCCCTCAACCATTTTTTCAACAATATGTTCAGGCTTGCCTTCGTTCAATGCTTGCTTCTTCAAAGCTTCCCGTTCCTCTTCAACTTCGCTTTCCGCTACCTGGTCACGGGAAAGATAGCGCGGATTGATAGCAGCAACATGCATAGCAACATCCTTCGCAGTGTCTTCCTTTCCGCTTCCTTTAAGAACACTCAAAACACCAATGTTGCCGCCCATGTGCAGATACTCTCCGAAAGAGTCGCTGCTGTCTTTCTCCACAATTTCAAAACGGCGTAATGAGATTTTCTCGCCAATCGTTGCGATGGCTTCGTTCAATACATCTTGAACGGATTGTCCGCCGCCGTCGATGTCTTGCTCAAGAGCTTCCTCTACAGTTCCCGGCTTGGCTTTCACAAGATGAGAAGCCAATTTCTCAATCAATGCTTTGAAATTGTCATTCTTTGCGACGAAATCCGTTTCTGAATTCACCTCAAGGATAGCAGCGGTATCTCCTTCGATTTTGATATAAGCGAGCCCTTCCGCCGCAATCCGGTCCGCTTTCTTCGCAGCTTTCGCGATTCCCTTCTCGCGCAGGAATTCAGCTGCTTTCTCCATGTCACCGTCCGTTTCAGTAAGGGCTTTCTTGCAATCCATCATGCCCGCACCCGTTTTCTCACGTAATTCTTTCACTAACTTTGCTGTAATTGCCATTTTATATGCCTCCAGTCTAGAAGTTAATTCGAGGTTAAGCTATGTAGAAACGGAATCTCCGCTTCCTTCATGAATAAGGGTTCATTCCCATTATTTTAAGCAACCTTGAAAAAAGGGTGACAAAGGGCCGCTTTTCCCTTCATCACCCTTATCATTTCAAATGTCTATGCGGATGTCTCTTCTCCTTGATTAGCTTCAAGGACGGCGTCCGCCATTTTCGAAGTTAACAGTTTCACCGCGCGGATCGCGTCGTCGTTTCCGGGAATAACGTAATCGATTTCGTCCGGATCACAGTTAGTGTCGACGATCGCAATGATCGGAATATCAAGTTTGCGTGCTTCTGCAACGGCAATCCGTTCCTTCCGCGGATCAATGATAAATACCGCGTCTGGAAGAGTATTCATTTCCTTGATTCCACCGAGAAACTTTTGCAGGCGGTCCCGTTCTTTACTAAGCAAGACAACTTCCTTCTTCGGAAGTACCTCGAACGTGCCGTCTTCTTCCATTTTCTCAATGTCTATCAAGCGCTTGATCCGTTTGCGGATCGTTTCAAAGTTTGTCAATGTGCCACCGAGCCAACGATGATTCACATAGAACATGCCAGCACGTTCCGCTTCATCCTTCACGGAATGCTGCGCCTGTTTCTTTGTTCCGACAAACAGAATCTTTCCACCGTCTGCGGAAAGGTCTTTCACAAAATTGAAAGCTTCTTCGACCTTTTTCACTGTTTTCTGCAGGTCGATAATGTAAATGCCGTTACGTTCCGTAAAGATGTATGATTTCATCTTCGGGTTCCAACGACGTGTCTGGTGGCCGAAATGAACACCGGCCTCAAGCAGTTGCTTCATTGAAATGACTGCCATGTTGTTACCTCCTCATTGGTTTTTATCCTCCGTTTGCTTCATCTTTCCGCAACACCGCTAACGCGGCACCGCCGCGAAAATCAGCAAAACGTGTGTATTAAGCACCGACAGTTAATATACCATAATCGTCACCCACTGACAAGTTTCCGGTTAAGAAAACTTTCAATCAGCATCTTTCAAACAAATAGTGATCTCTTTCATCAAGTAATCGTTCATAACCTAAGACTGATCTCCGGACATTCGTGGTATAAGAATTCCGTTTATTAAACAATCCACATTATGTTTCCCGCCCGGTCTTTCTGACGGCCAATCTTAGTAACAGATCTATCTCGCCTTTTCCTCGCCCCAGTCTTTTGGCGATTTCCTCACTATCTATTCCTTGTTCCGCCAGAAACAGAGCTTTTGCCTCGACCGACGAATCAATCCGATCTTGCTTTTCATTTAAATCTACAGGAGGACTGTAAGATTCCTGAGGGGCGTCATTTTCCGGACGGGTCACAGTCTTTTCGGGAGATGTCAAAATCGGCTTATTTTCAACAGGGGTTTCCTTCGTTTCAATGTTCTTCAGGCGTTCAATGAGCTTATTATTTTCCTCCCTCATTTCATCCAAGTAAACCGACAGCATCCCTTCAACTTCCGAACCTTCCCGCGCACTTTTTTTCAATTGAAGGATCCAATAAAACGCGGCTGCGTGCAATATAAAACTGATAAATATTAAGAATCCAATCATCATTTACCCCTCTTCGAACAAATCGGACATTTCTCCGTCCGTCTGGATAAAGGCTTGTTTCAATCTGAATAACGCCCTCGAATGTATTTGTGAAATTCTAGAAGTCGATAGGCCAAGAACTTTACCAATTTCGGTTAAAGTCAATTCTTCATAATAAAATAAACTGATGACAAGCTGCTCTTTTCGCCCCAAGGTTTTGATCATCTCCGCAAGGCGTCCGACCGTTTCCCCTTTGATCAATTCCTTTTCAGGCATGGTGGAATTCTTATCCCTGATGGAAAGATGAGCATAACCTTCATCACGATTGTGGTCCTCGTCTACGGATAATAAGTTTGCCATAAAACCTTCAGACTGTGCAGCGACCACTTCTTTTTCCTTGAATCCGATTTCCTTCGCTACCTCCTTGACGGTAACTGGACGCATGTGTTGCTGCTGCAATTTGTCAACAGCCGATTCGATCTTCCTGATCTTTTCCCGCAAGGAACGCGGCATCCAGTCCTCTTTCCTCAAGCCGTCAAAGATTGCGCCGCGAATCCGAAAAGAAGCATATGTATCAAATTTCAAATCACGTCCGGCATCAAACTTATTTAAAGCGTCATATAAACCAATCAATCCATGGCTTCTTAATTCCTCTGAATCAATTCCTCGGGGCAACCCGACAGCAATCCTTTGTACATGATAATTAACAAGGGGCATGTACATCGAAAGCAACTGCTCGCCGGCAGCAGGATCCCTTTGTTCAATCCATCTGTTCCATATATTTTGTTCCCCCGCCTCAACGGAATGAGCCATTCAAATCCCCCTCTCTTAAATTTCAATTGTTCCTTGATAAACGGTCCGGACAATTAAAGTTTCATTTTCAGTATCGAACTCAATGGTTCTCCCGCTGCTTCCTCCTACTTCGGCTGCCGCCAAATGAATATCGAAGCGTTTGAGCTGTCTTTCAATTTCCTTTACATTACGCGGGCCGATTCTGGTACTTTCACTCCCGCTTTTCAACTGAAACATTTGCGCTCCACCGGCGATTTTGGCTTTCAACCTTTTACAGGTTGACCCTTTCTGCTTAAGAACTTCAACCAACTCCCCTACGGCACGGTCAGCAAATTTGGCAGGATTCGAAACAATTCCCTTTGCAAGCAAGGAATCAGGGAGCATGACATGGGCCATAGCAGCAGTCCTTATTGACGAATCATACACAACAACACCTACACAGGATCCAAGGCCAACCGTCCGAATTG
>DASTWO010000174.1:0-2793 GCA_035776675.1 Caryophanales bacterium
TACGGATGTGAAAGGTTCAAAGGATATGAAAACATCCAAAGATATCAAAACAATGAGTTCTTAATGATGAATCTTAAAGAGGAGGATGGGAATGACTGTTCAAAAAAGTACCGATAGCTCCAGCCTTGCGGAAGTAATTGACCGAATACTTGACAAAGGGATTGTTATTGACGCGTTTGCCAGAGTTTCTGTTGTGGGAATCGAAATACTTACTGTTGAAGCAAGAGTGGTCATCGCCAGTGTGGATACATGGCTGCGGTATGCGGAAGCCGTGGGGTTACTCAGGGATGAGGTTGAAGAAAAAGGTTTGGCATCCCAACCCAATGAAAGAAATAATCAGGCTTTTAGCATTTAGTTGTGAAAAGCCAGGGTATGGGAATACCCTGGCTGCCTGAATATGGAGGTGGCCAATGGAGATTAAAGAAATTATGCAGACGGTGAATGATTTTTTCAGTGAAAATGTAGCTCCTCCGCACAAGATCACCTCGTTGGAAAAGGCAGGAGATGAAGGCTGGAAAGTCATCATTGAAGTGATCGAGGAAAGAGAGTACATGAGAAAATACGCCAAGGACGAGATGCTAGGCATTTATGAAGTGCTGTTAAATACAGAAAAAGAAGTGACATCTTTTACAAGGAAAAGTATTCGCTATCGAAGTGCCATCCCGCAAGAAGAATAGGAGGTGGTCTGCCAGGAGGAGGGATAGGAAATGACCGTATTAAAAGAAAATATCATCAGGGAGACCACAGCTTTTATTCAAGATGAAGAAACCAGGGATTTAATGTCACGCTCATTGAATTACCTGGACGCGGGTTATCCTGTTCATTTTACTGGCCCGGCTGGTGCGGGGAAGACCTCTCTTGCGCTTGCCCTGGCAAAGAAACGGAAACGTCAGGTCATGTTAATGCACGGTAACCACGAGTTGTCTAATGCTGATTTGATAGGTTCATTTACGGGCTACACAAGTGAAAAAGTTGTTGATCAGTATGTCCACTCAGTCTATAAAAAAGATGAAAATGTTACCGAGACATGGCGCAATGGGCGATTACTTGAAGCGGTCAAGAACGGTTGTACGTTAATTTATGACGAATTTACCCGTTCCCGGCCATCAACCAATAATCTATTTCTTTCCATCCTGGAAGAAGGAGTTCTTCCGTTATACGGAACGAAATATACGGAGCCTTTTGTTCGTGTGCATCCCGAGTTTAATATTATTTTCACCAGTAACCCTGCTGAATACGCCGGGGTCTATGACACTCAGGACGCTTTGTTAGATCGGCTTATTACTATTCCTATTGGCTATAAGAATCATGAAACGGAAGCCGCTATTGTTTCCAGAAAAACGGGGGTTTCCGAAGATGAGGGCAAAGCCATTACCGCATTTGTGACAAAAGTCAGGGGAATGTGCGGCGGCGGTCACAGCATGGGGCCAAGCTTGCGGGCTTCAATGATGATTGCAAGGCTTGCCTATGAAGGAGATATTGCGGTAGATGGCGGCAATGAGGAATTCCAACAGTTGTGTACAGATATATTGTGGCATCCGGTCAGCCGTTGTATCGATCAAAAGGAACATGATCAAAAGGCGGATCAACTCATTCTTCAGGAATGCGAGAGAGTATCAGTATAGGAAAATCGGCGAGAGGAGGGCGAACAGTGACCCAATCCGACGAAATGGGGATCTATATTTTTTGCGGTATTCAAACGGAAGATGACGACCGATTTGGGATAGTGTCCGTTGAAGGGGAGGAGCGAGAAACGTTTACCCTTCACTACAAAGATGCAGCCATGGTTGCAGTGGAGGCTCCTGTGAAAATCTATCACCCGAACAAGGAAAACCTGATGATGCACCAAAATGTGATCTCTTCTGTGATGAAGAAAAAGGATACCGTGATTCCGATCAGCTTCGGGAATGTCTTCAAAACGAAAGAGGACGTGGAAGCACTGTTGAGAAACCTTTATCCGCAGTTCGAAAAGCTCTTTCCTGAAATTAAAGGAAAAATGGAACTGGGCTTAAAGGTCATCGGCAAGCAAGACTGGTTGGAGTCGGAAATCCATAAACGCCCTGAAATGGAGGAAATGTCTGAGAAAGTTCGGGAGAAATCAGAAGCTGCCGGTTTTTATGAGCGCATTCAGCTTGGAGAAATGGCACAGAAGTTTTTTAAGGCGATTCAGGCCGACATCCGGGCCGATATCTTTGAACCGTTGGAGCAGGTTTCTGAAGCGGCAAAACAAAATGAACCGTCAAGTGAAACGATGCTTCTGAATGCGGCGTTTCTGATTGATAAGGATCACGAGGAGTATTTCGACCAGAAGGTCAATGAAGCGCATGAGAAGTGGAAAGACAAGGTGGATTTTAAATATACAGGACCCTGGCCTGCCTACAATTTCATCAATATCAGGTTGAAGGTTGAGGAAGCCTGATGCTGCACAAATTGGTTACAGCACCGGTGAATGTTGTTATCAAAATCGCTGAGAAAGTACAGGAAGAAGTGGACAAGGAGCTTTATGATCTCCCTGCTATTCAACAAAAGCTGATTCAGCTGCAAATGATGTATGAATTAGAGGAGATCCCTGAAGATGTGTACAAAGAAAAAGAAGAAGAATTGTTGGCCAGATATGAGATTGCCAAACAACGGGAAATGGAACAATGGGAGAATTTAACGAAGCGGCAGAGGTGAAAGGGAAATGGCTGAGCTTGTTTATTTATACGGGCTGATTCCGGATAAGGAATTGGAGAAAGAGGCTTTGCCGGCTTATAAAGGGCTTGATGGCAAACACGAAGTGTACCCTATGTC
>DASTWO010000175.1:0-5145 GCA_035776675.1 Caryophanales bacterium
TAGAAGGATAGTGATGGTAGGATAATATTAAGTAGTATTCACGGAATTAAGGGTTTTTATGATGAAATTTAGAGAAGGGCGAATGACAGCAGGGGGAGAGTCTGGAAGGCACTTTAGTGCCGGAAAGCGCCGAAGGAGCAAGCGCCAAGTGAAACTCTCAGGCAAACAGACCCTTGTTGGACGCACCTCTGGAAACGTCGATTCATGACAGAGGAAGACACTTTGTGTGTTTTCCTCTGTCTTTTTTTAGGTATGAACATTTATTAGAAGGCGTACCGAATGTCGACACGGAACACAATCCTCTTTGAGCGTGCAGAATGAACATCGGCTAAGAACGTAACATCCATGTTACAACGCCGATGCTAGTACATCCTGTACGTCGCGACTAACGGTACAAATATAAGGGAGGTATTGGCGGATGAAACGGACACCATTGTTTGATTTGTATGAAAAATATGGAGCGAAAATCGTCGATTTTCACGGTTGGGAGATGCCTGTACAATTCTCGAAAATTCAGGTGGAGCATGAGGCGGTGCGCACGAAAGCCGGGCTGTTTGATGTTTCCCATATGGGAGAGGTAACTGCAAAAGGTGAAGGGGCTCTTGCGTTTTTGCAATATTTGGTTACGAATGATGTATCGAAATTGCAACCGGGGAAGGCACAGTACACAGCTATGTGTTATGAAAACGGCGGTACGGTCGATGATCTGATTGTTTATCAGAAGGCAGAAAATGATTATTTACTGGTTATTAACTCGGCGAACAGTGACAGTGATTTTGAATGGATCGCTTCGCACACTAAAGGTTTTAACGATGTCGAAGTTGAAAATATATCCGATCAAAAGGCACAACTCGCGATTCAGGGGCCGAAGGCCGAAGCTATTTTACAAACGTTGACAGAAACAGATTTAAGTGAAATTAAGTTTTTCAAATTCAAAGATGACGTCGAAGTGGCGGGGATTCGTTCTCTGGTGTCCCGGACCGGTTATACCGGAGAAGACGGTTTCGAAATCTATTGCGATTCGGGCGATGCCGGAGATTTGTGGGAAGCGATTATCAAAGCCGGGGAACCCGAAGGGCTGCTTCCTTGCGGTTTGGGTGCTCGCGATACGCTTCGATTCGAGGCGAAATTGCCTCTTTACGGTCAGGAATTGTCGCCGGAGATCACGCCTGTTGAGGCCGGGATCAGCTTTGCGGTAAAGACAGATAAAGAGCCTGATTTTATCGGGAAATCTGTGTTGAAAAAGCAAAAAGAAGAAGGCGCGCCGCGAAAGCTGGTCGGCCTGGAAATGATCGAAAAAGGCATCCCGCGCCCCGATTACGAAGTGTTCAGCGGTGAGGAGAAAATCGGCCATGTGACCACCGGGACCCAATCGCCGACGTTAAAGAAAAACGTCGGGTTGGCTTTGTTGAAACGCGAGTACACCGGATTGGGGACGGAAGTTGAAGTGCAGGTGCGAAAAAAACGCCTGAAAGCGGAGGTTGTAAAAACCCCGTTTTATAAGAGATAGGATGAGGGGGAGTTGTTCATGAGCAAGTTTCGCTATTTGCCGATGACCGAGCATGATGAACAAGAAATGCTCAAGACAATCGGTGTTTCAAAGACAGAAGAATTGTTTTCCGATATTCCGGAAAAGGTTCGCTTTAAGGGTTCGCTTGACATTGAGCCAGCCCTGTCGGAACCGGAACTGATGTCATTTATGTCCGGGTTGTCGGGACAAAACGCGAATACAAAGGAAAATGCATCATTTTTGGGTGCAGGAGTCTATGATCACTATATTCCGTCGATCGTAAATCATGTTATATCACGTTCTGAATTTTATACCGCTTATACTCCATATCAGCCGGAACTTTCCCAGGGAGAATTGCAGGCCATCTTTGAATTTCAAACGATGATTTGTGAACTGACCGGGATGGATGTGGCGAATTCTTCGATGTACGATGGACCGACAGCATTGGCAGAAGCGGCTGTTCTTAGTGTTGGGGCGACTAGAAAAAAGAAAATTATTGTCTCGGAAGCCGTTCATCCGCAGGCGCGCAGTGTTCTTCACACCTATGCCAAAGGACAAAGCCTTGAAGTTATTGAAATTCCGGCTACAGATGGTGTGACGGATCTGGAAAAATTAAAAGCCGCAGTGGACGACGATACCGCATCAGTGATTGCACAGTACCCCAACTTTTACGGACAGATTGAACCGTTGAAAGAATTAGAAGAAATCACACACAGCGCTAAAAAAGCGATGTTGATTGTATCCAGTAATCCGTTGGCACTTGGCCTTTTGACACCCCCTGGGGCTTTTGGAGCTGATATTGTTGTGGGTGATACGCAGGTTTTCGGGATTCCCGAATCGTTTGGCGGCCCGCACTGCGGTTATTTTGCGACCAGGAAAAAACACACTCGCCGTGTTCCGGGACGCCTTGTTGGCCAAACAACCGACGAAAACGGTGAACGTGGTTTTGTCATGACGCTGCAAACCCGCGAACAGCATATTCGTCGCGATAAAGCCACTTCAAATATTTGTTCTAACCAGGCGCTGAATGCCCTTGCTTCCTCAGTTGCGATGAGTGCGATAGGCAAGCAGGGGATCAAGGAAATCGCCCGCCAAAATGCACAAAAAGCTTTGTATGCAAAGAAGGCGTTGGAGGCGAAAGGGGTTCGTCTCGTTTATTCCGGTGCGTTTTTTAACGAATTTGTCATCCAATTGTCGAAGCCGGTGAAAGAAGTCAATCAGAAATTGCTTGAGGCCGGTATAATCGGTGGCTATAATCTTGGCCGTGATGACAAGAATCGGGAAGGACAAATGCTTGTTGCGGTCACGGAACTCCGTAACAGGAAGGAAATTGACGCACTTGCAGAGGAATTGGGGGGATTGCAATGACCGCAAAACACCAACAGGTGGAAACCGTTGAACGGCCGGAAATCGGAAGAAAGTCAGCGGATTCAAAAGATCAACCATTGATTTTTGAATACAGCCAACCTGGAAGGATCGGTTACAGCTTGCCGGATCTTGATGTGCCGGAGGAAAATCTAGAGGATATCATTCCGGAGGATTATCTTCGGAATCAAGCCCCTGAGTTGCCGGAAGTGTCAGAGCTGCAAATCATGCGGCATTATACGGCGTTGTCGAAACGTAACTACGGTGTGGATTCCGGTTTCTATCCGCTTGGATCCTGTACAATGAAATATAATCCAAAAATCAATGAAGATGTTGCCCGCCTTGCCGGGTTCGCCCATATTCATCCTGATCAGGAGGAGGAAACGGTACAAGGAGCTTTGGAGTTAATGTATCGTTTGCAGACAAATCTCGCCAAAATTACCGGCATGGATGAAGTAACATTACAGCCTGCAGCTGGAGCCCAGGGCGAGTGGACCGGCCTCATGATGATTCGCGCTTACCATGAGGCAAACGGCGATTTCAATCGGACGAAGGTAATCGTCCCCGACTCAGCGCACGGTACAAATCCGGCTTCGGCGACTGTTGCTGGCTTTGAAGCGGTTACCGTTAAGTCGAACGAGAAAGGCATTGTCGATGTGGAGGACTTGAAACGTGTTGCTGGTGAGGACACAGCGGCATTGATGCTGACGAATCCGAACACACTCGGGCTCTTTGAGGAAGATATTCTTGAGGTAGCTGAAGTGATTCACAACGCAGGCGGAAAGCTGTATTATGATGGTGCCAACATGAATGCGATCATGGGGGTTACCCGGCCGGGGGACATGGGATTCGATGTAGTCCATCTTAACCTGCATAAGACGTTTACAGGCCCGCATGGCGGCGGTGGTCCAGGTTCCGGGCCAGTTGGTGTTAAGGCGGATTTGTTGCCGTATCTACCGAAACCGTTACTTGTGAAAGAAGAAGGACGCTACCGTTTTGATCATGACCGTCCGCAGTCGATCGGCCGTGTTAAGCCTTATTACGGAAACTTCGGAATCAATGTCCGCGCCTATACCTATATACGAACAATGGGAGAGGAAGGGTTGCGGCAAGTGTCCGAGAACGCTGTGCTGAATGCCAACTATTTGATGCGCCGTCTTGAACCGTATTTTATTCTGCCGTATTCGCAGCATTGCAAACACGAATTTGTGTTGTCCGGCAAACGGCAAAAAAAGCTTGGCGTCCGTACGCTCGACATGGCGAAGCGGCTCTTGGACTTCGGTTTCCACCCGCCAACCATCTATTTTCCGACCATTATCGATGAGTCAATGATGATTGAACCGACGGAAACGGAAGCGAAGGAAATGCTCGACGCATTTGCGGATACGATGATTCAAATCGCCAAAGAAGCCGAGGAAGAGCCGGAGACGGTGCAAGAAGCTCCCTATAATACACCGGTTCGCCGTTTGGATGAAACCACAGCGGCACGAAATCCGATATTGCGTTATGAGAAAAATGAAGGATAAAAAAAGAACGGAGTGCATTTTTGCACTCCGTTCATCAATGTGAAACGCCTATTTCTTTTTCACCTTTCCATTCCACTTTTTGAAACCGCCTTTTAGATGATTCAGGTCTTCATAGCCTTTCTTTTTTAACAGAGAGGCGGATCGGGCGCTTCGCATTCCATTTTGGTCATACAAATAGACCGGCTTATCTTTGCGAATCTCTGAAAGCCGCATTTTCATTTGTGACATTGGAATGTTACGGGCCCCCAATATGTGGCCGTTTTCAAATTCATTTGGTTCCCTGACGTCAATCAATTGTGCTTTTCTGTAACCATCCCTGAATTGATCTTCGGTTAAGGTTTTCAGGTAACGCTGTTGGGACAACCTTGTGACGATAAGATAGGTGAGAAGTGCAACGATGATGCCAATTGCAACGTATAACATGTGTATTAGCCCCCTTGTCGGCATTTCAAAGTTCTTTTTCTTAAATTATAAAACGAGCTGGTGAAAGAATCAAAGGAAAATGCCAAAAGAAAAAGAACAAATGATCCTTCAAAGTACAACCCGTGAATTTCTCCAAAAACCTGACTCTCAGGGTAGTTTCGCGGCTTTTTCGGCAAAAATCGCCCCTTTTCTCCCTTTTTTGCAGTTGACAAATGAACATGTTTCTGATCAAATGAACGATATATAGTGTTGTTTGGTTTGGACAGCACACTATATATTGTGATATGATGAAACAAGACTTACATACAGAGGAAACAAAAA